>CADBPG010000114.1 GCA_902796435.1 uncultured Eubacteriales bacterium | reverse complement strand
GCGTTTGGCTTCTTTTTCATTCTGGTCAACATCAATCTGACACTTTCCGGCGGGACCATCAACATCACGCCGAATTTCGTCGGCTGGATCCTGATGTTCCTGGCCTTCGTACCTTTTGGTACCTATATGGAAGGCAAGGCCTACATGCACTGGCTGCCGCTCGTCATGGCGGTATTTACTGGCGCCCTGTGGCTTTTGAGCATCGCGGAGCCTGGAATGGAAAATCCCTTGCTCTCAGTACTGCAGGCTGTCCTGAACATCGTCGAACTGGTCTACATGTTCACCCTGTTCGGTATCCTGGAGAAGGTGGCGGATGACTGTGGCTCCAGCAAGAGTTCGAGCCTGCGCATGATCAAGATCCTGATGCTCGTCCTGTACCTGGTCGTCACCGTATTTGCGCTGCTGGCCCAGTATACCGACTCGACTGCACTCGCTGCCGTCGTTTTGGTCTGCGGACTGGCGCTGCTGGTCCTGATGATCATTGCATTGTTTGTGCTCTTTGGACTGCGTAAAGAGATCCGCAGTCAGAAATAAAAAGGGGAGGTTTAAGAAAATGAAAAAAATCGTATCTTTGCTGCTGGTCGCACTGCTGTGCGTGCTGGTCGTGGGCTGCTCCAAGAAGGAAGCGGGCAGCGGAAATGTTTTTACGAACAATTCAGAGTCCAAGGCAGAAGAAAGCTCTGAATCCAAGGTGGAAGAAAGTTCTGTGGAAGAGTCTTCCGAGAGTTCTGTAGAGGAATCCTCTGAAAGCTCCGTAGAAGAATCTTCTGAGAGTTCCGTGGAGGAAAGCTCTGTTGAGGAAAGCTCCGTGGAAGAAAGTGAAGAGCCGGGGTCTTCTGTAGAAGAAGAAAGCTCTGAAGAGCCTGCCCCGGCAGAGATCCCGGAAGGCGCGGAGCAACTGGTCGATATGTATTATGTCGTACCGGATGCATGGAACCCGTCGGACGATCAGAGCACGGATACCGAGAAGTATTATATGGCAGACACAGGATCACTTGTCACGATGGTGCAGAAGGGCGTGGCTGCCGGAGCGGACATGCACAATAAGCAGTATCAGGAATCCTTCATCTCCGGTTTCAAGGGACAGTTCGAACCCTTCACTCTGGACGAGGAGGCAAACATCCAGGTCAGCGGTGTCAACGCATATCAGTATAAATTCTCAGGCTCAGCTTCTGGACTCAACGTGCACGGCAGCGGATTGATCTTCTGCAAGGATGCTGATATGTACGCGATCGTCAGCATGGTCATGAATGATGAAGATGTGGAGAAGTACAACACTGCATTCCAGGAACTGATCGATTCCATCGTGATCCAGTAAAGGAGTAACCATACATGAAGCTGATGAGCAGGCTTCTGTGCCTTTGCCTCTGCGGACTTTTGTTACTGAGTGCCTGCGGCAGAGAACAGACAGCGGAGAGCCGCCCGGAAAGCTCCGCGCGGGAGGTCTCATCGGAAGAAGCTTCTGTTGAAGAGAGTGTTTCGGAGGCCTCTTCTGTGGAGAAAGAGAGTTCTGTGGAAGAATCCTCCAGCGAAGTGCCAGAGGAACCGTCTGAGGAAGCGCCTGCCCGGGACCTGATCCCGGTGCAGACGGACAGTCCGGTCGATGCCTACTATACTGATGTGCCGCGGCCGGATATCACTTTGGAGCAGATCCCGGCTTACAACGGCAGTATCGATATCACCCTCAATGATGACAAACCCTTCCTTGAGGGCGATGAGATGGAAGAAGTGCAGATCCTGCTGACCCCGCTGGATGCGCTGGGGCGTGCCGGCTGTGTGATGATGCTGGCCGGCCCCGAGACTCTGCCGACGGCGAAGCGCCGGAGTATCAGCAGCATTCATCCCAGTGGCTTTGTGCAGGCCGAGTATCCGGAACTGATCAATGAATCCGGCGGCAAGCTGTACCAGCGTGCCCATATGCTGATGTTCGCTTTCTCCGGCCTGAACGCCACTGAAGAAAACCTGATCACAGGCACCCATATGATGAATGCCATCGGGATGCAGGGGGATGAGACCTCGGTGTTGGAGTACATTCGGAACACCGGTCATCACGTACTGTACCGCTGCACACCCTTCTTCGCGGAGAACGAACTGGTCGCCAGGGGCGTTCTGGTGGAGGCTTTGTCACTGGAAGATGATGTGATATCCTTTTGCACCTATTGTTACAATGTGGAGCCCGGCGTCGAGATCGACTACAAGACTGGCGAGAGCCACCTGAGTGAGGAGGCCGTCCAGGCGCTGGAGGAGACGCAGGACGCGGAGGAGCCGGAAGAGAGCGAAGAGATCACGCGGAGTGCGGAAGGTACTTCCGGTACGCGCACGTATATCTGCAACACGAATACGAAGAAATTTCACTATCCGGACTGTAAATCGGTCAAGCAGATGAAGGAAAAGAATAAGCTGGAACGCTGTTGCACGCGGGAGGAGCTGATCAATGAAGGTTATGATCCCTGCGGCAATTGCAACCCATAAACAAAGGAGGACTCCCATGCGTAAACAGATCCTGGATATCAAGATCGATATGAATGGCCCATCGGTGGAACTGAACGCCGAAAACGGTGCCGTCGTCATGATCCCGTTCAAGGGCTATGTGGTGGAGAGCTGCTTATTCAGCGGTATCGTGGAGCCCTGCGGTGTGGACACGCAGGTCGTCAACGCGGCGCAGGTGCGGCACATGTCCGCCCGCTACATGCTGACGGGTAAGGATACGGAAGGCAACGACTGCCACATCTACATCGAGAACAATGGCTGGTTCGATGAGCGGGGCGGCCGCAAGCCACCGGAACCGGGCACGCCCATGTTCCATACAGTCCCCACATTTATCACCGACAGCCCGGTGCTGGCACCCTATCTGCACCAGACGGGACGCTTCGAAGGTGAAGGTTGGGGCAAAGAGGATGGTCTGCACATCCTGTTCTATGAGATCGGTTAAAAACAAGCAATGCCTCTGGACCTAAGGCGGTCCAGAGGCATATTTGCAAAAAAACAGAAAATCCCCTTGCGTAAGGTATTGCTCATTACGCTGCGTCATGTAGTAAGATGCATGGCGTAAGGAGGCGAAAGCTATGTCAAAATACACGACGGGAGAGCTGGCCAAGCTCTGCGGCGTCACGGTCCGGACGGTCCAGTACTACGATACCCGTGGCATCCTGATCCCCACGGAACTGTCGGAAGGCGGCAGACGGCTGTACACGGAAGAAGATGCGAAGCGGCTGAAGATCATCTGCTTTCTGCGGGACCTGGATCTGCCCATCGACGCGATCGCGCAGATCCTGAAGGAGGAGCATCCCGAGAAGGTGATCTCCCTTCTGATCGAACAGCAGGAAGAGGCCCTTTCGGAGGAGATCTCCGAGAAGCAGGAGAAGTTGGAAAAACTGCGTGCACTGAAAAATGGACTGAAAAGCCAGACGTCCTTCTCCCTCGAATCCATCGGTGACATAGCCGTGTTAATGGAAGGCAAGAAAAAACTGAAAAGAATGCGCTGGATGATGGTCCTGACCGGGCTTCCGGTCACGGCGCTGCAATGGTTCTCCATCATTTTCTGGATCCTGCGCGGCATCTGGTGGCCGTTCCTGGTCTGGGTGCTGGTGGCGGCTGTCTGGGGCACGGTGGTCAGCCGGTATTACTTCTATCATGTAAAATACATCTGCCCGGAATGCCACGAGGTCTTCAGACCCACGCTGAAAGAAGCCTTTTGGGCCAATCACACGCCCACGGCCCGCAAGCTGACCTGCACTGCCTGCGGTCACAAAGGCTTCTGCGTTGAAGTATGGGGAGGTGACGGGCAATGACAGAGTTTGCACACATCGTGGTTGGCAAAAGCAGCATTCCGTCCCTTGTCATCACGGTCATCTTGATGGTGGTGATCCCGGTCATATTCTTCGTCTATTGGTGGAAAAAACATAAGGGGCAGATCAAGATCAGCTGGCTCATTGCCGGTGCAGTAGGTTTCATCCTGTCCGCCCGCGTGCTGGAACTGGGCGTGCATTATATCTGCATCATCATGGACAATCCGGTCTCCCGGTTCATCAATGGGCATACTGCCGCCTTTGTCCTGTACGGGGTCCTCATGGCGGGTGTTTTTGAGGAGTGCGGGCGGCATATCATCCTGAAATACATCATGAAAAAGGACCGTACCCGGGAAAACGCAGTCCTGTACGGAATCGGCCATGGTGGGATCGAGATCCTGGCGGTGCTCCTACCGAGCATGATCACCTATCTGGCCATCGCGGTGTTGTTCTCTTCCGGTGACACGGAGCATGCGCTCAAAACGCTGAATATCACGGAGGAGACTGCTGATGCGGCGCTTCCCTCTGTGCAGGCCGCCGCGACCTTTGGATATGGCGTGATGGCCATGAACGTACTGGAACGGCTGCTCGCCATGTGCGCTCATATTGGGTTGACGGTCATCGTATATTATGGTATCGTGCGCGGTAAGAAGGGCTGCCTGCCTTTGGCGATCCTTCTGCACATGCTGATGGATACATTTCCGGCTGTGTACCAGAGAGGCCTGCTGCCGCTCTGGACGGTCGAGGTAT
The DNA here is from genome assembly GCA_902796435.1 of uncultured Eubacteriales bacterium. Taxonomy (GTDB): domain Bacteria; phylum Bacillota; class Clostridia; order Lachnospirales; family Bianqueaceae; genus RUG159. Next base: position 5,177 of record CADBPG010000114.1, on the reverse strand, counting down.
GGACAGCATGCTGGGTCGCCGTGCTCGTATGCGTTGCCAGGCGGCTGTACAGGAAGATGGCAGTTGATGCCTGATAACAGTAAACTGATGTAGAGCGTGAGGAGGCATAAAAAATGTGGTTCTGGTTTGCGTTGGGATCCGCGGTGTTCGCGGCCCTGACATCGATCCTTGCGAAGATCGGCATTGAAGGCGTAAACTCCAACTTGGCGACCGCCATCCGTACTGTGGTGGTGGTCGTGATGGCCTGGGGCATGGTATTTCTGACCCATACACAGGGCGGCATCAAGTCCATCAGCCAGAAAAGCTGGCTCTTTCTGATCCTGTCCGGACTGGCCACGGGTGCGTCATGGCTCTGCTACTATAAGGCCCTGCAGATGGGCAATGCGTCCAAGGTAGTGCCCATCGACAAGCTGAGCGTGATCATCACCCTGGTGATGGCTTTCCTGTTTCTCCATGAGGAGTTCACGCCCAAGAGCCTGATCGGCTGCGGGTTGATCGGCGCCGGGACCCTGTTGATGGTACTGTGACAAGGAGGGCTTAAGATCATGAACAGACCCATCACTACGCTGTTTATGCTGATGTCCGTGGACGGAAAGATCAGCACCGGTGCGACAGATGAACTGGATGTGGATCAGGACTTTCCGCAGATCCCTGGGTTGAAAGAGGGCCTGCATCAGTATTATGAGATCGAGCAGACCACCGATCTGTGGTCCTTCAACACGGGACGCGTGCAGGCGAAGATGGGTGTCAACACAAAGGAAATGCCCGCAAAGACGCCGGTTTCCTTCGTCCTGCTGGATAACCAGCACCTGAATGAACATGGCGTCCGGTATTTCTGCGCCAGATCCGATACGTTTGTCCTCTTAACGACCAATAAAGAACATCCGGCGTTCGACGTGGATGAGGATAACCTTCACATCATCCTGCAAGATACGCTGTCGCTGACAGATGCGTTAGTGGAGTTGAAAGAACGATTTGGCTGTGAGCGGCTCACGGTCCAATCCGGCGGCACAGTGAACGGGCTTTTCCTGCGGGAGAAACTGTTTGATTACGTGGATCTCGTGGTCGCACCGGTATTGATCGGCGGGAAAGACACGGCCACGTTGATCGATGGGCGTTCCTTGCTGGCTCAGGATGAGTTATCGCAATTGAGCGTGCTGCGCCTGATCGAAGCCAGTACATTGCAGGACTCCTATCTGCGGCTGCGCTATCAGGTGATCGGCTGACAAAGCTTCCGGAAAGGAGCGCATCATGGACAAAAACTGGTCGGATATGAACAAAGAGATGCAGGCTTTGCTCTCTAAGAAAGCCACGTTCCCGGAAGGAATCGAGAAGCTTCTCGCATTGCGGAAGAACGTGTTCGAACAGATCACGCAGATCGTGATGACGTTCCCGAAGGAAGCGTTTTATCAGATGCCTTTCGCCGGGGCGGATGGGTATCACTCTAAGACACTGGCTTATTCCATCTGGCACATCTTCCGGATCGAGGACATCGTGGCCCACGAGATGATCGCGGGAGATCAGCAGGTCCTGTTCGCACAGGGTTTTCTGGAGAAGGTCCGTTCTCCCATCATCACCACCGGCAACGAGCTTGCAGGAGAAGAGATTGCAGAGTTCTCTCGGCAGCTGAATGTAAAGGAGCTGTACCACTATGCGCAGGCAGTGATGCAGTCCACAGACCAGATTTTGATGGGATTGGATTACACTGATCTGAAGCGGAGATTCGGGGATGATATGATCGAAAAGCTGCAGAAGACCGGCTGTGTCAGTGAGGATGAAAACGCGCGCTGGCTGATCGAATACTGGTGCGGAAAGGACGTGCAGGGATTGATTCGTATGCCCTTCAGCAGGCACTGGATCATGCACGTGGAAGCGATGCGGCGCATCAAGAACAAACTGTGCAGCATCGCACGCAAAGGCGTCGATCCCATCGCGTACTGTGGTTTTTCCTGCAATCACTGCTTCCTTAGCGCATGGTGCGGGTCCTGCAGGACGGCGTATAACACCTGTTCTTTCGCCACGATCGCACCGGACGGCAAATGTCCGAATGCCGTGTGCTGCCAGGCAAAAGGATTTGATGGATGCTATGAATGCGACATGCTGGAGACCTGCGAAAAGGGCTTCTATATTCCTTCCAATGACGGCGCGAACGCTGCGAAGGCCCAGGCGCTGTACATCAGGAAGCATGGAAAGAAAGAGTTTCTGAAGGTCCATGACCGGCTCCATCAGAAATATGATTTCGCCAAGACACAGGAGATCCTGGGGCAAGATATCCAGAAAGGATTGAGGATACTGGAAGAGAATTGAGTATTCGGGAAGATGGCAGAATCGTTGGTGGCCTGGTGTTGAAGACCGGCGAGGAGAACGATTATGAGGGTGAAGCCTTTGACGGCATGTTCCGCTTTGAGAAACGAATGAAATCATAACCCAAGACCTTGACAAGTGACCTTTCGTTCACTATAATAAGTGAACGAAAGGTCACTCTGCTATGTATGGAGGTTGTTATGGCGAACGACACAAAAGAGAGAATACTTGCTGCTGCACTGGAAATGTTTTCGCAGAACGGCTATGCTGGGACAAATATCCGAGAACTGAGTGCATCTCTCGGGCTTGTCAAATCCGGGGTCTATAAGCACTATGAGAGCAAGGAAGCGATCTGGAATGCGCTGCTGGATCAGATGATTGCTTATTATGCAGATCACTTCGGGTCTGTAGACCATCTGCCGCCTGTGCCGGATTCACTGGAAGAATTGACTCGGCTGACCATGCATATGGTGCATATCACCGTTCATGATGAGAAGATCATCATGACGCGCAAGGTCCTGACACTTGAACAGTACCGGGACGTACGTGCGCGGGAACTGGCGACGAAGCATTTCCTGACCGGGCTGACGGAGATATTCACGCGCATCTTTGCCGGGATGATGGACAAGGGATTGATCCGCCGTGATGACCCTGCTATGCTGGCCTTTGCCTATACCACGCCGATCTCGGCGCTGATCCATCTGTGCGACCGTGAGCCTGAGAAAACAGAGGACGCGCTCAGGAAGATCGAAGCGTTCAGCAGACACTTTGTTGCAACCTATGGGGTGCAGTAAGGTGTAGAGCATATGACCGCGCTGGCAGGCGGTAAGAAAAGGAATAACGACGCATGAATATAGAAACAAAAAGGCTGCTGCTTCGTGAAATGAACATGGAGGACTACGACGCACTGTTTAGGGTGCTCGGTGATCCTGAAACCATGTGGCACTATCCTTACACTTTCGACGGGCAGCACGTCAGGGATTGGATCGAAAGGAACAGAAACCGCTATCGGAAGGACGGCTTCGGGCTATGGGCCGTGTGCCTGAAGGATACCGGGGAGATGATCGGCGACTGCGGGCTGACGCTGCAGAATATCAAAGGGGAAATACTACCAGAGATCGGCTTCCATATCCGCCGGGATTGCCAGCGGAAGGGTTATGCCAAAGAGGCGGCCCGGGCTGTCCGCGATTGGGCGTTCCGGAATACGGATTATCCGGCCTTGTACTCCTACTGCAAATACACCAATGAGCCTTCTTTCCGAACGGCGGAATCCATCGGGATGCATTTTGCCTGTGAGTATCCGGATGAAATCAACGGAAAAACGCATGTGTCGGTGATCTCAAGAGAAGATTGGCAGGGGGAAATCGAAGAGTATGGGAATGGATTATCAATACAAGAGATTGGACAATAACAATTTCACAGTTCATTCATTGGATGCTTTTGTCCGCCACCAGACTGTAGCAGAGTGTTGGAGAAAGAGGGACAACGATTGGAAGATTGTGCCGAATGTCTATGAAGAAAACTGGTCGCAGGTGCAGTGCCGGAAAATTGCAGAAGACATGGTGCATCATATAAACCTTGACCAGACGGGCTTTGGCGCTTTCGATGGCGAGCGGATCATTGGGTTTGTGACCGTCTCCCACCGCATATTTGGAGTTACGGCAAGATATGTGCAGCTGGTTTGTTTTCAGATATCTGAGGATTATAGGCGACAGGGCATCGGCAGGAAGCTCTTCTCAATGGCCTGCGAAGAGGCATGGCGGCTGGGTGCAGATAAGCTGTACATTTCGGCTCATTCCTCAAAAGAGTCACAGGCGGCATACCGAGCACTTGGCTGTACGCCTGCGGAGGAGATCAATGAGGAACTGGCAGCAGCGGAGCCGTTTGATGTCCAACTGGAATATAGATTATAAAAGAGTAAGGTGGACAAAACGAAATATACTGATATATGGCGGCAATGAATCATTCGTGCGAGGTGGAATAGAGATGCTGGAGATACGAACAAAGCGGCTGCTTCTGAGACCATTCAGAGAAACAGATTATAATGATCTGTTTGCGTTTCTGTCTCAGCTTGAGGACGACGAGTTTGAAGGCTACCCGGGAATCACGTATGAAAACGGCAGAGAACACCTGAAATGCCGCCTCGGATCAGAGGAGTTCTACGCCATGGAGCTGACAGAATCCGGAAAGGTGATCGGGAATATCTACTGCGGCAGCAGGGATTTTGCGGCAAAGGAAATCGGTTATATCGTCAACAAGCGCTATCAGCGGCAGGGCTACGCCGCCGAAGCTCTTTCCGCGGTGATCGAGCAGGCATTCCGAGAAGGCGCGCACAGGGTTTACGCTGAATGTGATCCAAGGAATGTCCCATCGTGGAAGCTGCTGGAGAAGGTTGGCCTGCGACGGGAGGCACATCTCAGGCAGAATACCTGGTTCCGCAGGGACGAATACGGCGCGCCTATCTGGAAGGATACGCTGGTCTATGCGATTCTGGAGAACGAGACAGCGCGGTAAAGATCATGAAAACAAGCCTGACGGTCTTCTTTGAAGATCCCTTCTGGGTCGGCATTTTTGAGCGTGTGGATGATGGAAAACTGTCCGTCTGCAAAGTGACCTTTGGCGCGGAACCCAAGGATTATGATGTGTGGGTGTTTGTCCTGCGGCATTATGACGAGCTGGTCTTTAGCCCCGCTGTGGAAACGGAAACAAGGCAAACGGCAGATAATCCCAAGCGGCGGCTCAGGAACGTCCGAAAGCAAACGGAGCGCAGCGGGATCGGCACGAAGTCCCAGCAGGCGCTCCAGCTGCAACGGGAGGAAATGAAGATGGAACGCCGTCAGCTCAGTCGGGAGCAGAGGGACGCGGAAGCACAG
>CADBPG010000113.1 GCA_902796435.1 uncultured Eubacteriales bacterium | reverse complement strand
CTCCAGGATATCCGGGCGATCCAGCCACTGATCAGGATTATAGTCGCCGCCATGCAGCATCTGCTCGTTTAAGATTCTCCATTCCATATCTGGAATCCTTTCTATTATTTTGTGATACAACTTTGAATATTTAATCACATTTATATAATAAATGAAATAATTATTGAATATTTCAGTATTCTCGATTATAATTCATTTATCATTTTCCGCGGTTGCCTGTCGCTGATTACTTGCAAAGCAAAGGAAATGGTTCGTATTGCAAGTAATCGTGGAGATCCCTACTAACTTCTTCAATTTCATTCTTAAGAATGTCAGTATTTTTATACCCTTCTACTTGTTTTAGTGAGAAACTAAGCAAAGAATGTCAGCAATTATTTCCACTAATCAGAGCAATTCCGCCGTTTCATTTTTGAAATCACGTTCATTGCACTGGTTTTCTACTGACATTTAGCAATAACAGTTTTCTCTCGCAGGTACAGGGCTCTGGAATCACTGACATTTTTCAATCTCCAAGAGTTCTCTGCACGTAACCCCTTGGCATTTTACTTGCATTTGTTATTGCTCCGTCACTAATACAAGTATATGAAAGGACGATCTATGCCTACATTTTATCTTTCAATCGAAGAGCAGCTTTCAATTCTCGAAAAACTCCAACAAAAAGCAAACTCCGTGTTGAAAAGCAGTCCACCCGGTCAACTGACCGTTCAGAAATGCGGCTCTTACACGCAATTTCTGTATCGACCCGCCGGAGAAAACGCAAGCAGGCAGTTCATTCGGAGAGAAAACCAGGATTTTGCAAAATCACTGGCCCAGAAAGCGTATACAATATCGTTTATCAAGGCAGCTTCCAGGCAAGCAGAAGAATTAAAAAAACTCTCTTCCTCCGCCTCTCCCAGAAGTGCTTCTCTTATGTACCACGCACTGGCCCGTCCATTTGAAAAACTGACTCCGGAACGCCAGGCCCTTGTAACTCCCTATGTTCTTCCGGACGACCTGTACATCCAATCATTCCTGGCCACAGAGTATGAAAGGAAAGGCTTTTTTGACGGCGCTCCTGTGATCCTGACCGAAAATGGTGAACGTGTCCGATCCAAAAGCGAAAAGATCATTGCCGATAAATTATCCAGTATGGGGATTCCTTATCTTTACGAATGCCCTCTGTACCTGAAGAAGATCGGCTGGATCCATCCGGACTTCACTCTGCTCGATGCGCGGGAGCGGACCACTGTCATTCTGGAACACTTTGGTCTGATGCAGGACCTTTCTTATGTCGTGCAGGCGATGCGTAAGGTCGACTGCTACATTTATGACGGCTATGTTCCGGGCGACCGCTTATTGATCACTCATGAAGGTGGTACGCAGGTGTTAGACCACGAATCCCTGGACCTGCTTATTTCTCACCGCTTCTCTTCATGATCTCGTTCAGCAGCTCGTGGGCGGCCTGGTCCTTGCTCATCAGGGGCAGTTCTTTGACCGCGTCCTGGGAGATCAGTGTGAGGACGTTGGTGTCGCCCTGGAAGCCGGCGCCTTCCACCTTCACGTTGTTGGCGGCCACCAGGTCGAGGTTCTTCTTCTCCAGCTTAGCCCGGGAGTTCTCGATCAGGTTTTCGGTCTCCATGGAGAAGCCGCAGAGGAACTGGCCGGGGCGTTTGTGCGCGCCGAGTGTGCCCAGGATGTCCTGGGTGCGCTTCAGCGGGATGGCCATGTCGCCGTCCTTTTTCTTGATCTTGTTGTCTGCGACGGTTTCTGGTGTGTAGTCGGCAACGGCGGCGGCTTTGATCACGATGTCCGCTTCGGTGGCGCGCGTGGTCACTGCCTCATACATGTCAGCCGCGGAAACGACGGGCACGAAATCAACAAAGCGTGGCGGCTCGAGGGCTACTGGTCCGCTGACCAGCGTCACATCGGCACCGCGCAGCATGGCTGCCTTCGCGATGGCGTAGCCCATCTTGCCAGAGGAATGATTGGTGATATAGCGCACCGGGTCGATCGCTTCCTGGGTCGGACCGGCCGTGACCAGCACCTTCTTACCCGCCAGGTTCTTCTCGTAGGCGATGGCGCGCTCCAGATACTCGAAAAGTACCGCGGGCTCCGGCATCTTGCCGGCACCATCGTCGCCGCAGGCCAGGTGGCCGCTTTCCGCGCCGATGACCGTCCAGCCGTACTTGCGCAGGGTCTCCATGTTGTCCTGCACCACCGGGTTCTCATACATGCGCGTGTTCATCGTCGGGCTGATGAGCATCGGGCAGCGGCAGGCCAGCACTGTCGTGGACAGCATGTCGTCCGCGATCCCGTGGGCGATCTTGCCGATGATGTTGGCCGTGGCCGGCGCGATCAGCACCGCGTCCGCCTTCTTGCCCAGCGACACGTGCTCTACATCCATGGTGAAGTTCCGGTCGAAGGTATCGATCAGGCACTTGTTTTTTGTCAGACTCTCGAAGGGGATCGGGGGGATGAATTCCGTCGCGTTTTTCGTCAGGATCACATGGACGTCAGCATGCTGTTTGACCAGCATGCTGACCAGATTCGGGATCTTGTACGCGGCAATGCCCCCGGTCACCCCAATGAGAATGGTTTTTCCGGAAAACATTCTTTTACCTCTCCTTGACTTCTCCGAACGCGGCCTGGTCCTGGACCGGGCTGGAACGTTTCTCCAGGTTCGGGAAGCGATGCTCGAGCGCGGCGAAGGAGATCTCGATGTCCTCTTCCGCCTCGTCCGGCGTATGTGCACCGACCGTGACCATGTCCTGATCGCGGATCGCGTTCCAGGAGAAGGTCAGGCCGATGTACGGCGTGGTGCGGCCCGCTGCCATCGGTTTGATGGTCATGACCGGCTTCTTTGCGTTGTGGATGATGGACGCGACGGTCTCGACCTCGATCTGCATCAGGAAGCCCATGCAGTTGAAGATCTGGAT
>CADBPG010000112.1 GCA_902796435.1 uncultured Eubacteriales bacterium | reverse complement strand
CCGGTTCCTTACTTTTTCCATAAAAAGAACTGGCTCATTGGCCAGTTCTTTTATGCGGGACTGCTTTACTTAGTGCGACAGCCCCTTCTTTTGATCTGCCGTGACTCGGTCCCGCACACCTGCTTTAGTTCATTGGTGTACGATTCTGCGGATTCTGATTTTGCACACCGCGAGTGGTGTGTAAAGGCTCAAAGCACAATGTTTACACACCATTTTCCCAGGAAATGCCATTCAAATGAGGTGTGCAATAATCTCTATTTCCGAATAGCACAATACTTGTCACAGCCTTTTTCTGCTTTTGTCATAGCTTTTCAAATGATACTGAATTCGATCCGCAGCCGCATCGCTCATAATGCTGTTCTTTCTCTGCGGTTCATCCCTGAATGCCAGAACAAACGGATCCTCCGCTCTCCAGGGTTTCCACTCCGGCAATGTTTCTCCATTATGGTCCTGTCCATTCGGATCACCGGTTTTTATAAAATTCGCCCAGTATCCGATCACCTGTCGCGCTAAATCATAATGCTTACCCCGGAACGGACGCCAACTGCGATCCACAGAATTAAACGTAAACCATAGATCGGAACCATGATAGGCTCCCGGTTGATCCTCTCCTGGAATGTCATGGTCGAATTCACAGCAGTAATCCGCCATGCGCATATGATTGGCTTCTGCCTGCAAGTAAGCGTGGGCTGAGATAAAGCGCGAATTCATCACGTCGCTTTGACAGTACGCTATCGCTTTTTCAAGTGTACCGATCTGGTACTTGTCGATCATCGCTTCTGCTTCTGCGCCGAAAATCCGATCCATCATGATTCGAAATGCCTGCATGGTTTCCGGAAGGGGCCCTCCAGCTGGCGTGCCGGGGCCTTCTCCTGCGGTGTAACTGAGAATATAAGGAACATCATGATGATGATTTCGGATCATACAGTCCAGGGTGCTTTCCGGAAGCAGCACGCCATCGACACGCGGACTCCAGCGGTTGAACCCGCCGCCAATGTTTCTATACGCTTCATAGATAACATTGGCCGGAAGCCTTCTTGCTTCATCGACAGAAGTTACACCGAGCATCTTAAAGATCTCAATCCCCGTCTGCTCTGCATCGGAAAGCAACGTGCAGTCTGTACCATAACCAAAGGCCCTTAGACCTCCTCCGGATTGTGATATGGCGCTCGAAAACAACCCTTTTGCTAACGGTGAAGAAAGGAGAGAAATGACCGCACCTGCACCGCCGGACTGGCCACCAATGGTAACATGCGTGGGATCTCCACCAAACGCCTCGATATGATCCTGGACCCACTGAAGGGCAAAAATCAGATCTTGCAGACAATAGTTCCCGTGAGGAGCATCCGGTTCTTCCTGCGTCAGCTCCGGATGTGCCATCCATCCAAAGATATTGAGGCGATACCCGACTGTAATCATAATGACCCCTTCGCGGGCCATTTTTTCTCCATTGAATTCCATCTCATACGAATACCCGGCCTGCATGCCGCCGCCATGGATCCAGAAATAGACCGGCAGTTTTTCATTTTCAGATTTTGCGGGAGACCAGATATTCAGATACAAGCAATCCTCCGACATCCGGTATTCTGTTGCCGTTGGATTCAACTCTCGGGTCCAGAATTCAGCAGGATCCGATCCGGGCAGCGTCTGATAGCACATTGGAGGGAAGGTGTCCATACGACGGACTCCATCCCAGCAGGTATCATATGGCTGCGGCGAACGCCAGCGAAGGTCCCCGACCGGAGCCTTCGCATAGGGTACGCCTTTGAAAACGGTTACCCGCGGATCACCCGAAGGAACGCCTTCGATGATACCACCTGGCAGCCTGACTTGTCTTAACATCGAATTAAAGCCTCGCTTTCTGATGCAGCGCTTTCGTTCTTCATTCAAGGAAGTGCTTTTGTGTAAAGCGTTTTAGCTCCACATTGCCTTCGTCAAACCGCACCGGTGCATCCTTGAAGCAGATCGTGAATTCATCCTCTTCATCGAAGGGCTTCCACTCCGGAAGTTTTTCACCAATTCGGTCTACACCGTTCGGATCGCCTGTTTTTACGAAGTTGCACCAGTAGGAGCTGACCTGCCGTGCCAGATCATAGTGCTTCCCGCTGAACGGACGCCAGCTATGACCGAGCGAGTCAAAAACAAACCACATATCGGATCCATGGAACGATCCGACGTCATCGCCTGGGATATCGTGATCAAAGACAAAGGTCCATGCTTTCCGTCCTAAAGCAGCATTGTTTCTGGCATAAGCCATCGCTCCGGTATATCCCATCGCCAGTCCCGCTTCATCATGCTGGAACTTCTGGAATGCTTCTTCCGAGCTTAGATCGCACATGGACAGGAGTGTTTCTGCTTGATCACCGTATTCAGCACAGATCATTTTCCGGAAGCCTTCCATATCCAGAAGACCGCCGAAGGCACCGGCTCTGGGTCGGTTTTCATCTCGGCAGCAACCAATCATGATCGGTACATTCAGGTTCTTGCCGGACAGGATCACATCCCGCAGTTCCGCCTCGAAGAAACAGCCATCTATAACCGGGCGCCAGCGCAGAGGCCCATTTTTACCATCCTTCCAGCGGCCCAGCGCTGTTCGCATGATCACGGAAGCCGGGACCTGACGTGCCTCTATCAGATTTTTTGCACCGACTGCTTCAAACAGTTCCACGCCGAAGCGCTCCGCTTCTTCCATGGAAAGCCACGGTCCCACGCCACCCTTTGGCGGTCTGAGCCCGCCGCCGGACATCATGATCGCACCGGATACAAGACCTTCTGATAACGGCGAATTAATAATACTAGATACGCTCATGCCGCCGGCGGACTGTCCGCAAATCGTGACCCGTGTCGGATCGCCGCCAAAGCAAGAAATATTCTCCTGTACCCAACGCAGAGCTGCCAGCTGATCCAACAGGCCCTGGTTGCCCAGGCATTCATCCCGCAGTTCCGGATGGGAGAAGAATCCCAAAGCATTTAGGCGATAGCCGACCGTAATGAAGATCACGTCATTTCTGGCAACTCTTTCGCCATCAAATTCCACTTCAAAAGGATAGCCTGCCGTAAATCCACCACCATGAATATAAAAGAATACAGGCAGTTTCTCCTTATCTGATTTCGCCGGAGACCAGATATTCAAATACAGGCAGTCTTCGCTTAAAGTGTATTCATATCCCGTCGGATTCAACTCTTTGGTATAGAAATCCGTCCAATCTTCACCCGGCTGCGGCTGCATGGCAATAGGCGGTTTCCTGTCAGCATGCCGAACACCTTCCCAGGCTTCCGGCTCCTGCGGCGCAGCCCATCTGAGCTCGGCGACCGGCGGTTTCGCATATGGGACGCCCCAAAAGCAGGTAATGCGGGGATCTCCGCAGGGTACACCCTCTAGTATGCCGTATTTTGTTTTTACAGTTCTAAGCATGATCCTGGACTCCTCTCTTATTTCACGATCATCGTTTCTCTGAGCTTCATCATATCATCAATGACGATCTTCGACTCCTTTGCTTCTCGTGTAAATTTCATCTGCATTGGAGTTTCCGGAGAATAAGCGTCCCACCGCGGCAGCGTTTCGCCATTGGTCGACAAGCCGTTCGGATTACCATTGGCGATGAAGTTGACCCAATAGGAGCTGATGATCCGCGCCATGTCATAGTGATAGCCCTGATACGGCCGCCACATACGGGCAAGCGCATCATAAGCAAAAGGAAGTTCTGCGCCATGATAGATACCCGGATGATCCTCGCCCGGAATATCCACGTCAAATTCATAGAGATATGAACGATGGCCTTGTTCGCAGCGGATCTTACCAGCCAGGTATGTGGAGATGACCAGCGAAGTAAAGGCATCCGATGCCATCAGCTTCTTTACGTCTTCATCACAGGTGCAGCCCGCGCACTGCAGGAAAACGTCCTTCTGATTGCCATAGGCTTCCGCCGCCTTCTGAAGATCTTCCATGTTTTCGATCAGAGATCCAGCAAAACGATTGAACATCTTCAACTCTCCGGAAGTATAACCGAAGATGACCGGTTTATCACCCCAGTGGTCATTGACCATGGCTGCAGTACTGGTCTCGTACTGGAAAATACCATCGATCGGCGCAAAGCTTCTGAAACCGCAGCCTTTCTGGGAAAGTGCTTTGTTCAGCTTATGCAGTTCGATACCATCCATGGCTCTGGCCTCTGCCAGAGAATGGATCCCTGCTGCTTCGAAGAACGCCTTTCCGGCTGCTTCTGCTTCCTCAACCGAGCCATTTCTTCCTCTTCCGGCTGTATCTTTGAACGGCATGATGATACCGCTCTGCACGATGGCTGCGCGGAAATAAGGCTGTGACATCGGACTGGAAAGATGGGTAAGAACAGAGCCAGCGCCAGCAGATTGTCCTGCGATCGTGATTTTTTCCGGGTCACCTCCAAAGGCTGCGATATTGCGGGCAGTCCATTGAATGGCTGCCAGCTGATCCAGGTATCCATATGCACCCTTCGGATCATCAGGCGCTTCTTCGGACAGTTCTGGATGAGAGAAGAAGCCAAGCAGACCGAGTCTATATGCCACAGTTACAACAACGATGCCTTTTCTGGCCATATGCTCCCAATCAAATTCGATCTCATAGGGATAACCGCCCATCAACCCGCCGCCATGGATATATACAAGAACTGGTAGCTTTTCGTTACCCTTTTTAGCCGGTGTAAATACATTCAAGTACAAGCAGTCTTCGCTCATCTCAAATTCCGGTCCAGCAGGATGCAGCTCCTTTGTCCAAAATTCATTCGGATCCAGCCCCGGGACATCCTGTACAGACATCGGACCGTATTCACAGGCCATCCGCACACCTTCCCACGGTTCAACAGGCTGCGGCGCACGCCAGCGCAGTTCTCCCACCGGGGGTTTGGCATAAGGAACGCCTTTAAAAACGGTAATTCTCGGATCATATCCAAATATGCCCTGCAACAGTCCTGATTCGATACATACTCTTCTATCTTTCATGGTCTTCATCCTCCGGTTTCAGAAAAGGCCCGCTCAGAAATGATCCGGCGGGCCCTTCTCTATCTTGTTTGACTCCAGCCTCTTTATAGATGAATATTACTTACCGAGGAATTCGTCATACTGTTTCTGCATTTCTGCCAGGATCGCCTGACGTCCGTTTGCATCCAGTTCTGCGTTAAAGGACTGCAATGCCTCATCTACGTCGTCGATCTGACCAAACAGAAGTGCATTTTTATACTCGTTAACCGTTGCTGTGCAAGCCTGATATTCATCATAGACCGGCGTCGTATCAAAGATAAAACCAAGGCCGGAAGAATACTGGCTGTTAGGATCTGTCCAGCAGGCAATCATATCGGTGTAGTAATTGGCCAGCGGAGACTCAAAAGGCAACGAAATGGTCTGGTTCGGATACCACCATGCAGCACCGGAGTTCCAACCGGAAGTAGTTTGGTCGACACCTTCCGGATACCAAGCGCGTCCCTCTTCATCTACGACATACTGCTCGCCTTCGATACCGAGCATCAGGTATCTAGCAAAGGTCGGGTCCGTATTCAGCAGATACAGGATCTTCATCGCTTCATCCGGGTACTTGCAAACGGAAGAGATCTGCCATCCGGTATAAACCGTGCTGTTCTTGCCGACAAAGTCGCCCAGCTGGAAGATCGCCATATCCCAATCAGGCAGCTGTGCCAGCATCAGAGACTGGCAATAGTCTACGGAGTAACCTTCAAACAGGTACCCACCGATCAGCTGCTGGTTGACGGAAGCTGCAGTCAGCTGCTGGTTCAGCGGATCATCGACAAAGAAGCCCTTGTCCGCGAAGTCCTTCATACGATAGCAATACTGCTTCCATTCGTCACTGGCATACCAGTCTGTGATCGTCTCTTCCCCGATACCGTTATTTTCCAGGACGCCGATCCATTCATCAAAGCCCAGGCTGTCAATACCAATGTAATTCACATTATTGGTCTGTGTGAACCAGCCCAATTCCGGATGTGCCTCTTCTGCTTTTGTCAGGAGTTCTTCGAACTGCTCTTCCGTAAGCTTGGTGCCGATCCAATCGGAAAGACCGATCTCGTCGACGATATCCTTGCGCATGGTGTATACCTGGAAGTTACCGAAGGAATCACCACCGGGGATGGAGTACTGCTCGCCATTGACCTGACAAACTTTATAAACATCTTCCGGGTAGAGTTCCCAAAGATCCGGATACTGTTCACGATACGGCTCCAGAGAGATGCACTGTTTGTTCTTTACAAGATTCGTAACAGTTGAATAGAATCTCCAGCCATAAAGGTCGATACCATTATCGGGATCGGTCAGCAGCAGGGTCAGCTGTGTCGCACGATCACCAAATGCAAGCGTGATCAGATCGACCTGTGCTCCGGCATTGATGGATACAAGATAATCGTTCATAGCCTTCTCGATATCTTCTTCCTTGCTTTCACCTTCCGCGAAGTTTCCGGTAGCTTCCACTTTGATCACAGGCCAAGTTGAAGGATCCGATGAAACATCCTCTCCACCTTCTTCCTTTTCGGTTTCTGAAGCCGAAGAAGATGAAGTGTCTTTTTCTTTGCTGTCATCCTTAGCTGTTTTGCCGCTGCACGCTGCTAAAGACAGGACAAGAGCTGCAGCAAGTAGTAACGCGAGAATCTTCTTCATTTTTCTCTCCTTTTCTTTTTTCTTTATTCGTGAAGGGTTTCGTTATCCCTTTACACCACCAACAACGATACCCCGGACAAACTGTCTCTGGAAGAAGGGGTATACCATCAGGATCGGAAGGATCGATACGACAGCAATCGCCATGCGGACGCCCAGTGAAGGAATATCCGTAGTTTTTGCGATCTTGGAAGCTTCCGCTGTCTGCCGGAAGAAATCGATCTGGTTCTGCATCTTATTCAGTACATATTGAATCGTGGAAAGATCGTTTCTGCGAATCAGATAATACATGCCGTTGACCCAGTCATTCCAATAGGCCAGGGCTGAAAACAAGGCGATCGTAGCGATCATCGGTTTGCTGAGAGGAATACAGATCCTGAACAGCATTCCGACCTGTGAGCAGGAATCCATTTCGGCAGCTTCCAGTATTTCTTTGGGTACATTTGTTGTAAAATAGGTCCGCATCAGGATTACATTAAATGGACTCATCAGCAGATTCGGCAAAAGCAGTCCGAAGAATGTCTCACTGACCTTAAAGACCCGGGACCAGATGATGTAACTGGGAACCATACCGCCGGAAAACAGCATTGTGAAGAATACGAAGAACGACAGGAAATTGCGTCCTGGAAGATCCTGTTTAGACAGAAGATAGCCCAGCGCCATGGTCAATGCCATGTTAGCGATCGTGCCGATCACAGTTACCAGGATCGTCATGCCATACGCCTTTACAATACCTTTTGCACCTGTCAGCAGATATTTATAGGCCGAAAAATCCACATCTCTGGGAATGAACGAATACCCTTCCCTCATGATCGTACCTTCCTCGGTGATGGAGGATACGAACATCAGGACGAACGGTGCGACCGCAAAGATGGTCAGAATCGCCAGAACTATATTTGAGAAGATCCGAAAACCTTTTCCATTGCCAGCCATAATAACCTCCTATCAGAAAAGCGCGTTTTCCGGCTCAATTTTCCGGACAACGAGGTTCGTTCCGAGCACCAGTATGAAACCAAGGACAGACTGCAGGAAACCAGCGGCCAGCGCCCGGCTGACGTCGTGTTCCTCCATCAATGTACGATAGGTAAAGGTATCGATCGTTGTTGTGACTGCATAGAGCTGGCCGGAATTCATGGGAATCTGGTAGAAAAGGCCGAAGTCCGAAGAAAACATACGGCCGATCGCCATGATCGTGAGAATGATGATGGTCGGCTTCAGCAGCGGGAGTGTGATCTTTGTGATCTGCTGCCAGGTTCCAGCGCCATCAACGACCGCCGCTTCATAATATGTCTTATCAAAACCAAGGATCGTAGCAAAATACACGACACTTTGGAATCCGAAGCCTTTCCACAGATGGACCAGTACCAGGATAAAGGGCCAGTATTGCTTTGCTGTATAGAACTTAATCGCTTTGGCCCCTGTCGGTTCCAGTATGCCTTTATTGATGAACCCGTTGGTTGCCAGGAAAGCAAATACGAGGTATGCAACCAAGACCATGCTCACCAGGTGCGGGATCAGGATCATCGCCTGGAAGAAATTACGCACCTTTATATGTTTGATCTCTCCCAGAAGTATGGCAACAAAGATTGCAAACAGAGTACCCAGAACAATGAATACGACGTTATAGAGTACCGTATTGCGGAACATGATCGCCGCCCATTTGGATGAAAACAGGTAGGTAAAATTACCGAATCCTTTCCAGGGGCTGCCAAAAATACCGTCCGCAAACGAATAGTCTTTAAATGCAAGGATCAGACCGACCATCGGCATATAGTTATTGATGATCAAGTATGCTATGCTTGGAAGCGCAAGTAAGTACAGCGGCCAGTATTTCCGAAGTCTTCTCTTTACGGAAGGCTTCCTGTACGCATTCGATGCGGCAGCTCGTTTCATGACGAATACCACCCCTTTCCTGTTGATAATTTTATCTTATATGATGCCAATCGGAAATAATATCAAATATTAAACCTGTTTTGTCTGATTTTTTGATAAAAATGCCACCTGTATGTCAGAAAATCCGACACACAGGTGGCTAGAGAAGGGCAAACAGCAGTATGGTTATTGTTTTGTAAAACTGTAAACTGAAACGGAGTACGGCGGGACCGTAACCTGGAAACGGTCTTCTTCCGACGCATCAAAGGCAACGTCCATCGAGATCATTTTCGGTGCAATATGCTCCGGATCTTCAAAGGAGTTCTGGTCCTCCGGACTTCCTTCAATATATTCGATCTGGATTCCGGACTCGATTCTCGTGTCCAGTTCGATCGTCAATTCTTTTTCTTCAGCGGCAACATTGACAACCTTTAGATAGACCTTTGTGTCGGTCATTTCACAGGAAGCATGCAGGACCGGATGCAGCGGCTGCTTTTTCTCGATGATCAGCTGATCATTGATATAGCAGCAATATCCGAAGCGGTCAGCAACGATCCGATAATGATTGTAGCATGTGTAATCAATACATGTAGGAACCTTTTCCGCTTCTGAGACCGGTTTCTCAAAAATGCGCGGCACCCGAAGTGCGGATTTCTCGTCTTTGATCTGCCAGACCTGATTTCGAATCCGGCGGCGGTTCCATTCTGCATCCCGCGGTTCATTGCACCCGGCATCCGAAGCGCCGCATGAATTGAAAACCGAAAAGCTGACGCTGTTGTCTGCAGCAAACCGGGCATCAAACTCGAAGCATGTTTCGTCCTTCTCGCCGGTATGGAACATGGTCCATAGAATCGGGACCTCCCGGGAGCTGTTACTGTAAATGAAATCCTCGAAGGCCTTATTCCACACATCATTCTTCCCGGTATAATGATGCCGGTGATTGCCGAAGATCATCCGGTATGCCTGTTCTTCTACATCATAGCGAAGTTCCCCGTAGATCGCTTCCATCTCTTCCTGCTGGACCGGACGGCCATCGACCATGACATTTTTGAACCAGAAATCTTCTTTCTCCGTCAGTATTCCCGGGATGCCTGTATAGGCCGGCGGTTCCGTTTCACCTGTCAATGACAGCGAAGTCACATTTTCACCACGGTATTTGGCCATAAGAGAGATCGCGTGATAACTTGGAATTCCATAAACGGTATGATTATTGAAAACGATCAGATTGGGTTTCCATGCCGTATAATCGGAATTCTGCATCAACGGTGCATAGGCGGAAAGTCGGACGATATCCTGGTTTTTCTCGACGCCGGTCAGAAATGCAGCCTCAGCAAGCGCACACTCCATGGATGCAATGGTTTTACCTCCGTTGACCGCATATTCGCCCAGGAAAATATCTGGTCCTTCCCGAGGATAATCCTCAAACATATCGGTATTCTCCAGGAAGAATTCCGGCGCATTATAATAATGCTCATCCACGATCTCGGTGGTTAGTCCTTCCCGCTCCGTATGTCCATTGGAGATGAAAATGATCCCGGGGTACGCTTCCTTCAACGTCCGGTAAAAGAGTTCATACCGCTCCGTATATTCTGGTCCGAAGTTTTCATTGCCGATCTCGACATACTTCAGCCGGAACGGTTCCGGATGGCCCATGGCTGCCCGCAAAGATCCCCATCGGGAATCCGTGCTGCCCAGTGCATATTCCAATGCATTCAGTGCTTCTTGCAGATATTTCTTAGTTACATCTTCCGGAAAACCTTTTCCATGACGCGCCTGGCAGCTCATGCCGCAGTTCAGAACATAGAGGGCTTCCATCCCCAGATCTTCGCACAGTTGCATATATTCATGGAAACCCAGGCCGTTGGTCGTCCGATAATGCCACATAAGCTGAGCAGAAGGCCTCTCCCAGACCGGACCGACTGTTTTGCTGAATGCCAGCGTGTTCTGTTCATTGATTCCTTCTACTACGCAGCCGCCAGGAAAACGGATAAACTTACTGTGGGTATTCTTTAACTGCAGCGCCAGATCTTCCCGGAGTCCATGTCCGCATAAGGTATGCTCGGGCATCAGAGATGTGAATCCAAAAATGATCTCATTTCTGCAATCACAGCGGATCACGAAAGACAGTGCAGAACACTCCTGCCTGCAGGTGATCCCGGCCTCGATCCGCTGATAATCGGTCGATGCCTGGACCTTTATGCTTTCGGTGCCAAAGACCGTACCATCATCAGCGGTTAATTCAAAAGTCAACGTACAGTTCTTCTGTACTTTCAGAAAAGCATAAAACCGGGTCCTTTCGCCGGTGTCTGCGTGAATCCCGCAGTATCCTATGTTTTTCAATGCTCCGCCCTGGTTGAAGATAACCTGCAACGCTGCTTTGCGATTCTGGTTGAGGGTGCCGGCCTGAAGCAGCGTCATCTCAGCATTCTCAGTGTACCATGCCGGAATCTCTGTCGGCGGTACAGCCGCAAGCCATTCATCCATACCCTCCCCATGGTTAAAAACACCGGGCCAGTTTCCATCGTTGATGTAGATTTTATGCTCAGGATCTGTCTCGCATCCTTCCGGAACCAATGAATCCTCGAATGCACGGTTTCTTAATCGTTCCGGATACAGACCACCATCGGCCGCATGGTTGATATCCTCAAAAAACAGGCCGTACAGTTCAGGTGCTGTTGCAAAGCGCGGATTCTTTGTTTCGATTCGGATCGTGTTCTGCGCCATATTACTCCTCCTCTTCTGCTTTCAGAAAAGCGTCCAGCTGTTTTTGTTTTTCAGCAATGATACGGTCTA
This sequence comes from uncultured Eubacteriales bacterium, assembly GCA_902796435.1. Lineage (GTDB taxonomy): Bacteria > Bacillota > Clostridia > Lachnospirales > Bianqueaceae > RUG159. The sequence continues at coordinate 5,391 of CADBPG010000112.1, read as the reverse complement.
TCCCGTGGTCATGAAGTTCCTGATTCATCCGCTTCAGATAGGATTCCACATCAACCTGCCCGGTCAATAATGCCGGTCGGTATTCATCGATCACGGCGCTGCAGGCCCTGACCTCTTCGGAGACGGCCGAACTGTCAAATACAAAGCCTAATGCGACGGAATACCGTACCTGTGGGTCGTACCAGAATTCCACCATATCTGTGTAATAGGCAGCATACTCTGTTTCCAGCGGAAGGCAGAGGCACATATTTGGGTAAAACCATGGTGCGCTCATATTCCATCCGACATTCTCAGCCGTGACTCCGTCAGCATACCAGGCGCAACCCTGGGCATCGACCTGGTAGGTCACGTCTTCGATCCCCATCGCAAGGTATCTGCTCACATGCTCATCTGTAAAAGCCAGATACAGCAGCTTCATCGCCGCATCAGGGTGCGTGCAGACCGATGAGATCTGCCATCCGTTATAAACGCAGGAATTGTCACAACCTGGATCAGTCAACTGAAAAACGACCATCGGATCATTCGGGCATTGTGTCTGCATGAGCTGCCGGGCATAATCGCATGAATACGCTTCAAACAGGAAACCTCCGCAGAGGCCTTCATTGACTAACGACGCTCCGGCTAAACTATGGTTGAGTGGATCATCCAGAAAAAGACCCTGTTCTTCCATTTCCTTGCATGACATACAAAACTCATAAAACGATGGGTCTTCATAAAGATTGATTACTGTGCCAGCAGGATCAGTACCCCGTTCTGCCAGTACGCCCAATGCATGATTATCTCCCAGATCATCGATATTCAGAACCGGGTTCGACCATAGATTCACCTGAAAGCAAAGCTCCGGATGCAGACCTTTTGCCTGCTTCAGATAAATCATGAGTTCATCCCGAGACATTCTGTCCCCATGACGGGCTTCAATTCCTAGTTCCTGCGCGATATCTGCCCGTAGCGCGTAGACGCCAAAATTGCCAAAGGAATCAGCACTGGGAATGGAATACTGTTCACCGTTGACTTTGCAGGTATCGTAAATATCTTTCGGGAAAAGCTCCCAAAGATCCGGATACAAAGATCTGTACTTTTCCAGAGAAATGCATTGTTCTTTCTCCACGAGTTCCGCAACGGTGGAAAACCATCGCCAGCAGTACAGATCGATCGGATTGGTTGCATCAGAAAGCATCACCTCCAACTGTGTTTGTCGGTCTTCTGTCGGAATGGAGACAAGGTCCGCCTGCACACCGGCATCAATGGATACCAGATATGCATTCAAAGCGTTTTCTATCTCTTGTTCCCGTGTCTGCTGTTCCGTAAAACTGCAGACCTCCATCCGTATGATCGGCCAGGATTGGGTATCCGAAACCTCTGTCTCATAATTCTGCTCTTCCGGAACATCCGGCATATCAGTTTCTTTCTGCCGGCAGGAGGTGAACAGCAGCACCAGTATCAGCACGCACAGCACGATATGATATTTTTTCATTCGCTCCCTCCTATCTCTGTTTATGACCATTATAAAAGTCAGGGAACCAGGCCGAAAAGTGAAAACAATACTTCTTTTATCGGAATTTTCAACTTTTGATCATCCGGGTAATCGCGTGTTGGCCTCTCGGTATTCGGAAGGCGTAAGCGATGTCAGCAATTTGAACGAGCGCGTAAAGTTACTGTAGTTCGCGTAACCGACATGACCGGAAATGACGGAGACCGGCAGATCCGTTGTGACTAACAGTTGCTTGGCTGCTTCGATCTTTTCGTTTTCAATAAATCGCTTCAGGCTGGAACCGGTCGCCTTTTTAAAGGTCCGCGTCAAATATACTGGATTTAGGTTCACATAGTCCGCAATTTCCGTCACGAGGATCTCCCGGTCCAGATTTGACCGGATATAACGGATCGTCTTCTGGATAATCTCTTCTCCCGGAATACTGACCTGTTCATATAACTTTTCAAAAACGTACTTTAATCCTTCCTCCAGATGCTCTACCGTATCGAAGCAATACATGAAATCATAATAGGAAAAGGTTTCATCGAAAACATCACTGCTTGAAATGTCTTCCGTAGCCATGTATCCCAGAATAAGCTCTGTTGCCTTTTGATGGAACCGCATCAGAAAATCCCGGTTGACTGCGCCGCGGGCCGCATGATACTCCAGATAGCGAAAAAAGCTGTCCTGCAGATCCATCAGGCGATTCTTCTGTATCAATGATTTCCAGGTAGCCGATTCTGCCTCAAATGTATGATTGGCAGCCGGGAGACTGGTCAGCTCGCCGACCTGATAAACATGGCTGATCCGGCGTACGTTGTTTTTCAACTCTTCAAAAATCTCCAGAACCGTGGATTGCAGATCATCATAATATCCTGTGTGCCCAACATAGACTGCGATTTTCAGCTGCATCAATCTGTCGAAAAAGCCTCGCAGTTCTTCCAGTTGCAGCAAAATGGTGGAATAATCCGGTTCCTGCTCTTCTGAAAAACTCAGGATTCCCAGGAAATCGCCCGAACCGTCATTCCGCATGATCAATGCATTTTTCCGGCCGATCGGTTTAAATGCTTCATTCGTTATATTGTAATAAACAGACCGATAATGGGACAGATCTTCTCTGGTCTTCACTGGACTTTCCGAAAGCAGCTGCACATAATAAACGAGATATCGCGCTTCAGATCCCCGTTTACCAAAGACATGCTCCAGCAATTCCCTCAGAAAACTGTCATCAGTAGAACGCCCATGCAGAAAACGAATCGAATTTCCTTCCAGGATCTCCGCCTCATGGCCTTCATAAAAGCTTCCTTTTTCCATCAGTTCACGATTCTTTTTTTCGATCGCGATCTGGTGGATCACGCGTTCGATCACCGCCCACAGCTCCTCTTTTTCAGCCGGCTGCAGCAAGTAGTCGAAACTCTGTAGTGAAATGGCTTCCTTCATGTATTCAAAATCAGCGTGCGCCGTCAGGAAAATCAGTTTCGCGTTGGGATAATGGTGCAATGCCCACTTGGCAAAGGAAATGCCGTCCTCTTCCGGCATCACAATATCGCAAAGGAAAATATCGTAGTCGCACTGAACCGACTTTTGACGGGCTTCCTCTGCGGATCCGGCTGTATCAATTTGAGCAAACTGATAATCCATTTCCTGAAGCTGCATATAGACTGTTTTCAGAATCAAGGGTTCATCATCAATGATCAGAATATTCATGAGAGACTCCAATCCGATTTTTCTCCGGCTGGCAGTATGATTTCCGTTACTGCGCCACCCTGCGGTGCATTATAGAACTGGAAGCGCTCAGCGCCATTATAAAGCAGATGGCAGCGGTATTTGAGATTCTGGATCCCGACATGCTGCGAATCAAATCTGTATTCCGCAACCGGTTGATTCATTTGTAAAAGAAGCGGCTCCGGATAACCGGGTCCATTATCGACGATCCGCAGGTAAAGTTCACCGCTTTCTGGATCTTCCTGCGCACTGACCTTAACCGTGAGGATCTTTCCTTTTTTTGCAACGTGTTTGACAGAGTTTTCCACAAACGTCTGAAGGACCAGGATCGGGATTTTGCGGCTGCGGATCAGTTCTGGAATATCACTGGTCAACAGAATCGGCACCCCGCCTTTGATCGAAAAGATATTGCAGTAATTCTGCAGTTCAGTGATCTCTTCCGAAAGCGGCACCATTGTCCGGCTGGACTGGAAAACGTAACGAAAATGGGAGGATAACGCCATGATCATGTTGTTTGCGATCTCCGGCGTCTTGTTCTGCAGCAGGCTGCTGATCGAATTAAGGCAGTTCAGATAAAAATGTGGATCAATCTGCAACTGATAATACTGAAGAAGTGCGCTTTTTGCGTTCAGTTCTTCCCGGTTTCTGGCTTCGGTCAGATCATCGATTTCATGCAGCAATTCATCAAGGCGGTCGTTGATCTCCTGATATTCTGCTATTTTGCTGATCCTGTGTTCAAAAGCAGAATCTTCGATCAGCGCCGGTGATTCCGGTTCCTGCAGCTCATGAATCTTCCTGAGAAGATGCTGAACCGGGATCAGAATTGCTTTATGATGAAATCGATACAGGGAAACGAAGATCAAAAAGATCAATAACGGTTGCAGAACGACCGGCAATAGAATCTGCGGTCTTTTGAAGAGCGAAAGGATCGAACCGGTATCCATAACTGTAATGAGCCGGATATCGGAAGGCTGGACTTTTGCCCCGGTCAGAATCAGATTGCTTTTGACGATCTGTCCGTTCTCTTCTGCTGCATCTGCCAACAGCTGTTCCGGAACAGACGTGGACCCGGTGTGGCTGATGATCTCGTTGGTTTCGTTGAGATAGTAGACTTCTTCCATCTCTTTCGGATCCAAATAATCATCCAGGTTGATCATATAGCCCAGGATTCTGCCCCGGATTCCTTTATAGGACAGGATCCAGACATCGTCATTGTAATGATAGTACCCATTTTTCTGTATGAGATTCGGCTGATCCCGCATATAATCTCTGAAATGATCATTCAGTCCCTCATCTGTGTAACCAGGTGAAAACGCACTGCGCAGAGCATCTTTCTGCACATCATAGTAGAAAAGAATGCCCGGAAAATCCAGAGATGCACAGTTTTCCTTCAAAGAGTTATGCAGGTGCCAGGTATTGTCGACCCAGTCAAAATCATCCAGGTTGTACCAGATCAGGCGTCGAAAAAAGATACTGTTGACATAGATTTCATCGATCGTTTCTACCATTTTACTGATATCCCGGTTCAGCTTTTCCGCATAATGATCCGTGATGATACGTTCCGAACGCATATACTCTTCACGCGCATTTCTTGTCAAAGCCATTCCGAAAAGCACAAAAAGCGCCAGGCAGATGCCTGTAGCAATGCTCCACAACCGCAGGGTGATGATTTTAAGAGATCGCTTCTTAACCGATTTTGCTCGTTCTATCATTTTCTGTCTATTCGATCCTCCGTGCCAAAGGGATGATTCGCAATTTATTCCATTTCCAGTTTATCACAAGAAAAGTATAAAAAGAAGAGAAAATCCAACCTGCTATATATGAAAAACAGACAGAGTCATGAAAAGCTGTTCTGCCATCCCTCCTTATCCCGAGATCAAGGTTCCTGAAAATGTAGGGAGCATCATATGCCATACTATCCCCAAACACTCAGCAAAAAACCCGCATCACAAGCGGGTTTTTAAACAGGGTTGCGCATAAAATCGGCTGAGTGTGCACATATGTGCGCAAAGAAAAACGACCAAAAAGAAAAAACCTTATCGCAAAGATATGGGGAATGATCAGTTGCTTCCGGCCTATAACGTGCAGATCGGAGTCGCGGACGAATGCATAGCAGTGGTCGACGTCAACCAGTATCGATCGGACATGGACTGCTTCATACCGTTAATGGAACAGTTCCGACAGATCTACGGATT
>CADBPG010000111.1 GCA_902796435.1 uncultured Eubacteriales bacterium | reverse complement strand
TGCTTTATCGGTGAAATAGTCTTTTCCATGTTCCATGACCTTGATGCCGAAGGGCGCACGCTCGCAAGTAACATGTGCCGCGGCGATGAGCTTGGTCTCAGGATCGTTCAGCACCTGCTCCTCGGATTCTGCGGCGATCGCCTGGGGGAACTGTTTCAGGAACGCTTCCACCTTTGCCGGATCCGGATCGTACACATACTTCAAAGTGCCGCCAGCCTCGGTCAGGCCGTTGCACATACCATAGATATGGCCGTGATCGAGATGCGCCGCGGAGAATACAAATTCGCCGGGGCCAACGACCGGGGCCGGACGCCCTTTCGGCGCATAATTCATTCCATCTGCATGCTGCATGATTCTATTTCCTTTCCTAAGAAGTAAAAACATAATGATACATGTTGCATGATACTCTTTCTGCCGTCATTTGTAAATCGGGAAAATCACGAAAAAACTGACGCATCTGCTGTTTTCTTGTCATATTCGCAGTATCTCCCCGGGATCCTTCATTGACACACCAGCGATTCCGGCGTATAAATAATATAGATCCTTGATCGGAGGAAAACTTAATGAAAAACCATTATGGAAACTACGTCTTTGTGACTGGCGCGTCCAGCGGCATCGGTAAAGCCTGTGCGGAAAGCTTCGCCCAGGCGGGCTGCCAGGTCCTTGGCGTATCCCGGAATATAGAAGAAGGTCTGCGCGTTTTTGAGAACGGCGGACGCCTGACCTGCAGGAAGATGGATATCACCGATGAGGCTTCGATCGCCTACGTGTTGGACCAGATGCCGCGGATCGATATCTGCATTCTGGCCGCGGGCATGGGTGTCGCTGGACCTGCGGAAGAACTGCCCCGCGATCTGGTGCAGCAGCAGATGGACGTCAATTATATCGGCACGGTCCTGACCGGCGGCAAGATCCTGGAGCGGATGCGCCGGCAGGGACATGGCCTGTTCCTGGTCGTAGGTTCTATCGCTGGCCGTGTCTCCATCCCGATGCAGAGCCACTATTCCTCCAGTAAATATGCGCTGGAAGCCTATGTGGACGCTGTCCGCATGGAGATGCACGATTATGGTGTCAAAGCCTGCATTCTGGAGCCTGGAGACACGAAGACGGGCTTTACCTCTGCCCGGCGTTTCTATACGAAGGAAGGGTCTGTCTACGCGGATATCGCCAGGCGCAGTGTTGCGAAGATGGCCAAGGATGAAACCAACGGCCGGGATCCTGCCACCGTTGCCCGGGTCGCCATGAAACTTGCCGCAAGAAAAAACCCGCCGGCACGCGTGCCGATCGGGTTTGAATATAAATTGCTGATGTTTGTTCTCCGGTTTATGCCGGATCGTCTGAAAGAGTGGATCCTGCGTCTGATGTATCTGCCGCGATAGCATCTGCCTTCTGGAGCCGGTCCAGGATACGGTACAGAGCAGCGAAACGGTCTTCCGTCGTATGTACCTCATCGCCCCACTCCAGGAGCGTGGACTCCGGCCATTCCGGAAGGTCTGCACCATTGGGGTCTCCGGTCTTTACGAAGGCTGCCAGCGCATCCGCCATCTGGTCGCTTAAAGCCCGGTCCTCCGCGGTAAACAGTTTGGAATCCGCGGGGATCATGTGGTACAGGTAGATCATCTCACCGGCATGGTTCGCACCGATCCGCTTATTGTTCTTCGTGAAATAATAGGGATAGACCGGGATCTGGTTTTTCTCGCAAAGACGGGTCAGGCAGTCATGCCCGTAGGTGAAATAATAGGCTGAGAAAAGATCGATCCAGTTCTTCTTCGCTTCCGCGTCGGAGGATGCGGGGAACAGTTCCAGGACCGCGTCCTTCTCTTGTTTGAACAGTTGTCTGACTTTGTCTTTATAATTGTCCAGTGTGACTTTGTCACGTAATACGAACGCCTGGCCTTCCAGCTGGTTGAATCCATGCAGGAAGGCTTCTTCATTGTGGATCCCTTTGCAGTAGGACTTGTAGGGTGTCTCTTCCAGCACATATCCATCGATGGTGATGTGATGGTTCTGCTGTGTGCCCCATACAAGGTCCTTGGCCTTGATCTTGCGCAGCCCTTCCAGATCCTTTACTTTGAAGTGTTCTTTCAGATCCTTGCCTGTCTCCAGAGCATCTTCCAGGGTACGGAAGGAATGGGCAGGTTCCGGTGCCGCCATCGTAGAACTCTCACAGACAGCGCGGCGGAACAGTCCTCTGGCCAAAGGAGATGTGCACAGGGCCGAAACACAGACCGCACCGGCGGATTCGCCGGCCAGGGTCACATTGCTGGGATCGCCGCCAAACGCGGCGATGTTCTTCTGCACCCATTCCAGCGCCTTGATCTGATCCAGCAGGCCATAGTTGCCGGTCGTCCCGTTCGGGGATTCATCCGCAAGAGCCTTGTCCGCGTAAAAACCAAACACGCCCAGACGGTAGGCCATACTGACAACGATGACGCCCTTTCTTGCCAGCCCTTCTCCGCTGTGATCCGCGTACCAGGTCTGCCCCGTCTGCAGGGAACCGCCATGGATATATACCAGGACCGGCAGGTCCGCTTCTTCCGTGACCGGTTTCCAGATGTTCAGGTATAAAGAATCCTCGGAGACCGCCTCGACATAATCATCCTTCGGGGTGATCTTATAATCATGATACAGGGCGATCTGCACCAGAGAATCGACGATACGGGAATTGCGCGGCTGCATGCTCATCGGGCCGAAATGATCCGCCTTGAAGACATCGTCCCAGGGTTCCGGATCCTGGGGCTCTTTCCACCTAAGATCTCCCACCGGAGGCTTCGCATAGGGAATTCCTGCGTAGATCTCCACTTCTTTATCAGCGGTGTAAACACCGATCAGCCGGCCCTGTTCCACGGTCACCACCTTGGTCGTCCGCGGGTCCTTTTCTGGCACCGCCGGATGCCGGCGCTCTGTGCCCAGTGAAATGTAGAAGATGATCACACAACACAGCAGATATACGATCCAGGCCAGGCACTTGTGCAGGGCGGGAGCCTGTGCGAACATGCGCGGCCAGATGAACAGGAATTCGGCCGAGGCGGCGACCGCAAGGATCGCCCCCCAGACCTTGTTTTTATTGAGCTCCATCAGGCAGATGGCAGCCAGTGTCAAAAGAATCACGATAACGATCATGCGTCAAGCTCCTTCGCCATACGATACACATGGGTTGCATTGATCTCCAGCTGTTTACGGGTCAGTTTTCCCTCATTCAGCAGACCCAGCAGGTGCTCCAGATCCTTCTTGGAGCCCGGCATGAAGAGTTCACCGGAAGCCTTGGCCACATTGCCCGCCTTCGCGGCTTCATATTTCTCGTGGCCGGCCATCATCGCGATGACCCAGTCTGTCATAAGGATCCCCTTGAATCCGAATTCATCCCGCAGGATGTCCTGGCAAAGGTCACGACGCTCGGAGGTATGCTTGCCATTCAGCAGGTTGTAGGAACTCATGACTGCCTTCGGCTGAGCCTCTCGCACGCAGATCTCGAATCCGCGCAGGTAGATCTCACGCATCGCCCGTTCGGAGACCTTACTGTTATTGGTATAGCGGTAGGCTTCCTGGTTGTTGGCTGCGTAGTGCTTGATCGTTGTACCGCAGCCAGGATGGTTCTGTACGCCGCGGGTGATGGCAGCCGCCATACGTCCGCTGATGAACGGATCCTCGGAATAATACTCGAAGTTGCGGCCGCAAAGGACGCTTCTGTGGATGTTCAGCGCAGGCGCCAGCCACAGATGCACGTGCATCAGCTCCATCTCCGCGCCGACCACGTCACCACAGACTTCAGCAAAGTCCAGGTTGAAGCTCTGGGCAATGGCGGTACCGATCGGAATGGCCGTCGCGTACTGGTCCATGATCTCGATGCCCTTCTTGACATGGGGCTTGCGGTTCATGAACAGACGTACCGGCTTCGGCAGCATTTCAGCGATGCTCTCCGGCAGGGAGGGACCAAAGCCATGCACGCCCTTCTCGTCGATATAATACTGTTTCATCAGGCGCAGACCTGCAGGGCCGTCAGCCATGACCAGGCTGGGCATTCCAGGGATCTGCTCCGTGGTCTGACCCGCCGCACCGGCGACGGAAGAACTGGCGTCTCCGATGACACTCAAAATTCCACCCTTCGGATTGAAGGCGCCGATATTGATCAGGCCCAGCTGCTCATCTGTCAGCTTCTGTACGAAGGGATCGATCTCCTGCTCCTGATCATAGACGATGGTCTCGGTCTCGATGGCGTCAGCTTCCAGCCAGATGATCGGCGCATCCACCACGTCCACCTTCTTCTCCGGACGGAAATCCACGAAGCCAGGCTCGCCCAGGGCCTTGCGCACTTTCCGCACGACGACCTGATCCGCCAGCCGCAGGATCGCCACAGGGCAGGTATCCACACTGCTGTTGCCTACACGAAGGACATAATCGCCAGCTTCCAGGACATAAGCGCTCATTTCCTCATCATAGGAGGCAAAATCACGCAGGCGGAACTGGACCGTAAGCTCCTCGGCTTCTTCCGGCCGCAGAGTCCGGGTCTTGCCAAAGCCTACCAGTTCCTGATAGGGCTGATCCAGTTTGCCGTCCGGTTTGGACAGGTACACCTGGACCACTTCTTTACCGGAGAAAGCGCCGGTATTGGTGACCGTGGCCTTGACAGAGATCAGATCACCCTCGGTACGGACTTCACCCGGTGCAATGCCAAATGTGGTGTAGCTCAGGCCGAAACCGAAGGGGAATTCTGCCTTTTTGCCCACAGTATCGAAATAGCGGTAGCCCACATAGATGCCTTCGCGATATTCAGTATCACTGCGCTCGCCGAACTGGCCTTCCTGGCAATACTCATCGGTGGCAGCCCAGGTGCTGGTCAGCTTACCGGAGGGATTCTCCTTACCCAGAAGGATCCGGGCCAGTGTGAAGCCAGTCTCCACACCCAGCTGGGACAGAACGAGGATGTTTTCCGCCACGTCCAGGACCGGGGTCAGGTCCACAGGACCACCCGCATTGATGACCAGCATGAAGTGCTCGTACTTGTCATGAATCTCTCGGATCATGCGGACTTCCGTGTCGCTCAGCTTAAGATCGCCTTTCTCCGCCTTTCTGTCACTGCCTTCACCGGAAATACGGGAAAGCACATAGATAGCGGTGTCGCCCTCTGCGTCCACCGGAAGATCATGCTCCGGCTCAGGCATGACGGCACCCATACCCATGACGAAAACATTCTGGTGCTGTCTCTTGGCTTCCGCCTTAAGGTCCTTCATGAACTGTTTCTTCGCGTCCACAAGCACTGCATCATAGGCATCGAGCCAGTCCTTGGTCGTGATGGTGAAGCCGGCCTTCTCCAGACCCTGTTCCACATTGATGAAGAATCGGGAATTGACTTCTCCGGAACCGGTACCGCCCTTGATGGTATGGCGGACACCGTTACCATAGGCAGCGATAAGACCTGCCGCATGCAGTGGGAAGTCTCCCTTGTTTTTCAAAAGCACCGTGCATTCTGCCAGGCCTTTACGCAGGGCCCGCAAATGGTTTTTCTCATACTCGTACATGATACGCTCCTTTTATTTTGATTCCGGTGCAGGAAGCACCAGATCGAATTCTTCCGGTAAGAACCGCGGACAGACACTTTCCTTCGTGGAAATGATGGAGGATGAAAGCCGGGTCCCGATCACCACAGATTCCTGCAAAGTCTTGCCATAGGTCAAGCCGATGGCAACACCCGCGAAGAAACCGTCTCCAGCGCCTGTCGTGTCGATCACATCGACCTTCTGCGCCGCACAGTATCCGGACTGTCCAACGATCTCCGCGAACACAGCGCCTTCCGCGCCCATGGTCACGACCATCTGGGGGATCTGCGCCGAGATGATCCGCTTCTCCAGGATCTTCTGCATCTCCTGCGGGGTTTTATCATCATATTCTTCCGAGAACAACAGACCCGCTTCCTGGATATTGCAGACGAAACAGTCGACCCGCTGCAGGAGGTCACGTCGCTCCAGGGCGATGGACATATTCGATACCACAGCGTAGACCTTTTTCTTATACTTTTCTGCCAGCTGGAAGATCTTCTTCAGCAGGTCCACATCGATGTCGATCTCGACGACGATACTGTCCGCCTGTCTGAAGATCTCATCCCCCTTGGCGTCCAGCACGTCCGCAAGGGCTGAAAGATCCGGACGGTTGGATATGGAACCGATCACGTCTCCCTGGTTATCGAAGATCGCAAGCCAGGTACCCAGACCGTTTTCTGCCCTGCAGACATAATCCACATTGCACTGATGCCTGCGCAGCTTCTCGATCACGTCCGTACTGGTCCCGCTATCATCCAGGACCGTCAGGAACGTAGGCCGAAGTTCCACGTTGGCGATATCCTCCGCCACGTTGCGGGCCACCCCGCCATGCACCTGCAGCACACGGCCGGCATTGCGTCCGCCGGGAATATACTGTGTCAGCGGATATCCCTTGATATCCACAAAAGAGGCACCGATCACAACAATGCCCATCAATTCCCCTCCCATCTTTGTATTTGCGTCAATATATCATCTTCTGGTCCGAAGATGGTGACATAGCCCTGTAATGCCCCGGCCTTCGCCTTCAAAACACGAGACTGGCGGCTGATCAGGATCAGGGCTTTGTACTTACTGTTCTTTGCTTCCTGGATCAGGTTCGCCCCGGCGGAATTGCCATCAAAGGCGATCAGGACCGAGGGCCTGTGCTTGAATACCTCGTAGGAGATGCTCTTATACAGTCCCATACTGGAGGATTCGATGGCGACTCGCACCTTCAGCCCCGCTTTGAGGATCCGGACCTTCTCCGGCTGGCCGATCCGGTTCGGCACGAAGGCATATATGGGGAACCGCCCCTGATTGCGCTCCACCAGATACCGTTCCTGGCCAGTCACGCGATGT
>CADBPG010000110.1 GCA_902796435.1 uncultured Eubacteriales bacterium | reverse complement strand
GCCGTCATCGGCGGTGGATTTATCGGCAAACAGCATATTGAAGCGATCCGCAGGATCCCGGGCACCGAGGTCGTGGCGCTGTCGGAGCGCAATCCGGAAGCAGCCCGCAAGCTGACCGAGGAGCTCTGCATCCCGACCTGGTATACCGACTACAAAGAAATGCTGGAGCAGGAGAAGCCGGATGTCGTCCATATCTGCACGCCGAACAACACCCACTTCCAGATCAGCAAGGACGTGATCGAGAGCGGTGCGTACGCATACTGTGAGAAACCGCTGGGCATGGACAGCAAGGAAACAACGGAGCTGGCGCAGCTGGTCATTGCCAAGGGCACCAAGGCGGGTGTAAACTTCAACTACCGGCAGAACGCCATGGTTCGCGAAATGCACGAGCGCCTGTACGGCACGGCGGATGATCTGCTGGGCAATGCCGGCCGCATCTTTGCGGTACGCGGCCACTATCTGCAGGACTGGATGATGTACGACACCGATTATAACTGGCGTGTGGTCCCGGAACTGGGTGGCGTCTCCCGTACGATCGCGGATATCGGTTCCCACTGGTTCGACACGGTCCAGTACATCACCGGACTTCGGATCGTGAAGGTCTTCTGCGATATGCAGACCGTCATCCCGCAGCGCAAGAAGCCGACAACGCAGGTCCGCACCTTTGAAACGGCGAAGGATGGCGCATATGAACTGGTCGACATCGCTTCCGAAGATTCCGCCTTTGTCATGGTGGAGTTCGACAACGGTGTCAAGGGTCAGGTCACGCTGAGCCAGGTCGCCGGCGGCCACAAGAACGATCTGCAGGTGGATATCGACGCCGAAAACTATTCCATGACATGGCGCCAGGAGCATGCGGACAAGCTGGATATCAACCATCGGGTGATCGGCAACATCGTGCGTTTTGCCGGCCCGGACATGGTCACTGGCGATGCCATACGTTACGCGCAGCTCAACTCTGGTCATTCCGTAGGCTGGGCGGATGCGTTGAAAAACACGATCGGTGAGTTTTACCGCACCATTCGGGAAGGCAAGGACGTCAATTACGCTACGTTCACCGAGGCGGATTACGTGGTCCGCATCGTGGAAGCCTGCCTGAAGAGTGCCAAAGAAGGACGCTGGGTCGATGTAGAAGTATCTCCTATGGTGCAGGAATACCTCGATCAGCAGAAAGGATAATCAAATGATCTTATCAGCACAGTTATTTGGAATCTGCTTCAACAGTCCCCTGCCTGTCGAGAAAACGCTGGCAAAAATGAAGGACCTGGGCTATAGCGCGGTGGAACCTTGTGTCGCCACCTTCCGAATCCCCAACATGGACAAGGCGATCTGGCCTGTGGAGGATTTTGAAGCCTATATGCCGAAGATCCAGGAACTGGGTCTGAACGTTGAGTCTGTGCATTTCTTCGGCAACCCGCTCAATGCCTGCATCGATGAGATGCAGCGCTTGGCGAAGACCTACGGGATCAAGTATTTCGTGGTCAAGACGCCGCAGGATATGAGCCTGCTTTCACTGCAGAAAGCCTCCATGGAGTATCTGACGGTGGCGGACGCCCTGGCAGAGGTCGGCGCAAAACTGCTGCTGCACAATGAGCAGGCGGACATCGCGGAAAAGATCCATGGCAAAACAGCCTATGAGTACCTGCTGGACCTTTGCCAGGACCGCGTCTTCGCGCAGGTGGATGTCGGTTGGGTCTATATGGGCGGTGAGGACGTCATGGAACTGCTCAAGCGCAACAAGACCCGCATCGCTGCCATACATTACAAGGACTTTGACGCGGAAGGACAACAGACCATCATCGGAAAAGGCATGGTCGATACCCAAGGCGCCTTCGCTTTCGCCCGGGCCAATGGTTTCCCGCACATCGCCGATATGGACAGCTTCCCTGGCGACCTGTTCGAAGCAATGGGCCAGGTGTCTATGAACCTGAACATGATCGGCCAGAGCCGCACCGGCACCAGCTATCTGAACATCATGAACATCGAGACCGGCGAGATCCAGGTACTGAAGGCCTATCCCAACCAGGTCATCGAGGCGCCGAACTGGATGCATACTACAGATGAACTGGTCTATAATTCCAACGGCCGTCTGTACGCTTATAAACTGGAGGATGGCACAGAGCGTGAGATCGATACCGGCGAGTGCGTCCAGTGCAACAATGACCACGTACTGGCTCCGGACGAGACCGGGGTTGCTGTCAGCAATACGCCGACTGGCTTCAAGGGCTTCGCCTCCTATGTGTACACCATTCCCTTCGCGACCGGCGAAGCCAAGATGATCACGCCCAATTCCCCCAGCTTCCTGCATGGATGGTCACCGGACGGCAAGGATCTTCTGTACTGCGGCTTCCGCATGATCGATGGAAAAATGGAGGTGGACGTATACGCGATCCCGGCGGACGGCAGCGGCGAAGAAGTCCGTCTGACCAATGGCGGCTTCAACGATGGCTGCGAGTATTCTCCAGATGGAGAATACATTTGGTACCATTCCACCAATTTCGGCTTGATGCAGGCCTGGCGTATGAAACGGGACGGTTCCGAGCAGACCCAGATGACCAGCAATGACCGCAACAACTGGTTCCCCCACATCTCCCCGGACAACCAGAAGGTCGTCTACATCGCCTATCATGAAAGGCACCTGTCTCCCAATGAACACCTGCCGAACATGCAGGTCGAACTGTGGCTGATGAACGCCGATGGTTCCGACCAGCACCGGATCTTAAGCTTCTTCGGCGGCCAGGGCTCTTTGAACGTCAACTCCTGGGCGGCGGACAGCAAACGCTTCGCGTTCGTAAGTTACGAGATGTGATCCCATTAACATTCAGGGCCTCTGTCACAACGACAGAGGTTCTTTTTTTTATAAAAAAAACAACCCTTTAGGTGTAGAAATCGCCGATACAGTATGATATAATTTCAACAAATCATGCAACTTCGGCAAGAAACGTTAGAAAAGGGGAGAAATGAAGAAACATATCGAGAGGCTTTTGCTTTCGGTACTTGTTTTCGTGTACGTATTTAGCGCTGCAGCAATTCCGGTTTTCGCGGAAACGCCAGAAAGCGGCGATGTGTCAGAGGCAACCGAAACGGTACAAGAAGACTGTGCTCCGGAGGAAGAGGGAGAAACAATGGAAGAACCGGCAGATTCAGATTCGGAAGAGCCGCAGGGGGAACCGGCCACTGACGAAAGCCAGGCAGCAGAAAGCGAACCTGCGCCGGTAGAGGAACCACTTCCAACGCCGGATGACAATGAAACAAGCAGTACAGAAACACCTGCCCAGGAGCAGCCCACCAACACGCAGGTGGATCAGACCGAGGTGGAGATCCCTTACGTCGAACTCAAACTGAAAAACGAAGCAACTGGGATCAAGGTCACCTGGACTGCGGTTTCCGGCATTGATGGATACAAATTGTACAGGAAGGAGCAGAAGGCTGATTCCTGGACCACACTGAAAACGATCAAAGACCCGAAAACAACGCAATACAAGGATACTTCTGCAAAAGAGGGGACCACATATGCCTACAGGATCAGAGCCTACAAGACAGTAGATGGGAAGAAGCATTACGGAGCTGGTGATGAGGGCAGGAATATCCGCAGATGGGTCGCTGCGCCGGCTTTGAAAAAGGCTAAGAACGACGGCGCAGATGGTATCGTGATCCATTGGAAAGCGGTCAGTGGAGCCGAGAAGTATCGTGTCTACAGGAAAGATTCCACGACAAAAAGGTGGAAGAGGATCGGCGACACTCCGGATACCAGCTTTACCGACCAGACAGAGTTGACTGTGGGCAAGAAATACCGCTAAACCGTCCGTTGTATCTCCTCTGACGGGAAAACCGTGCAAAGTGATTTTGATCATACAGGCGTTGCGGTCAAAAAACAGACGGCCACGCCGCGTGTGCTCTCTGCGGTACAGAATGGCAACTCCATCACGATCCGATGGCGACAGGTCAGCGGTGCTCATAAATACCGTCTTCTGCGGAGAGAGAGCACGGGCACCTGGAAGGTGGTCGGAGATTTCAAGAGTACAAAAAAAACATACACGGATAGTAAAAACCTTAAAAATAAGAGCACCTATTTTTATACCGTGCAATGCGTCTCTGCCGATGGAGGATCCGTAGAAAGCACATATGACAAGACAGGCGTCGGGCTGATCTATAATGCAAAGAACCTGCCGGTCCAACCGATACGCCTTACAGAGAAAGATAATGCGGTCTTTATTGGTGATAGCTGGACATTTGGAAGTGGTGCATATCCTACGACCAATCGGTTCTCTACACGCCTTGCCCAGATGATGGGGATGCAGGAATATAATTTCGGGGTCGGAGGCGCTGGATTCATCATCAAGAGCAAACCGTTCTCTGCCCAATTGAAGGTCGCGGCCGATACTATGTCGGACCAGGAAAAAGAGGACACGCGCTATGTATTCATCACGGGCGGCGTCAACGATGTCCGTCATTATGGAACGCAAGATTATTTTGATCGATATAGTAGTGCGGTCTATCAGGCATGCTGCACGGCGCTGGAGCAATTCCCAAATGCCAGGATCATTCTTGCTCAGGGCACGATGATCGAAAGCGGCGGCCTCCAGTCTTATCATGATATGGTCGATGCCTGCAATGCTTACCTGGATGCAAACCTGAAGGATGATCGTGTGCTGCGGATACCCAGCGTAGGACTGCTGCTTGCGAAATCCAATATGGCCTACTGGAGAAGTGATGGATTACATCCCTCTAATAAAGGGCATTCCCTGTTGGCTTCCTATCTCTATACCTATATTTGTAAAGGCTCGATGAGTGTCGGCCAATACTGTGATACCGTGCAGCCAGGGAAGAACGTTACTGTAAAAAAGGCCTGCAAGATCTGGAAAAGCAAGGCCAAAGTGTATATCAAGCAAGGAAAATACAGTATTACGAAGAAGGTCGCAAAGAAATCATCCATAAAAATCGGCAGCTTCGATCAGTATCTTGCGCCGGAGAAGACGGTAACGGCAGAGGCTAAGAGCGGAAGCAGGGTTGTCGGAAAGATCCGCATCGATCCGAACGGAAGCATCACATTTACTGCCTCCAAAGCATTCAAAGGCGAGATCACGATCCCAAAGATCACCTGGGCATGTCTCGGGGCAGATGATACGTAACTTAAGAACGAGCACCTTGATGTAGAAACCTACATCAGGGTGTTTTTTTAATGCATTTTTAATCTCCCACAGGGACCTCTTAACACCATCTTTGTGGCATCTGGCGTATGATATCTGCATATCTAAAGACAGGAAGTATCCTATGCACATACGCTTGTTCTCCAAAAAACTATCATCTTTTCAGATCATCATCGCGGGATTTGGCGGCCTGATCCTGCTGGGGACCTTATTGCTGATGCTGCCGATCGCCTCCAAAAATGGACAATGGACATCGCTGGAGGATGCCTGCTTCACGTCGACTTCCGCGGTATGTGTGACCGGTCTGGTGGTCCATGATACGGCGACCTACTGGTCGGCTTTCGGCAAAGGCGTCATCCTGTGCCTGATCCAGATTGGTGGTCTTGGCCTGGTCACGGTAACGGCCTTCATCGCACTGCTCGCCGGCAAAAAGATTTCTTTGTTCCAGCGCAACCTCCTGCAGGAGAGCGTTTCCGCACCCCAGGTGGGCGGCGTGGTGAAAATGGTACGTTTCATCTGCATCGTCGTTTTCGCGATCGAGATGCTCGGCGCTTTGGCCATGCTGCCCACATTCTGCTCCGCCTACGGGGGCTCCGGCGTCTGGATGGCCATCTTCCATTCGGTCTCCGCCTTCTGCAACGCGGGATTCGATGTCATGGGTGGCAAGTCGGGGCACTATTCTTCCCTGACGGCCTTCAGCACACATATGGGCATCGTCATTCCGATCTGCCTGCTGATCATCATCGGCGGCATCGGTTTCATGACGTGGCAGGACGTGATGGAACACCGCCTGCACTTCAAGCGGTACCGGATGCAGACGAAGGTCATCCTCACAACGACTCTGGTGTTGATCCTTGTGCCGACCCT
>CADBPG010000109.1 GCA_902796435.1 uncultured Eubacteriales bacterium | reverse complement strand
GCCCTTCTCCAGGTTCTGCCTCCGATCCTCGAAGTCATACTTGCACATGGTGTTCTGGATGTCCTTGCTGAGGATGATGATGGTGGCCGCCTGGGAAACGGAGATATCGTTCAGTTGCTTGGTCGAGTAGGTCTCGCCCTCCCGGACGATGATCGTCAGCCGGTTTCTCAGCTTATGCAGCCGGTAGTAGGCGATCCGCTTCAGGAAATTCATTCCGGCGCATTCTGCAAGCAGCGCTTTCTGCTCTTCCTTAAAGGTGGCGGACAGCCGGTCATCGATCTCACGCTTGATGGCATCGGCGTTTTCCATGACCAGCACGACCACAGTTTCCTTATGGCCTGTATACAGAAGGTCGTTCACGATCTCGGACGCCCGGGAGTTCCAGTTCAGGATGACGGTATGCCCGGAGGTATGCAGGGCTCTTGCGCCGGATTCGGAATGCTCGATGAAGTTGGAAATGTAGTTCGTTACATAACCGATGACAGCGCCGGTGAACGTGATCATGCCGATCAGCACCGTACCCAGGCAGACCAGGATGAGCGCTACACTCGTTGTGCCCAGGTCCTCGATGACGTATTCGATACAGCCGGCATCCAGAACCATGCTGATCGTATAATAGACCGAAGCCCAGAAGCCATCCTGCTCCAGACTGGTCGAAGCCGCCAGCCGGGAGATGACGAAACCTGCGATGAAGAACAGAAGTACGTTCAGCAGCAGGATCGCGATCAGGATCGCGCGGGAGGGATTCTTTACGATGAATACACTAAGCCATTCTTTGAACTTTTTAAACATGTTGCCTTGCGTTCCTTATCGTTGAATGATTTTATATGTTCTATCGGATATGTTCCAATGGTCATGGAGGATATCCGGAATCCTCATGATCAATTCGCGGTCGTAGACGGTGGTGTCCTTGCCTTCCAGCATTTCGGACAGCTCCGCCAGTCCCTCGAACCCCTGGATATAGGGATGCATCTTCATCAGATCGCATTTATGGGTGCCGCCACTGATCTCAGCCCTTCGGTACGCTTCGACCTGCTCCAGTGAAGCACCTGTCCAGCCTTCGGTCTGCAGAAACGCCATCCACCGGTCATGCTCTGCTCTCTGCATGATCTCCACCCGTTCCGGGGTAAGATACTGCCTAAGATCCATTTCCTGTACGTCTGGCCGGCCGGTATAATCCAGACCTACCAGAGCCAGCTTATACCGGATGTGCAGCGCATTCGCCCGGTTGGACCTTTTGTTGACTTCCAGCAGGTTATACTTCTCCAGTTCCGATTCTACGTCGATCCGGCCGTCCTCGCTGAAGATGCTGCTGTATGTCAGATGGACGTTCTTTGCCAGGGCATCCAGCGGATCATGCACCAGGCTCTCATAGGAGAGGATCTCCGCAGTATCGCCAAAGGGGGTCAGATGATAGGAGACCCTGCGCTTTTCGTTGGTATGAGGGGTCTTGAGCTGCGCGGCCATGGCCCGCTTCTCATGATCCTGGATCAAAGTAAAGATCGGCGGACAGTTCGTGAAGGTATCATCCGCACGATAGAAGATGCGCCTAAGGGAAAGTGCCACATCCAGCGACCGGCTGTCGTCCTCCATCGCCACGGAAATATAATGCGCACTGATTGCTTCCTGTCTGACCCGTTGATACAGTTCCGTAAGGTCTGCACAATGCAGGAAGGTCAGGTCATATCCGCCCGTGAACAGATCCGGCACTTCATGCCGGAGGCTGCGCTCGATGCCTGAGCTCTGGATGCCCGCGGCGAAGATCTTCGGCCGGGCATAGGCGCCCATCTGCCCACACCAACAGATGGCCTTGAGCAGGGCGATGTTGACCGGTGTCAGGCCTGCCAAAAGGATCGTGACCCGCCCGTCTTTGATGTGCTCATACAGGGGGTGCTCGTCGAGCAGCCGGTACGCGATGCGCTCCGGCACGTTGACAACGTGGATATCGATCAGACCCTTGTTGGTAGAGTCCAGCATGACGTCCACATCCTTCTGCTCCGAAAGCACAAAAATGTGGATGTGCTTCTGCATGGTCTTGTCCTGTTCCTCATATCGGGTGATCAAGTGCAGGGCGTTGTTCAGGTCCTCATCGTCCTCTTCCATGCAGAAATAGTAGACGTCCTTGTTTTTCCTGTGGACCACAGGCAGTTCCTGGATGCTTGCGGGATAGCGCACCGCCCGCAGGGATTCGATCTCCTCCGCATAATCCTCAGACTCCTCGCGGTCCGCGAAGATCATATCGCAGGACGGCACATTTGCGCGGATGCTTTTGGCCAGCACCATGGAATCCGGGCTGCAGTCGGAGAAGATATACAGCGGACGTTTTCTGTGGTTGATGGCCCAGATCCGAAACGCCGCGTAATACTGAAAGAAGATGTTGTACGCGGCAAGGATGGAGATCGCCGGGAGGGCAAAATGCAGGATGCCCTGGACCGCCATGTACAGGCGCGCCACGGAAGGGATCCGGATCGCCTCGCGGATCATATCGCTGTATTCCACATATCCGGCGTCCAGTGTGATGACCTGCAGCATATTGATGATATCGCCAAACACCGCTGTCATAGAATTAAACTGCCCGAAGAAGATGGGTACGTAGATGATCAGTGCGGCCAGTGCCATGATCAGCACCGCAGCACCGGTCCTCAGCTTCCCCCGGGTTCTGTCAAACAGGATGTAGATGGAAATGGCCATGCAGATGATCGCCAAAACCAGACATAGATACCAGATCATGGATTTATCCTCGCCGATCGTACGATTTCAAAATGAACAGGGTAAGCTGTGCACCGTGCGAAAACACACGGGCACAGCTTTTCCTTTTCTATGCACCGGCCGCATCAAAGAGGCTTGCTCTCCTTTGCGGTGAACGGTGTCTTCTTGCCGGAAAGTGAAACTCCGGTAGTCAATGGGTACTTCTTTTCATACAAGAGGAATCCACGGCCGTATTCATCATCCCGCGCTTCGGTGATGATCTGCTCGCGCTTGGCCGCTGCCGGTTCGCCGATCAGGTAGGCGTACTGGATCTCCGCCCATTTCGCCATGCCTTCATAGACTTCCAGCTCATGCTCCTTGCCGTACTGCTTGACGACTTCCTTGCGGTCCCAGTTCAGATACTGCCAGATGTGGGTCATCTCGTGGGCCATCGTCATCGCGGACTGCAGGCGCGGAGCACCGTTCTCCAACAGGATCTCATAATTGTTTCCGGTCCGGATCGCCACACCGAGGACACGTCCGTCGGAGTTGCCGGTAGGAACAAAACTCTTCTTCAACTTCTTGTGCAGCTTCTTGGCGTTGACCATCTGCACATGCACCGCGACAGAATTCTTGACACCGTAGAAGATCTCCAGGTTGCGGACGACCTCCTTATACAGTTCGTTGAATTCCTGGGCGGACTTCATGGCGGTGGCGCCGCAGGCCAGGCAGCGTTCACGGCCGTCTTCCAGCCGCTCATACTCGTTGCCCACCAGCTCGTTGCCACAGAAGTCGCAGTAATGCACGCCTTCCTGATTCGGAACAAAGGTCTGTCCGATCATGTCGGCGATGCTCTTGCCGTCACGGGCCTGCTTCAGCTCGTTCTTGTCAAAGCCCAGCTTCTTCAGGAAGTCCAGGGTCGCAGAAGGATTCAGCTGCGCCGGGACCTCGGTCCCACCATAGAGCAGGTAATAACGCTCATGGTACGGCTTCTGGACCTTCTCTTCGCCCGGCTTCAGCACCTGCTCGGGTTCATACTCCACCAGGTCTCCGTCGATGACGGTCTTGTCGGTGGTATGCTCCGGTACAGGCTCGTCCGTGGCCTCATCAGGAATATCATCCAGGCCCGGTGCCGCGCTGAACATGGACATCGAAGTCTCGTCTGTCTGCGGTTCCTCCGGTGTTTCCACAGGAGTCTCCTCCACAGGTGCGGCTTCTTCTGCAGGAGCCTCTGCTTCAGGCTCTTCGTCCGGAACTGCTTCCTCAGGAACTTCCTCCGTCGGGACCTCCTCGGCAGGTGCGCCCTCTTCCGGAGTTTCCTCCGTTGCAGGAGCTTCACCATCCACAGGAGTTTCCTCCGTTACAGGAGCTTCACCCTCGACAGGCGTCTCGGTCGGCTCTTCGGTCGGTGCATCCGCGGGGACTTCCTCCGGCACTTCTTCGGGTGCTTCTGCACCTTTCTTCTTCCGCTTGAACAGCTTGCCGAAGATCTTGCTGAAGAAGTTCTTGATCGCGTTCCAGATCTTCTTGAAGAATCCGCCGATCTTGCTGAGGATGCCCTTGATGCCCTTCTTCGGAGGCTCTTCGCCCTCTTCAGGCTGCGGGAACTCGATCGGGGTATCGTCCGGTTCCGGCTCCGGAGGCGGGTTCTTGCTCTTTTCGATCATCTCGGCATTCCAGTCCAGATAATCGCAGACGATTCCGAATATGCGCTTCAGGTTGCGGCGGACCGCTTCCAGAAGGCCGATATCCAGCTGGCTGTCCTCGATGATGTAGAAGCAATTGCCTTCCACGCCGTCCAGGCTGTAGGTCAGCGGCTTTTCGGCCGTGCCCGGCAGGGCGGCGATGATATAATCCTGGTTTTCCGCAAACAGGCTGCGGAAGACTTCGTTGAGCATCAGGACCATGGTGTTGTACACCTCCGGGGTCGCTTCCTCGCCCGGCAGTTCCACACGCAGGACCTGCTTGCTGCGATAGGTGCGTTCCGGCACACCATTGATGGTGACCAGATTGCCCTTTTCAAAATCATTGTAACGGACCATCTCCCAGTATGCCGGGGTCTCCACACGGATATCCGCATACTGTCTTGTGATCTTCAGACCCGAGATGGAGACGTTGTCGCCCATCAGTTCGGAATCCTTGATGTTGGACAGATGGTAATTGCGCACCTGGCGGTACTGCGGCCGGCCGTTGATATGATCCGCGGATCGGCGTACCAGTACCCGACCGTCAGAGGTCAGGCGCAGCATCTCATAGTACTTGCCGCCCAGGGTAAAGAACTGGCCCGGCAGGTATTTCTGGAAAATGTGGCCTTTGAGCTCCGCGCCCAGATACAGCTGCTCGCCCTTTTCATCCTCCGCGATGTAGCCGGCATTCTGCATGTCGCCCAGCATGACTTCGACGAAGTCCGAATCGCTGATGCTGAACATGTTCTCCATTTTGCCGGAGCGGAAGGAATACTTCCGTTTGAGCTGGATCGTATCCGCGGTCAGACGGCGTTCCCGTCCACGGACCGGCAGCACCAGGATCTCATGGCCATCGAAATCCTTCTCGATGTCATCGCCATGATAGTAGGTGCAGATCCAATGCCACAGGCTCTCGACCGGATGCACGGTATCCATGCCGACCAGCATCAGTTCCCGCAGGAACTCATCTTCCGGTACCGCGTCCACACTCATGCGCAGACACAGCCGCAGGATGACGTTGCGTTCGGTATGGGCATAGTCCGCGACGATATAGGGGATCGCTTTGGGGTCTGTGTTGAAGATCCCGTTGTTCTCCGCCATGTAATCCTTCAGAAGATACTCTGAGGAGATCACGTTGACAAAGCCCTGTTCGCCCGCCCGCGTCGCGAAGTCGCGGCGGATCTCGAACATGTTGTATGCTTCATCTTCGACGATCATGTAATGGTCGTCTTCCTTCTTCGCGTTCCACAGGTTCGGTGTGGTATGGAAGTAGGTATCCATCCCTTCCTGCACGGTGGGCTTGTTCGCGTAATGCAGCAGATCATAGTAATACTGCTTGGTGATCCAGTGAATATCCACGACCGGGAAGGCTTCGCCGCCATACCAGTCCGCATGCTGGACCTGGTTTTTCAGACCGGCAAAGGCCAGCTCTGTACCCACGCCCAGATACCGGGAGATATGGGGCAGCATGCGATGCTGCAGGAATTCTTCGTCCGGAGACCAGCACATGTAGGAAGAAACACCCTCATGGCGGTTGGTCGCGGCCACTTCCGTCAGACTGGTCATCAGGATGTGGGACAGCGCGTCCACCAGACCATCGCAGTTCTTATCCATGGAGCAGTAGGTGATCGCTGGATCATCCATACCGTCCGCACGCATACGGCAGTGCCGTACGATGGAATTCAGACCGACCTGGGCTGTGGTGACCAGACGGGAAGGCTCCATCAGGATGACGAAGGAGACTTCGCTGAAGAAATCCCGGTTCGCCTCATGCAGCTTCAGATCGTGTACGCTGGAACGCGTCACGATACCGATGTGCAGGTTTTCCGGTGCTTCTTCGTTCAGCACGCCGATGTTCCACATGTCCGGAATGTTGTTGACTTCCAGCAGACCCTGGCTGCACCAGGCCTTCGCATCCTCTTCGGTATCATGCCGGCCGAGGATGATCAGGATCTTCTTATGCTGCAGCAGCAGGTGGTTCATCGGGTAGAAAATATAGGGGATCAGATCGTAGTAAAACGGATTGTTGAACAGAACGCTCTTCCCGCGCAGCAGATCCTCGCCGGACTTCAGATAGTTCTGGTCCAGCTCCAGACCTTGCTGGGTCTTCTGGCGCATGAAGTGGCCATAGGTCTCCAGGACGCGGTCATCGTTCTCTTCGAATTCAGCCAGCAGTTCGTCATTGCTGCGTACCCGCCGCATGTCCGAAGCCACCGTCGTATCTTCCGAGATCAGCTTGTCGCCGAACAAACGGCGCAGCACGTCACGCAGGGGACGGTAATCCACACCCTCCGCGGCCGTCGCTTCGATCCCTTCGAACTCTTCCTTCATCTCGTCCTTGGTCAGACCGTCCAGGATGAAGTACAGTTCGCCGATCACGATGATGCCGAAGACCGGGAAGAACAGGGTCTCCAGCCAGCCGGCACGGTACAGCGCAAAGGAAGCCAGTGACGCGATCACCGTGATGCCGGTGGTTCCGAAATATACGGATTTCAGCAGGGTTCGAGCCTGTCCGAAATGCTTTTTGATATACCAGCTGCCGGTATCCTTGTCCTCTTCATAGAAGAGTCTGGCCAGATTGTCATGCACGGGCGTACCTGTCTTGCAGATCCGCTTCAGGAACTGCAGTACGATCCGCTTGAGCAGGATATAGACCAGCAGGAACAGTGTGTTTTCCACGAAGAACAGGATGAACACGATCTTGAAGCGGGCCAGGGCGGCGGTCACCAATGCGGACAGCCGGCTGATGATCTTCGCGACCGCGGCGATCTTGCCGTCGAACAGTCCGGAGACCCATGTGCTCAACCGGTCCAGAAAACGCGGGATCGCGTAGATGATGGCCGTCAGAAGATCATTGATCTTGTTCAGGAAGCAGAAAACCAGGATGCAGTAGACCAGTGCCAGGATGGGCATCAGGACCTGCTGACTGCGGACCGGCTTCTTCAGGTTCGCCTTCTGATTACGGAAGACGAAGAAGATAAAGGGCAGAA
This sequence comes from uncultured Eubacteriales bacterium, assembly GCA_902796435.1. Classification (GTDB taxonomy): domain Bacteria; phylum Bacillota; class Clostridia; order Lachnospirales; family Bianqueaceae; genus RUG159. Next base: position 6,882 of record CADBPG010000109.1, on the reverse strand, counting down.
GCGCCAGGAGGTAGCGTCCATAACGTAAGATATTAGGAATCATAGAGCTCCTCCCTTTGCAGTTTCAGTGATTTGACAAAGCGGACCGGTACGCGGATCAGGTTGCCGTTCTCGATGAACTCGATATTACGGATATCGCCCTCCTTCATCGGCAGGTCGAATTCATAATCCTTGGTACGGTAGAAATCCAGTTCGTATCCATCTTCGCCCACACCGGTCATGTCATACTTGCCGGTGATGTAGCGGCCGAAGATCTCCTGGATCTCCGCTCTGCGTTTCTCAAGATCCATGACGTGCTTGCGCATGACGCGGACTTCCGTTGAACCGGAATCCTCCGCCATATCCCGATAGTTCAGGACCGAGTTGCCGCGCATGACATTGCAGGCGCTGCTCAGGTAGCGGGAATACTGGTTCATGGAGGTATCCAGGTCATTCTTGACACCGCGCATCACATCGTTGAACCCGTCTACGGTCTTGCGCATGCCGTGCCGCAGGCAGAACAGCGTGATGAGCAGAAGCACGATCATCAGGCCGAGACCGATCCCGAACAGAGTCAGGGAGCCGATCATCGTCTTGGAGATCTTGAGGTTTTTCGTGATCAAAGGCAGGAAACCGATCATGTACAGAAGCAGCACGCTGCCGCCCAGAGCCAGGGTGATCTTGCGGCTCATCCGTGTTTCGATCTTCTTGCAGACTTCTTCGTCCGCTTCCTGCATTTTCTGGTCATACTTCTCGGCGTCCATCAGATTGATCGTCGGGGTGGTGACCATTTTCAATTCTTCGGCCTGGATATGCTCTTCGAGATCTTCCAGCTGGAATTCGTTGAGCAAAAGGGCCTTGTCGAAATCAGCGACGTTCATGCGGTGCATGTCGCCCGTTGCCTTTTTCAAAGCGCGGCGGGGCTGCTTGAACAGCAGGCGCAGGGTCTTTTTCGAGGTCTGCAGTTGACCCTTCCAGACACCATGCTCATCCTGTGGGCAGTCGCCGGAGAGTTTGTATTCTTTGACGTCCGCATACAGTTTGCGCGTGTCGATCTCTGAATCCACCGCGACCGGAACGGACACGTTGGCACAGAAGATCGAGTTGGCTTCCCGATCGGACAGGCGCTCCTTTTGTTTGGATTCCCGGTCCCGGATCCGGGTCTTCAGATCCGTGATGGTGGCACTGATCCTTGCCTGGTAGCGGGACAGGAGCTCGTCCAGTCCATCCTCGTCATAGACGCACTGCAGGTTGTAGACCCGCTCGGGGCGGATCGAACCGGTGGGTGCTTCATGCCCGGCCAGAAGCAGCAGGCCGAACAGGAACCGGATGTAATCGAACGCGTAGTTGCTGTGATTTTTGGGCAGGATATCAAAAACGAAATACCGCATCCGATCAAAGTACATGTTCTGATCGTAGAAACGGGAATAGTGCAGGTCCTCATGGGGGGTCCAGGAATGCGGGATGTCATATTCCGCGTTCTCGTAGGTCCGCTTCGCTACGCAGTAGACCGAATCCGGCAGGGTGAAATTCACCTTTTCGCCGTTCAGGATCGCAGCGCGCAGCTCCTGCTTCTTTGCGTTTTCTTCCAGATATTCATTGAATTCCGGATCGACCGATGCCCGGTTGATGCCTTTGGTGACCAACGGTGGCTGGCAAAGATAGGTCACAAGCCGGGTCAGGGGGTTATGCACCGCCTGCTCGAAAGCCTGGAACTTAGCTTTTTTCAGCCGCTGCAGATAGTTGGCCAGATTGCGGTCCAGGATCTTGCCTTCTTCTTCGGAGATATCTTCGAGGTCCATGCCTTTCGCTTTACCGCGGACTTCGTCTCCTTCCGGCTCATCCATAGGCGCCTTATCATATTGGCGGACCGGAGCAGTATACTCGACCAGATCGAATGGATTCTTTCGTGTCAGACCATCCTCATTGCAAACGATGACAGCACGCCAGTGCTCCCGGCGGGATACCGTTTCCTCAAGCTGAGGAACGGATTCTTTCAGAGTTTGTTCATCTGTTCTCCACTCGCAGAACGCGACATTGTTTCTGTCGATGTACGGATCCAGGAAGATATGGTTGTCCCGGATACTGTCCAAATGCTCTCTTTCAGCGATCACGACAGTGAACAAATTCCCTCACCTCCATTCTTTTCCGGGGCCGGCCTAAAAGTACAGCCGGCCCGGATCAGTCATTGCTGTCAGATTATTTGCGGATGCGTGCCTTCATGGCGTCCAGAGTCTCCTCCAGAGCATCGGGTTCCGGATCGCAGGCCAGGACGTTCTTGATCTTACGGAAGATGATGTCGACGACCGGATGATCCTGCGCGCTCATGTTCGCCTGCAGGCCTGCGCAGGTCTCGAAGTTGTCCATGAACAGGTTGAACTGCTGGACCAGCTCGTTGCACAGGATGAAGCGGGCATCTTCCGCTTTCTCCCAGGCATAGGCTTCATCCTGGAAGGTCTTGATGACGGCATCGACCAGAGCAGAGATCTCATCATCGAAACGACGGCTGTTCGGCAGAGAATTGTAGTACGCTACCGGGATCTCGAAGAGGCTGGCCTGGCCTTCATGCAGTGTGTCGATCTTGAAGTTCTGCAGATCGTTGTAGAATGCGGTATCCACATAGTTCGCGTTGCGGACACGATCCTTGGCGTTGCGCTTTGCGCGGACCAGGTTGATGTCTTCTACGATGGAGGAGCTGATGTACAGGGAATCCAGGATCTCGTAGAATTCATCGCACATGGTACCGTTGGAAACGATCAGGTCGACATAACGCTCATCGGAATTCTCATACCGATAGACACGCTTCTGACCGGCGCTGGCGGACAGCTTCCGGAAGGTGATGGCATTGTGTACCAGACCGTAGATCATGGCCTGATGGATCTTCATCATCTGGCGGTTCTGGAAGTCGAAATCCAGCTCCGGCATGGTGGCGATGGAATCCCAGCGCTTGTCGATATGCGTGGAGATCTGGGTATTCTTGGTGGAATCCGGCCCGATGTGACGAGCATAGGTCACATAGGCATTGTGGTACAGACCAGCGTTCTTGACACCAGTCTCGCTCTCGCTGTAGCAGGAGAACTTCTTCAGTTTGTCCGGGGTGATGTTGTACAGCGCATTGAAGAAGTGCATCTCATACTTGGAGATGGTATCGACCGCGGCCTTGTTGCTGACCTCGATCAGGTCATCGACGCGGTAGTTGCGCATATCTCTGAGGGAAATGTTGTAGGCCGCGCACTGGACCATACGGTCTTCCTCGTTGCGGATGCTCTGGATTCCAGGCGCTGCCAGACGGACGCCCTTCTCGATCATCTTGCGGATGTAGTTCTCGTTGTCCTTATGGGTGACATGGTCGAAGAGCTTCTCGCCTTCCTCGCCGTTGTCCCTCTGGTTCTCACGCATCTTGATGCGGGCGGCCAGACGGTTCTCCATGGCGATGGCTTCCACGATGTTGAGGTCGATGGTGTCGCAGTTGTCCTTGACGCTGTCCAGGAAGTAGCCCAGGATGATGTCATCGAAGATGTCGATACGCTTGTCTTCTTCCACGATATCGGCGTTGCGGATCTCACGCTCGAAGGCAACGTTGGCCTTGACCGCGTCGAAGATCTTCGCGTTCAGCTCGGAGCTCAGCAGGGAGCCTTCCGCACTCTGGTTCTTCGTGGTCTGTGCCAGCTCTTCCAGCATCGCCTTGCTGGAGCAGATGTTCAGGACGGAGTCGCCCTTGACGAACTTCAGCGCGTCGATGATGTCCTCTCTCTTGCGCTCCAGGGCTTCGACCTTCTCACCGAAGGTATGATAGAACTTCTCATAGGTCTTGCAGAGTTCTTTGACGTACTCGGAACCGATCTTGTAGGCTTCCTGCTCGGCGATCAGGTCGCAGTACTCGCTGATGGCGCCATAGTATGCCGTGAAGTTCTTGTTCAGTTTGTCATAGTATTCCTGGTTGTACTTATCCTTGTAGGCGGTCTCACCGGCGACCATCAGGTCGATGGTGTCTTCCTTCTCCTTACGGGTCTTGCCAACGTCGAAGAGGTTCTCGTTGCTGGCGTCGTCGGAGTACAGGTCCAGGGTATCGCGGATCTGCTCGAGGTTGGCCTCGGTGGTACGGACGCGCTTGTTGATCTCGGTCTGTACCTTGTACAGCAGATAGCGGGCTGCGTTCGGATGGCTGACTTCACCGTAGGAGTTCTTCAGCAGGAATTCCAGGGTATGCGGCAGTTTCGCGTTGATGGTCTTGTCCTCGTTCATGAAGACCGCTTCCGCTACGCTTTCGGCAACTTTCTTGGCGTTCTCATTGACCGCACGCTCGAACTCACGCAGAAGGTCCAGATTCGCCACAGCTCTGCCGCGGTTGGCATCCAGGTTTTCATAATCGATCTTGTTCTCCAGATGGCTGGCCGGGGTCATGGCCTCGCGGATCGCAGCGCTGGAACGAACGTTGTCATGCATGTAGGTGGCCAGTGCGGAGAAGTAGGCGCGGACACGGCGGTCGGAGTTCGCAAGGAACTTGGAACGAAGATCCTTGGAGAAGTTGTCGGTCGCATTGTCCACGGTCTGTGCATAGACTTCCGCCAGCTTCGGCGCTTCTTCCTGGGACAGGCCCTTCTTGCGGGCTTCCGCCAGCTTGATGGCATATTCATTGTCGTACTTGGACCACTTCGCGGCCTCGCCCTTGCCGCCGATGCTTTCCATCGCCCAGCCATAGGAGATGAACTCAGCGATCTGCTCGTAGGGATAACGCAGGACGCCGGCGCCGATGCCGCCGAAACGGTTGCGGCCCAGGTTGCCCGGGTTGGACATTTCCTTGATGATGTTGTCTTCTACAGAGAAGGCGCTCTTCTGCATCGGGCCGATGTTCTGCTCATACAGAGCCTGGGCGGCCTGGCGCTTGTACTGACCAAAGTTGACCAGGGTGTTGTCTTCGGAGTTCTGGCCATCCAGCAGGAAGCAGAAGTCGAAGGGCAGCAGAGACAGGGACTTGCGCTCGTTGGTACCGGCGATCGGTACATCCAGATGCAGGTCACGATAGCGGCTGAACTCACCGTCGATATCGCAGAAACCCGAACCCTTCATCATGAAGGCGTTGATCTCTTTGATGGTCGCGTAAGCGTTGCGGCGCTGGCTGTCACGCTCGACAGAAGAGGTGATAACGGAATCCAGAGTCTCCGGCAGCAGGATCATGGCACGAACGATCGTACCGGTCTGCGGATACTTATTCTTGATGTAGTCACGGATGAACATGGCCAGAGGCATCGCGATACCGGAACCGGTACCACCGGAAGCGGTGGAAACGATGGCAACACGCATCGCCTGCTTCAGCTTGCGGCCATCCTTACGGAACAGGTTGTCGATCGCATCGTACAGAGGCGCGATCTTGCCGGTCTTGATGGTGGAGTTCAGGGCCAGACGAGAGATGGCACGTACCTGGCCGGCACCTTCGGAAACGGTCTTATCGTACATGACCGCATTCTTCGGGAACCAGTTGCGCAGAGCGTCATTATCGTAGTCCAGATAGTCACCGACCGTCTGGGTCGTGGAGGTCTGTACAGCGTAGATCTTCGCACCGCTGTTTTCCACGTTGGTCAGGTCGTTGACGTTGGTGTCCAGGCAGACGAAGCTGATGTTTTCGACTTCGCCGGGCTTGCACATCTCGGCCACCATGCGCACGATGTCACTGCCGGTACCGCCGACGCCGACGAATAGGGTAGGGGCATCAACGATGTTTTCTTTCAACATTTCTTTGCTCATTTTTATCCTCCTATTTTAAAGCCTTATACTTGGGAGTATACGCTCTAGGTACGTGATTATTTAAAGTTCAGCGTACAGCTCATGGTCAGGGCGACTTCGTTGCCGCCGGACACGGCTGTTGCATTCATGATGGATGTATCTTCATTCGCGACACGGAACGGCGGGATCGTCTCCTCGCCGGGCGGCAGCCGCAGGTTGTGGTTGTCATCCCAGTTATAGGCCGTGCCGGAAAGCATGACGCGGTTGATATTGTTGCGCGCATCGATGCCCGTGCACATGACCGTCAGGTTGCCCTTGCCGGTCAGTTTCTTCTTCAGGACTTTGAAGCGGGTATCGGAAGCTGCCACATGGATGGTGTAGTTGGCACGGACGCCCGGATACATGACCGCCCGCGGCGGTGTGATCTGGATCGTGCCCACCTTCTTGCGCGCACCCTTGAATACAGGTGTCGCATCGCCGGGGTTCGGTTCACCATCCACCATGTAACGGGTATTGGAGATGATGACTTTCTTCGGCAGGACCTTGCGGCTCAGGATAAACCACAGCAGCAGGGTGATCAGCGCAAGAACGATGAAGATGGCCGTCATGATGACCCAGACTGGCAGCAGCGCTACCTTGAACCTCATGTGGTCCGTGGAACTGGTCGATTCACCCAGCTCGTTCAGGGTCGTGGCCTTGACCTCCAGCTTGTACTTGCCTGTCTTGACACCGTCATTGCTGAAGACCAGGTGGGCCTTGGAACCGACCGCATCCTTTTCTACCGTGCAGGGGATCGAGCGGCCCTTCTTGTCGGCGATCGCTACCTCGACTTCCAGGTTGTTGATCTGCTCTTCCGTCAGCGGCTCGCCGCCCATCAGAAGATCCAGATCCAGGGAGTATCCATTCAGTTCTGCCAGAGTAAAGCGTTCCTTGCTCTTGTCCAGCTTTGCCGAAAGACCGGTGACGTCGTTCTCGATGTTGAGCTTGATCTCCGCCTCTGCGGTGGCCTCGCCATGGCCCGGCGCCGTGTAGGTAGCCAGAGCCTTGCTGACGATATCATCGATCGCGGTGTTTTCAGGTTTCTTCGGATCTGGGTACCGCGGGTAGATATTGATGTGGTCCCCTTCCTGCATCGTATCGAAGTCGATGTTGAATTCTCCCACATCGATCTTGAAATCG
>CADBPG010000108.1 GCA_902796435.1 uncultured Eubacteriales bacterium | reverse complement strand
CGCGCGGCGACCATCGAACGTCTGATCAAGGTCGGCTACATCAAGCGTACAGGCAAGACCTTGCGTGCCACCGACAAAGGCCTTGCCTTGATCCACATCCTGCCGAAGGAACTGACTTCGCCGGAGATGACGGCAAAATGGGAGCGCGCCCTGGACAAGATCTACCAGGGCAATATGGACCCGGAAGCCTTCATGAACAGTATCAAACGGTACGTACGCTTCATCGTTGGCGCGGCAGACGCGGCACCTCCGTCCGAGGATGCCTTCATCAAAGCTGAAGCAGCCAGAAAAACGAAGCGCAAGAATAGCGCACCGGCCAACGGCCTGGGCACCTGTCCCTTATGCAAAAAAGGAACGGTCCTCAGAAATTCCAAGGCCTATTATTGTACCGAATGGAAGCAGGGCTGCAAGTGGAATGTATGGTTGGACAGCCTGTCCCGCTATGGAGAGATCCTGGATGATGACCTGATCCGTGAGATCCTTTCCGAAGGCTCCGCCGTGCGTCCTGTAACCATGCCACAAACCTTTGAGAAGGGGACCGCCCGGTTCTTTTTCAACGAGAAAGGTGCACTGGAAATGAAAGAACTCAAGAGAGAGGAAGGCCCGGTATGAAACACTTGATGTTGCAGCCGGATCCCTATTTGGAAAACCTGCGGATCAGAGTTCTGGTCGCAGGTTTTACTCATGTCCACGCCAATTGGAAATACCGGGCCCACCGCCCGTCCTATAATCGCTTGTACTATGTGAAATCCGGCTACGGTTATGTAGAGATCAACGGGGTCCGGTATCTTCCGGAAAAGGAAGAGATGCTGCTGGTCCCTGCGGGCGCCAAGGTTTCTTTCGGGACATTGCCCGGCAAGGAGACCTTTACCAAATACTGGATCCATTTTGATGCCCGTCTGGGTGAGACGCCCTTGTTCGATATCCTTTCCGTCCCGTATCTGACGCCGGTGCACGCGCCGGAATTCATCACAGGGTGTTTCCAAAAGATCCTTGTCAGCGAACAGAAGAAGGAGGATCTATCTTCCATCCTGTACCAGCAGTCCTCGGTCCTGGATTTGATCGCATGGATCATCGAGCAGCAGCCGTCTTCCTCCAGACAGCAGGTGGCCACCGGACGCTTCGATACGATCCTGGCTTATATCCAGAACCATTTCCACGAAAAGATCACGGTGGAGGACTTAAGTAAAATGGCGGGATTGCATCCCAACCATTTCATCAAAGTCTTCCGTGGGCAGATCGGCACTTCTCCGGGGCAGTATATCAATAAGCTGAGGATCGACAAAGCCAGAGAGCTTCTGGTCGAAGAAACCTATACCATCGGTGAGATCGCTTCTATGACCGGCTTTCATGACGAGAGTTATTTCTCAAAAACATTCAAGAAATATATTGGCAGGACACCGCGGGAATACCGCAGGGAAATGCTCAGCTCACTCTCCATTGCGCCGTGAAATCCATTGCAATTTCTCTCCCTCTGGGATATAATCCGGAATAAGTACTATCTTTTAATTCAAGGAGGATACTGCAATGATGGATGTCATCAGACCTATGCCCACCCCCGGCAACACTGAATGGTTCACAGCCGACCGTTTTGGCCTGTTTATCCACTTCGGCCTGTACGCGGAAGCTGCCCGCCATGAGTGGGTCAAGAGCAACGAACAGATCTCCAACGAGGACTATCAGAAGTATTTTGACCACTTCGATCCGGATCTGTATGATCCGAAGGCCTGGGCCAAGGCGGCGAAAGAAGCCGGCATGAAATACTTCATCATCACCACCAAGCATCATGAAGGTTTCTGCCTGTGGGACAGCAAGTATACCGATTATAAAGTCACCAATACCCCCTATGGCAAGGATATCCTGAAGCCGATGGTCGAAGCCTTCCGCGAAGAAGGTCTGAAGGTCGGATTCTATCATTCTCTGCTGGACTGGCACCATCCGGATTATACCGTCGATGCACCGCATCCGATGCGCAATAACCAGGAATATATCGCCCAGGACAAAGACCGTGACATCACCCGTTATGCCGATTACCTGTACAACCAGGTAGAGGAACTGATGACCCAGTTCGGCAAGATCGACATCATCTGGTTCGACTTCTCCGTAAGCCCGGCCAATGGCTTTGCCGGCAAGGGCAAGGAGATCTGGCAGTCTGAGCGGCTTCTGAAGATGATCCGCGGCTATCAGCCGGACATCATCATCAACGACCGTCTGCAGATCGATCAGGACGTCAAGACGCCGGAGCAGTATCAGCCGCGTGAATGGCTGAAGGTCAACGGTCAGCCCGTTGTTTGGGAAGCCTGCCAGACCCTGTCCGGTTCCTGGGGCTACTATCGTGATGAGGAAAGCTGGAAGAGCACCGAGATGCTGATCAAGATGCTGGTCGATTCCGTCAGCAAGGGCGGCAATATGATCCTGAACGTCGGTCCGACTGGCCGTGGTGAGTTCGATTATCGTGCTATGAACGCTCTGAAGGGCATCGGCGCCTGGATGCATTACAACAGCCGTTCCATCTATGGCTGCACAGCCGCTCCGGCCGATCTGAAGTGCCCGGAGGATTGCCGCTTTACCTACAACCCGAAGACCAACCGTCTGTACGTACATGTCTTCAGCTGGCCCTTCCGCCATCTGCACCTGGATGGTTTCGTCGGCAAGGTAGAGTACGCCCAGCTGCTGAACGATGCTTCCGAGATCCGCATGGAAGTTGGAAAGGATACCAACAATGGTACCATCGATACCGCCTTCGGATCCAACACCCTGTCCTTGATCCTGCCGATCAAGAAGCCGAACGAAGTTCCCGTCATCGAACTGTTCTTGAAATAAACCATAATACAGGAGCTTAAACACCATGAAAGAATTTCTGAAAGAGGCGGCACATGTCCGTCCTTCCCAGCGGCAGCTGGACTGGTATGAACTGGGTTCTTATGCATTTGTACATTTCAGCCCGAATACGTACACGGATCGAGAATGGGGCCTGGGTGACGAGGATGAGAAGATCTTCAACCCCGTGCATCTGGATTGTGACCAGTGGGTCCGCGCGATCAAATCCGCCGGTATGAAGGGCATGGTGCTGACAGCCAAGCATCATGATGGTTTCTGCCTGTGGCCCTCCAAGTATACGGAGCACAGCGTCAAGAACTGCCCGCTGGACATCGACGTCGTCAAAGAGGCTTCCGAAGCCTGCAGACGCGGCGGCATCAAATTCGGCTTCTACCTGTCTCCCTGGGACCGCAACAATAAACTGTACGGTACAGATGCGTACAATGATTACTTTTGCAACCAGCTGACCGAGCTTCTGACCAACTATGGCGAGATCTTCTACGTCTGGTTCGACAATGCCTGCGGCGAAGGCCCGAACGGTAAGAAGCAGGTCTATGATTTCCCGCGTTATATCAAGCTGATCCGCGAACTGCAGCCCGGCGCTGTCATCTTCAACGATTTCGGTCCGGACATCCGCTGGTGCGGTAACGAAGCTGGTATCGCCCGTCATTCCGAATGGGCGGTCGTTCCCAAGGAACTGTGCTTCTACAGCGATGTGCAGACTGGTCCCGCGCCGATGGCCGATATGGGTGATCTGTCCTATATGTATAACACCGATCAGGAAATCGGTACGCTGCCGACCATCATGTTCTCCAAGGGCCTGACCTTTACGCCGGCGGAGATCAATATGTCGATCCGTCCGGGCTGGTTCTGGCATGAGCAGGAAGAGCCCCATTCTCTGGAGCGTCTGTTCCGCACCTACATTACTTCCTACGGCGCCAATGCCTGCATGCACCTGAATCTGCCGCCGAACCGCGATGGTCTGATCGATGAGCGGGATGTTAAGCGTTTGCAGGAATTCGGTGATCTGATCCGCAAGGAATTCGGCACGCCCATTCCCTGCACCGTGGAGAAAGAAGAGGGCGGAAGCCCGCTGCAGCCGAAGTATCACATCCACTTTGATGAGGTACGCAAGGACGTGAAGTACATCGTACTGCGCGAGGATATCGCAGAAGGTCAGAGAGTCGAAAGCTTCAAGATCATGGCGCATTTCCCCTCCGGCGCTCAGTTCCCGCTGTATCAGGGTACTGTGATCGGCAACCGTATGATCTGCATGCTGCAGGATCCCTTCGCACTGCAGAATCCGCTGATCGACGACCGTCGCTTCCCGGGATTCCAGGATCTGACCTTACAGATCACTTCTGCGCGTGATGAAGTCATTATTAAAGATATTCAGGTATTTTAAAAATGGATAAAGCTTTTTTACATGAATTGTTGAATACGCCTTCTGTCAGTGGACATGAAGAGCAGATCCAGCAGAAAGCACTGGATCATACCGCTGCCTTCTGCGATCTGCAGGAGGCGGACGCTACCGGCAATGTTCTGCACCGGATCAACCCGGACGCACCTTGTCAGGTGCTGATGATGGGCCATATCGATGAGATCGGTTTTCTTGTCACCCACATCAATGAAAGTGGTATGATCAAGGTCATGACCAATGGTGGAGTACGGGTGCCCCTGTATGTGGGCGCCCGTGTCCAGATCATCCATGAGGGCAACAAGGTGCCCGGCATCGTCTGCGTCAGCAGGGATCTGGTGGGCAATAAGGATCTCAAGGCCAGTGATCTGACGATCGATATCGGTGCTGAATCTAAGGAGCAGGCCAGCGCGCTGGTCGCGCCTGGTGATCCGGTCTGCGCGGATACATTTGTCGAGGACCTGGTCGGGGAGCGTTTCACTTCCCGGGCTATGGACAACCGGACTGGTGCCTTCGTGGTCATGGAAGCAGTGAAACGGGCAAAGGAGCGGGGCGTTACCATCGGTGTGACAGCCGCCACGACCGTTGGTGAGGAGACCAGTATGCGCGGAGCAGCCTGGGCCGCAGCCAGCCATGCCTGGGATCTGGCCATCGCGGTTGACGTGACCTATGTCAGTGACTGTCCGGGTACGAATCCGGCTGATACAGGTGATGTACGGCTAGGCGGAGGACCGGTGCTTTGCACGGCAACGACCGTCAACAAACAGGCAAACAGGCTTCTGTGTGCAACAGCAGAGGAGTTGGGCATGCCGATCCAGTGGGAGGTCGCCTCCGGCCATACCGGTACTGATGCGGACCGTGCCCATGTTTCCGGCAAGGGAATCCCGGTAGCGTTGGTTTCGATCCCGCTTAGGTATATGCACTCCAGCGTAGAAGTCGCGGATTATCGGGATATCGAAAACGCGATCGAGCTTTTGAGCGCTTTTATGCAGAAAGTACACCCAAAAATTGCATGGAATGAATTAATAGTGCATAAAAATTCGGGGGGGGGGTGATTTAATATAACACAATATTATTTAATAAATTAGAAAACTACTGTTCATAATTTATTAACAATTTGCAATTATATTTGACATAACCTTTCTTTAATGAAAAGATCCCCTCTTACAATTAAAGAAGTGAAAAGATACCCGAACTCATCTTCTCCCCTTGAGTTCGGGTTCTTTTCTTTATTTTATACATGTTTCGGGAAGAAATCTGTTGCAAGGAACGGCAAGGTTTTGGTATAATATAGATTGGTTTATTATTCTACGGGAAGTGGTTTTATGGATTATTCATTACAAAGCCTTGAAGACAAGATCCGGCTGTATCATCCTTCACAGGATCTGTCCAAGGTCGAACTTGCGTATCATCTGGCTGAAAAGGCACACGAAGGGCAGCTGCGCCAATCTGGAGAGCCGTATGTCATCCATCCGATCCAGGTCGCGAAATATCTTGCGGATCTGGAACTGGACCTGGAGTCGATCATCGCGGGTCTCCTGCATGACGTGATCGAGGATACCTATCTGACAACGGAAGATATCCAGAACATCTTCGGTGCGGACGTGGCGGCGCTGGTCGACGGCGTCACCAAATTGAAGCAGTTGAAATACGAAACGACCGATAAAGAAGAGATCCAGGCAGAGAACTATCGCAAGCTTTTCCTGGCCATGGCCAAGGATATCCGCGTGATCCTGATCAAACTTGCAGACCGCCTGCATAATATGCAGACGTTGGAGTATAAGAGCCGTGCAAAGCAGATCGATATCGCGCGGGAGACTCTGGATATCTATGCGCCGATCGCACATCGTCTGGGTATTTCCAAGATCCAGGTCCAGTTGGAGGATCTGGCCCTTAAGTATCTGGAGCCGGATATTTACTATGACCTGGTCCAGAAGATCAACAAAAAGCGGTCCGAGCGTGAATCCTTCATGTCCCAGATCGTCGAGGAGATCCAGAATGCGCTGGAAGAAGTAGACATCCATGCCCAGGTCTATGGACGGCCCAAGCATTTCTTCAGTATCTACCGTAAAATGGTCAAGAAGAGCTACAGTCTGGATCAGATCTATGATCTGTTCGCTGTGCGTCTGATCGTGGACTCTGTCAAGGATTGTTATGGCGCTTTGGGTATCATCCATGATATCTATACGCCCATGCCGGGTCGTTTCAAGGATTATATCGCCATGCCCAAGGCGAACATGTACCAGTCTTTGCATACGACGCTGATCAGCCATGACGGACAGCCTTTCGAGGTGCAGATCCGTACCGTGGAAATGCATCGTACGGCGGAATATGGTATCGCCGCCCACTGGAAATATAAAGAACAGAATGGATCTAAGGCGGTTTCTGAAGAGGAGAAGCTCAACTGGCTACAGAAGGTCCTGGAATGGCAGCAGGATCTGTCCGACAACAAGGACTTCCTGAACGCTCTGCGTGTGGACTTTGACGCTTTCCAGGAGCAGGTCTATGCCTTCTCGCCCAAGGGCGATGTCATCGAACTGGCGGCCGGTTCTACACCTATCGACTTTGCCTATATGATCCACAGCGCCGTCGGTAATAAAATGGTGGGTGCGCGCGTCAATGGGCGCATCGTCACCCTGAACTACGAGATCAAGAATGGTGACCGTGTCGAGATCATTACTTCACAGAACTCCAAAGGCCCCAGCCGGGACTGGCTCAATATCGCGGCCACCTCTCAGGCACGCAACAAGATCAATCAGTGGTTCAAACGGGAATCCAAGCAGGACAATATCGCCCGGGGCCATGAAGCCATCGAGCGTTACGCTAAGTCCAAGGGCCTGGTCCTGTCGGATCTTCTGCGTCCGGAATGGATGGAGATCGTCCAGCATAAATACGGGTTCCAGGATTGGGACGCGATCCAGGCGGCAGTCGGTCATGGAGGCCTGAAAGAAGGCCAGGTCGTCAACCGTCTCTATCAGGAGTACATGAAGGAAAAGAACGACCTGATGGAGGAGGATGACATCATTGCCAGCCTTACCGACCGGATCCAGAAGCATCAGGAGAATGCAAACAATGAATATCAGCGTCATCGGAAGGCCTCGAACCCGATCACGGTCCATGGCATCAACGATGTGGCCGTGCATTTCTCCAAGTGCTGCAATCCTGTCCCAGGTGATGAGATCATCGGCTATGTGACCCGTGGCCGCGGTGTTTCCATCCATCGGACGGATTGCCAGAACATCATCCAGTTGTCTGAGGATGAGCGTAGGCGACTTCTGGACGCCGAGTGGGAAGTCGGTTCTGACACCACCAAGGGCATGAAGTTCGTCACCAGCGTCCAGGTGGTCGCGGAGGACCGCAAGGGTATCCTGATGGATATCACAAGTGTCATCAGCAATGCCGACATCATGCTGACGCAGATGAACGCCCGCCGCAAGAAGGATTCCAACGAGGCGATTTTCAACATGTCCTTTGAGATCACTTCCAAGGAGCAACTGCAGCTGGTGGCAACCAAGATCCAGCAGGTGCCAGGCGTTTACGAAGTCATCAGAAGCACGAATTGATAAAGTAAGGGGAATACAAGTATGCGAGCTGTCATCCAACGTGTGACGAGTGCCTCTCTTGTGGCGGATGGTGTGCCGCAGGGAGATATGAAAGAGGGGCTGCTGGTCCTGGTGGGTGTGAAGGAAACCGATGATGAGGCTGTGATGCGGTATATGCTGGAGAAGATCGCTTCCATGCGCATCTTTGAGGATGAAAACGGTCACATGAACTTGTCCGCCAGGGACTTGTCCTACAGCCTGTATCTGGTTTCGAATTTTACATTGTACGGGGACTGCCGCCACGGCCGCAGACCTGGTTTCTCGGCCGGTGCACCGGTGCGTGTCGCGGAGGAGATCTTTGCCCGGTTCGTAGAACTGGCCAAGAAGGAAGCCGGGGTCCCTGTGTATACCGGAGTCTTCCAGGCACATATGGTCATCCAGCCGGTGCTGGACGGCCCGGTCACATTGCTGTTGGACAGTGATAAAGTATTCTAACGAGGCTATTATGGATATCAGTGTACACGTCGTCGGGATCCTTTCCACGAACTGCTATATACTATCGGATCCGCAGACGCACAACTGTTGGATCATCGATCCCGGCGGGGGCGCCGATGCGTTGATCCAGTATATTACCGAGCAGCAGCTCATCCCGCGCATGATCCTGGTAACCCATGGTCATATGGATCATTTCCAGGCTGCGGCACGGTTGAAGGAAACCTATGGCTGTAGGATCGTTTTCCATCCGGAGGAAGTCGCCTATCTCAATTCCGAGCGGCTTCAAAAGTCCTTGTACGCGCCCAATGTGTTCCGCCATTTCAGAGAAGCGCTTGCTGACGCGATCTGGGTACGGGACGGGGAAAAGGTCCAGGACGGTGCTCTGGATCTTACTGTCATCGAAGTGCCGGGGCATACCGCCCACAGCATCTGTTTCTACGACGCAGAGGATCAGGTGGTCTTCTGTGGGGATACGCTTTTCGCCGGCAGTGTGGGCCGGACCGATCTCTACGAGGGGGATCCGCGGGAACTGCTGCGTACGATCCGCGCCCAGCTCATGCCGCTGCCGGATGAAACGATCGTAGCTCCGGGCCACGGACCTGTCTCGTCCATCGGAGAAGAGCGGCAGAACAACCCGTATGTGGGAGCCGGCGCATGAATACAGCAAAGATAGAACTGATCCTTTCTCATGTCGAAGAGCGGATGCGCTATGAGCTGCAGATGCTGATCCGGGAATTTCTTCCTTTTGCGGAATTCGAGGCGGAAGCCTATGATGTCCGGATCATTGTCTCACCCGAAGGGATCCGCTGGGAAACGGCAGAGGTCACTGAAAACAGGCCCTTGGATCCCCAGGAGTTCTTCAATGCGGCCCCGCTGAAGAACCGGATCAAATCCACTTTGTTCGACCTGCTTTCCGCATATACTGGATATGTGGTGCCCTGGGGAACATTGACCGGTGTCCGTCCCACGAAGATCGCCTGGTCCCTGCTGGATGCCGGGTTCACACCTGAAGAAGTCAGCGCGCATATGGAGACAGCCTACCGCCTGCAGAAGGATAAGGCGGATCTCATGACCAAGACCGCCGTCCGGGAACGCAGTCTGATGTCCGGCCGCAGTGGAATGGATGCCAGCATTTATGTAGGCATTCCGTTCTGTCCGACCCGCTGTGCTTATTGTTCTTTTGTCTCATACGACCACAGGTCCTATGAAAAGCTTTCAGAAGCCTATCTGGAGGCGCTGATCAAGGAACTGGAAGCCTGTGCGCCTATGATCAAGGGCAGGGCACTCAGAAGCTTTTATATGGG
>CADBPG010000107.1 GCA_902796435.1 uncultured Eubacteriales bacterium | reverse complement strand
TGAGGACTTTGGCAGGATCGACGTGATCGTCTGCAATGCGGCCAAGGATCGGCGGTTCAGCATTCTGAACGCGACGCCGGATGACTTAAGATTCATGACAGCCCAGCTGTTTTCCTCGCAGATGCTGTGTGCCGGAGCGGCCGCCCGTCATATGATCAAAGATGGTATCAAGGGCAACGTGATTTTCATCACCTCCGTGCATGGACAGATGGTCAATACCAGTGATTTTGCCTACGGCGGCATGAAAGCCGCTGTGGAGCGGTCCTGCAAGTCCCTGGCACTGGAACTGTCGCCCTATGGCATCCGCGTCAACTGCATCGCACCCGGCGCGATCAACGTGCGCGGCGTGGATGATACGCAGCTGAAGTATCCCTACAGTGGGATCGTGCCATTGGGCCGCCGGGGCGTTGTGGAGGATATTGCTTCCGCGGCGGTGTTCCTGGCATCAGAGGATGCCGGCTATATCACCGGAGAGACGCTGCGGGTGGATGGCGGTCTGGCACTGCCCGCGATCCCGGAAGGCTGGGCGCAAGCCTATCCGGTGGACCAAGGGTTTATTCAAAGAAGCTACGAAGAAATGCTCAAAAACAAAGGAGAGAACCATGTCTGAGATCCGCATTACAAAAGTCAGCGCGATCGAGACCCGGCCCCAAGGGTCGAACCTGATCGTCGTCCGTATCGATACCAACCAACCCGGTCTGTACGGCTATGGCTGCGCGACCTACACCCAGCGGCATAAAGCGGTCGTGACCGCGATCGAGGAATATATGGATCAGTTGCTGGTCGGCCGAGATGCCCTGGCCATCAACGATGCCTGGTCGGTGATGATGAACTCTTCCTACTGGCGCAACGGGCCGGTGCTCAACAATGCGATCTCCGGCTGCGACATGGCGCTGTGGGATATCGCGGGCAAGGTCATGCATGTGCCGGTCTGGCAGCTGTGGGGCGGCAAGGTGCGTGAGGCCGTGCCGGTCTACCGCCACAGTGACGGCACGGATTTCGCAAAGCTGGATGAGGTCATCTCCGGTTACCTGGAGGAAGGATATCAATATATCCGCATCCAGTATGGTGGATATGGTGGTAAAGAAGCTTTTCTGAAAACACCGGAGGGCAGTCCGGATGGGGCGTATTTCGATTCCAAGAAATATCTGCGCAGTGTACCTGCCGTCTTTGAACATGTCCGCGACAAATTCGGGGCGGAGATCGAACTGCTGCACGACGTACATGAACGCTTGAACCCGATCGACGCGGTATGGCTGGCGAAGCAGCTGGAACAGTACCGTCCCTTCTTCCTGGAAGACGCGCTGGCACCGGAAGATGGTTTCTGGTTCCAGAAGATCCGGGAAGCGGCGGCGACTCCACTTGCCATGGGCGAACTGTTCAACAATCCCATGGAATGGCAGCCGCTCATCGAGAACCGTTGGATCGACTACATACGCTGCCACATCTCTCAGATCGGCGGTGTGACGCCGGCGCGTAAGCTGGCCGCCTATTGTGAACCGTTCGGGGTAAAAACGGCCTGGCACGGTCCCGGCGATGTTTCCCCCATCGGCCATATGGCCAACGTCCATCTGGATCTTGTGACGACCAATTTCGGCATCCAGGAATGGTGCGGCATGGAGACCGATCCACGTGTACAGGAGGTCTTCCAGGGTTGCGCTGAGATCCGTGATGGTTTCGCCTGGGCCAATGATAAGCCGGGCTGGGGCATAGAGATCGATCTGGAAGCGGCGAAAAAGTACGCTTGTGATGCAAGCCAGCCCAGGTGGCTGCTGGCAAGGCTGCCGGATGGAACGTCCGTCAAAGCGTAAGGAGGCAAAAGATGACTTTAGTCAGTGATCCGATCATCATTCGGGGCAAAACGATCAAAAACAGGATGACCTACGCGCCGACGGTGAAGTTCGACTTCGCGGAAGACGACGGTAAGGTCACAGAAAAACATATCCAGCATTATAAGGAGCGGGCGGAGCACGGTATCGGCCTGATCTGCGTGGAGGCCACGGCCGTCACACCGGAAGGACGCTTCTGCAAGACCCATCTGGGCCTCTGGGAGGATGGGCAGATCGAAGGACACAAGGCGATCACTAAAGCCTGCCATGACAATGATGTGGTCGTGCTGATCCAGCTGAACCATACCGGGATCACGGCCAATCCGGAATGTGGGCCGGCGATCGGTCCCTCTGCGGGGGAGACCCGAAGCGGCGGCCTGGCCCATGAAATGACCATCGATGAGATCCATGCGATGCAACAGAAGTTCGTGGATGCCGCTGTCCGAGCACAGAAGGCGGGCTATGACGGGATCCAGCTGCATGGCTGCCATAGTTATCTGATCAACCAGTTCATCTGCAGCAAGACCAACCTGCGCACCGATCAGTATGGTGGCACGCCGGAAAACCGTGCACGGTTTGGCGCGGAGATCATCCAGGCCATCCGCGCGGCATGTGGAGAAGACTTTATCATCTCCATCCGGACGGCCGGTGCGGATCCGGAACTGGAGGATATGATCGCGGTGGCAGAAGTATATGTACAGGCAGGCTGTGATTATCTGCAGGTATCCCACGGTGTCCTGTCGCCGGATCCTAGCCTGGTGGATGGCACGGAGCCCTACAATCTGATCTGCTCTCTGGGTGTGCACTTCCACGATCATTTCCAGGGCAGAGTTCCGGTGTCCTGTGTCAATTCCTTGTTTGAGCCACAACAAATAAAGACCCTGATCGAGCAGGGCCTTGTAGATACGGTGGATCTGGCGCGGGCGGAGCTGGCCGATCCGGCATTCCCGGAAGCGGTCCTCTATGGTACGCCCTACGTGCGGTGCTTTGAATGCAAGCGCTGCCAGTATGGGCCTTTCACCGCACATAAATGTCCGGCCGAGCTGAAACGCAGGGCTGGAGCTTAAAAAACTATTTGGTTTTGATCGGACTGGTCCAGGCTGTACGGCCCTGGGCGTCGGTGATCTCCGCGCGGACGAAGGTTTCATGCGGTTTTAACCGGCAGGTGGCACGGGTGAGTCCATCACCTTCGGTGACACGTTCATTGGACCAGACACCATCGGAATAAAAGACGACGCGGACGGCGGGCGTGCAATGCACGACTGCCGTTTCTTCTTCTATGGAGATCTGGGCCATCGGACCCTGGGTCGCCAGATAGTCACCCTTGCGCAGGGCAGTCAGGATCGCCTCCCGGGTCAATGCAGGGGCCTTGACCATCAGATAGGAGCGGCACTGTTCGCCAGCGTAACGATGGGCGTCATCCGCTGCCATGCAGGGCAAAAGGCACCCCTCAGCGGCCATGATATCTACGAAATCACCAGAATAGGGACGGGCGTTCCATGGGATGCCTGAAAAGGTGTTGTAGATCTCCGTGGCATCGATATCATGGATCTTAAGGACCCGGTCCGGCCGGTTCAAAGACCAGGAGGGGTGGGCCAGGATCGCAAAGCCATCATGCGCGTGGATCTGGCCGATGATCTGCTGAGCGGACAGGTCCTTGCCCTTGCGCACAAGTTCCGGATCCCCCTCGCAGCCGACACCTACGATATGGTAGATCCCCTCCTGTACGGAGGCACCTACATCGAATTCGCAGCCCCGCAGCATCAAAAACCCTGGCTCCTGCACCGCGTCGCACCAGTGCCAGTGGTCCGTGACGGCCAGAAAATCATAACCGGCATTCCGGTACAGTGCCACAGCCTCCGCAAAGGGCAGATTGCCGTCCGAGCATTGCGTGTGCATGTGCAGATTGCCCCGGTACCAGGTGTCACCATTCTGATCGATCCACATATTCATTTCTCCCTTGTTGCTTGATGAAGAATTCTCTGCTTATTGTACCACAGTCCGGGGCAAGTGGCTATTTCTTTTTGACAGGAGATTTGTTATAATAGCGCCAGAACCTATGGCATACGTAAGAGAGGAATGTGAGGCCGATGAACAATATCGCTATGATGATGGACCTGTACGAAATGACGATGGCCAACGGGTACTTCCTGGACCCGGAGGTTCGTGAGACGCAGGTCGCTTTCGACGTTTTTTACCGCCGCAATCCGGATGGCGCGGGCTTTGCCATTTTTGCGGGTCTGGAGCAGATCGTAGAGTATATTTCGAACATGCATTTCGAGAAGGAGGACGTGGAGTATCTGCGCAGCCTGCACATTTATGATGAAGACTTCTTGAAATACCTGGAGGGTTTCCGCTTCCATGGCGATGTATACGCCTTCCCGGAAGGCACGATCATCTACCCGAACGAGCCGGTCATCACCGTGGTGGCAGACATCGTCGAAGCCCAGCTGATCGAGACCGAGATCCTGGCCCAGTTCAACCATCAGAGCCTGATCGCCACCAAGGCGCACCGTGTGGTCCGGGCCGCGAAGGGCCGTGGCGTTTCAGACTTTGGCGCCCGCAGAGCTCATGGCAACGACGCGGCGGTCAATGGCGCCCGTGCCTGCATGATCGGCGGCTGCGGCAGCACCGCTACCGTACTTGCCGGCCAGCGCTTCGGGCTCCCTGTGACCGGTACGATGGCCCATAGCTGGGTCATGCTGTACCAGGACGAACTCACAGCCTTCCGCAAGTTCGCGGAACGCTATCCCCACAATTGTATCCTTCTGGTCGATACCTACGATGTGGTCGGCTCTGGAGTGCCCCATGCGATCCAGGTCTTCCTGGAAATGAAGGAAGCGGGCATCCATCCGAAGAATTACGGCATCCGCATCGACAGTGGTGACCTGGCCTACCTTTCCAAGAAGGCCCGCAGAATGCTGGACAACGCGGGCCTGAAGGACGCGAAGATCATCGTCTCCAACAGTCTGGACGAATACACCATCGACTCGATCCTGAAGCAGGAAGCGCCGATCGATGCCTTCGGTGTCGGCGAGCGCATGATCACAGCCAAATCCGAGCCGGTCTTCGGCGGCGTATACAAGCTGTGCGCGGTGGGCAATGACGGCACCTTTGAGCCCCGCATCAAGATTTCTGATACGGTCGAAAAGACTACAAACCCCGGCCTGAAGGATGTATACCGGATCTACGATGATACCGGCATGGCCATCGCGGACCTGATCGTGCGGGCGGGAGAAGAGGTGGACGTGTCCGAGGAATACCGTTTTGTGGATCCAGCGCGTCCCTGGAAACATCTGCGGTTCCAGAACTGCACCGCCAAAAAACTGCAGCAGCGGGTCATCCACAATGGGAAGCGTACCTTCGACCCGGTCCCCGTGCAGAAGATCGCTGATTTCGTACGTAAACAGCTGGAGACCGAGATCTGGAAAGAAGAGCAGCGTTTCGAGAACCCCCATCCTCATTATCTGGACATGAGTCCGGCGTACTATCAAATGAAGATGGTGCTTCTCGGAAACGGCAAATAAGAAAGGAGATGCAGCATGAAGATCACCTTTATGGGCGCTGGCAGTACCGTATTCGTCCGCAACGTACTGGGCGACTGCCTGTGCAGCGAGTATCTGCGGGACGCGGAATTCGCGCTTTATGACATCGATCCGAAGCGTCTGGAAGAGAGTGCGGAGATCATCGGAATGATGAACCGTACCATGGGCAACACCGCGCGCATCACCACCTGGCTGGGTCCGGAGCAGCGCAAAGATGCCCTGCGCGGCGCCAACTTCGTGGTCAATGCGATCCAGGTCGGCCTATATGATCCCTGCACCATCATCGACTTCGAGGTCCCGAAAAAGTACGGACTGCGGCAGACCATCGGCGATACCCTGGGCATCGGCGGTATCATGCGGACGCTGCGTACCATCCCGGTCATGGCGGATTTCGCCAGAGACATGGAAGAGGTCTGCCCGGACGCCCTGTTCCTGAACTACACGAACCCCATGGCCATGCTGACCGGATACATGCTGCGTTATACCGGCGTCAAGACGGTCGGTCTCTGCCACAGCGTGCAGGTCTGCTCGGCCACCCTTCTGAAGGAACTGGGCATGGAAGACCAGCTGGAGGGCAGAAAAGAACTGATCGCGGGCATCAACCACATGGCCTGGCTGCTGGAGATCAAGAATAAATATGGCGTGGACCTGTATCCGGAGATCAAGCGCCGCGCCAAAGAGAAGAACAAAGAAAAGCACAATGATATGGTGCGTCTGGACTATATCGATAAATGGGGCTATTACTGTACCGAATCCAGTGAGCATAACGCGGAATACAACATGTTCTACATCAAGAGCAAGTATCCGGAGCTCATCGAGAAGTTCAACATTCCGCTGGATGAATATCCGCGCCGCTGCGTGAACCAGATCGCCGGCTGGCAGAAGGAACTGGAGGAGCTTCGGCAGAAGGGCAGCCTGGCACATGAGCGGTCCAAGGAATATGCTTCCCACATCATGGAAGCGGTCGTGACGGGCAACCCGTACAAGATCGGCGGCAACGTGCTGAACACGGGCGGCCTGATCGAGAACCTGCCGCAGGATGCCTGCGTAGAGGTCCCCTGCCTGGTGGATGGCCGGGGCATCAACCCCTGCCACGTGGGACGCCTTCCGGTACAGCTGGCAGCCATGAACATGACCAATATCAACGTGCAGCTGCTGACCATCGAAGCGGCCGTCACGGGCAAGAAGGATCATATCTATCAGGCAGCCATGATGGATCCCCATACCGGATCCGAACTGGACATCGATTCGATCCGTGCCATGGTGGACGACCTGATCGACGCCCACGGCAGCTGGCTTCCGAAGTTCAACTGATTTCTGGCATAAAGAAAGCCGACCCTTTACTCAGGGCCGGCTTTTTGTCTGTAACTCCATGCCTGCTTTTACAAACCGGAACATGCGGACTGCGGCATCATAGTATAATTCCTCTGCGCGGTCAATGGCTTCTGAGAGGGGCATGGGAGCGTTGACGGTGGTCATCAAGGAAGCGACCCCATGAGCGCAGATGTCCATGGCGCCGGGTCCTAAGGAACCGCACAGGCCTAAAACAGGTATGCCCTGGGTTTTTGCTCGCTGGCCGACCCCCTGCATGACCTTGCCGTAGCAGGTCTGCCAGTCGGTGCGGCCTTCCCCGGTCACGACCAGGTCCACACCCGTAAGCTGCTCGTCGAAGTGGACCAGATCCAAAACGGTCTCGATGCCGGAACGCATCTCGCCCCGCAGGAAGACCTTCAGTGCGGCACCCAGGCCACCCGCGGCACCGGCGCCGGGGATCTGGTCACAATCGATCCCGAACTGTTCGATAAGAAGATCCCGATAGTGGCACATGCCTGCTTCCAGCTGGGCCTGGATCTCAGGCGTGGCGCCCTTTTGTTTTCCGAAGGTATAGGTGGCGCCTTCCGGGCCGCAAAGCGGGTTGGAGACATCGCACATCACAGTGATCCGCGCCTCCTGCACCAAGGGATCCAGACCGGATGC
>CADBPG010000106.1 GCA_902796435.1 uncultured Eubacteriales bacterium | reverse complement strand
TTACAGTAGCGGCACTGTCGGAGATTTGCACTCCAGTTCCCTATTAAGGCGGCTGGGCGGACCCACCTAGCCGGCACCGTCATACGTATAGATTTATACCATATTTCTATATAAAAGTCAAACGAGCTGCCCCACAGGGAGCAGCCCGTTTTCAAGTCATGAATCCTTAACCGATATACTCTTTTCCACCCATGTACGGACGCAGGACTTCCGGAATGCGGATCCGTCCATCTGCCTGCAGATTGTTCTCCAGGAAGGCGATCAGCATACGCGGCGGTGCCACGACCGTATTGTTCAGGGTATGTGCGAAGTACTTCTGACCGTCCGCACCGTTGACGCGGATCTTCAGACGGCGGGCCTGCGCATCGCCCAGGTTGGAGCAGCTGCCGACCTCGAAATACTTCTTCTGACGCGGGCTCCAGGCCTCGACGTCGTAGGACTTGACCTTAAGATCCGCCAGGTCACCAGAGCAGCACTCCAGGGTGCGCACCGGGATGTCCATGCTGCGGAACAGGTCGACCGTGTTCTGCCACAGTTTGTCGAACCACATCATGCTGTCTTCCGGCTTGCAGATGACGATCATCTCCTGCTTCTCGAACTGATGGATGCGGTAGACACCACGCTCCTCGATACCATGGGCACCCTTCTCCTTACGGAAGCAGGGAGAATAGCTGGTCAGGGTCTGAGGCAGGCTCTCCTCTGGGATGATCTGGTCAACAAAGCGGCCGATCATGGAATGCTCGGAGGTACCGATCAGGAACAGGTCCTCACCCTCGATCTTGTACATCATAGCATCCATCTCGTCGAAGCTCATGACACCGTCGACGATGGCGCTGCGGATCATGAAGGGCGGGATGACGTAGGTGAAGCCGCGGTCGATCATGAAATCACGCGCATAGCTGATGACTGCGGAATGCAGGCGAGCGATGTCGCCCAGCAGGTAGTAGAAACCATTGCCGGCCACACGGCGCGCCGCGTCCAGATCGATACCGTTCAGGCGCTCCATGATCTCGGTATGATAGGGGATCTCGAAATCCGGCACCACCGGTTCCCCATATTTGGTGACTTCGACGTTCTCGCTGTCGTCCTTGCCGATGGGCACGCTGGGGTCGATGATGTTCGGGATGGTCAGCATGATCTCGCGGATGCGGGCCTCCAGCTCAGCCTCTTTCTGCTCCAGCTCTTCCAGCCGTGCAGACTGTGCGGTGACTTCGGCCTTGACCTTCTCCGCCTCTTCCTTTTTGCCCTGCTTGAACAGGCCGCCGATCTCCTTGGAGAGCTTATTGCGGTTTGCACGCAGGCTGTCGGCCTCCTGTTTGGCCTCCCGGTTCTGCCGGTCCAGCTCGATGACTTCGTCGACTAACGGCAGTTTGCGGTCCTGAAACTTTTTCCGGATGTTCTCTTTGACCAGTTCCGGATTCTCACGCAGAAAACGCAGATCCAACATATGTTTTTCCTCCCTGAAAATAATATTCTTGATGGTTTTAAAAAAATAAGCCTTCCACCCCATAAACATGGGACGGAAGGACCGCGTTGCCACCCAAATTGCCCTGCAGTTGCAGGACCTCTTCATTACAGCGATAAGGGCGCTTATACCCGCAGCTTTCGCTGCCTGCTCCGAAAGTGGAAGGGCCCCGCACACGCTCCGGCTTGCACCTGCCGCCGGCTCTCTGCACCGCTGCATGAGGCTTATTCTTTCATCAATGCCTGTCCATCATACTCGTTTTTGACGGGTATGTCAAGTTTTGTTTTACCCAGCAAGCCCACCCTCGTCCTGCGGTCCATATCCGGTAGTACATGATACGTGATAAAACATGCAGTCATACAGTATCGGAGCCATACGATGCTTGAGGATTCGAACCCCTGTGCGGCTCATGACACACCTCCATGTGCAACTTAGGCAGTTGCCGCCTGATATGCACACCCGTAGGATTACCAACTGATGATCTTACTTTTCGATGAGGCGGGTCTTCCAGTTCGTCTCCTGCAGGAGATTGTCCAGCAGGCGGATCTCCCTTGCCAGTGTATCCACCTCGGTCTGCAGTTCGGAAGCCTTCAGGACAGACTTGACCTTGATCTCGGTACCCCGGGCTCTCTGTGTGTTCTGTCCCGCCGTATAGACCAGATCCCGGTAGGCCGAGATCTTCAGCAGCATAGCATCTTTTCTGGCGATCATTTCGGTCAGCGTCATCCCCTGCACCTTAGTGCGACAGTTCGTCAGATTGATCTGCGCCATCAGAGTTTCCAGCCGGGCGACCGCACCATTCAGCTCTTCCAGCAAGGCGGCAGGATCTTCTGCTGGCTCTTCGCCTTCCTGTACAAGGATGCAATTGTTCAGACGGCGGCGCAGCTCCTCGATCTTCCGATTGAGGTCGGCACGCTCTTGTAAAGCTTCTGCTAATTTCATTCTATCTCCTTTTCTTTAACCAGTCCACCCAGGCATCGAAGCCCTCCCCCGTCTTGGCGGACAGGAAGAAGATCTCCGCGTCCGGGTTCAGCCGGTGGACCCGTTCCACAAATGCCGCGTCATCGAACTTAAAGAACTTCCGGGTATCGGTCTTGTTGACCAGCACCACCTGGCAGACCTGGAACATCAGCGGGTATTTCAGGGGCTTGTCATCCCCCTCCGGCAGGGACAGGATGACCGCATTCACTGTGGCTCCCGTGTCCTGCTCCGCTGGGCAGACCAGGTTGCCCACGTTTTCCATGAACAACAGGTCCAGATCCGAAGTATCGAACTCCTCCAGCGCCTGCTTTGTCATGGACGCGTCCATGGCGCACTCGCCGCCGGTATGGACCTGGATGGTGCGCACGCCCGCCTGCTCCATCTTCTCTGCATCCACCGTGGCATCGATATCCGCTTCCATGACACCGATCTTGTAGTCGGCGCCCAGCGCCTCGA
This sequence comes from uncultured Eubacteriales bacterium, assembly GCA_902796435.1. Classification (GTDB taxonomy): domain Bacteria; phylum Bacillota; class Clostridia; order Lachnospirales; family Bianqueaceae; genus RUG159. The sequence goes on along the minus strand of CADBPG010000106.1, from coordinate 3,233 downwards.
TGGTCCTGAGCAGGGTCGTGGTCTTGCCCGCGCCGGGCGAGGCCATCAGGTTGATCATGAAGGTCCCATCCTCCTTGTTCTTCTGCCGGACCTCGGCCGCGATGCGGTCGTTGATATCAAAGACGCCCACGTTTACATCGATCACTTTGAACGTACTCATGCGGTCACCTCCCCTTTCCAGGCTTCGATCTGCTGCTTCAGCCAGTTAGCCGCTTCCGCAAAGCCCTCTCCCGTCTCCGCGGAGACCGGGATGACCGGGCAGCCTGCATGGCGCTTCTGCACATAGCCGCGGAAGGCTTCCAGGTCAAAATCGAACACTTCCATCGCATCGATCTTGTTCACCAGCACCACGTCTGCTTTTTCAAACATCAAAGGATATTTCAGAGGCTTGTCATCCCCCTCCGGCACCGAAAGGATGACCAGATTCTTAACAGCCCCAGTATCGAATTCCGCCGGACACACCAGGTTGCCCACGTTCTCCAGAATGACCAGATCCAGTGCTTCAGAACCGATCTCACGCAGGCTCTGCCGGCTCATATCCGCGTCCAGGTGGCACATGCCCCCGGTATGCAGCTGCACCGCAGGGACCCCCGCCTGCAGCATGGTGCGGGTATCCACATCTCCATCGATGTCCGCTTCCAATACGCCAATACGAAAAGCATCCCGCAGCTGTTCGACCAACCGCAGGATGCAGGACGTTTTTCCTGAACCCGGTGAAGACATCACGTTCAGGTAGAATGTTTTCTGCTCCCGAAGCTCTTCGCGCAGACGAGCGGCATCCGCATCATTGTCCGCAAGAAGTGTTTCCTTTAATTCAATGATCCTGATCTGATCCAATGTAAGTTCCCCTTTGTACGGTGATTGAATGGCACTATTGTACTACTGTCCCAGGGGAATTGCAAGAATTCAGTGATTTCTATTAATCTTCCAAAAAGAGATAGTAATCATCCTCCGACACGAATAACATGTATGCGCCGTCCACATAACCCATGTAACCACTGTCTGTGAAGGGTGCTTTCAACAGGTTCTTTCATAATCAATCATCATTTTGCAATTCTTTGGCAAATTTCAATTGTGTTGTGATATAATAAAATCAACTATTTCCAAAAGGGGGAAAATCATGCGTAAAGTTTGCATCTTACTGATATGTCTTCTTTTATTGTCTGCCTGCCAGAGCAATAATGTTTTTTTGGAGCCGCAGGACAGCGACAGTTCCGAAAATGGGATGTCTCAACTTCCACAACAGAACGAGTCCTCTACTGACACAGAAGCGATCCGTACTGCGTGTATTCATGTCGGTGAATTATTCCTTGCCGATCTTTTTAATTTTCCGGAAAGCGTCGGTTTTGAAGATGAAGCCTATTGGCAGGCCACGCTTCGTTACACGATCTACGAGTCTTTGGACGATCTGATCACATCGCCATATTACAGTTGCGGTTTTGATGCGACAGGCGAAACCAGTGGCAAAGCCAAGTCTTATGTGCTTCGCTATATTGCCGAGCGCGCAGAGATCACTCCGGGTGAGATCGATCTCATCGATGATGAGAAAATGGTTGAGCTGACCTATGACCTTACGATCATTCCTGGAAGAGATGCGTTCAAAGCCCTCGAAGAAGCGGATATCCTCAACTGGTTCGCGCAATGGTATGACAATGCCTTGCCTTCTGTCAACGAAATTCTGGAGCAGATGGAGCCCGTTCAAACGACCTTTGTCATCGCTTTCAAGAAAACAGAAAACGGTTACCTAGTAGAGGATTATCCCAATACCATTGGCAACCGTATCTTGTCGATCAGCAAAGATAATGTTGAGAACTAAACCTGCCTCCGATGATTGTTAAAGAACGCTTCCTGCGCTTTCCCTTCGGTCTCTGGCAGCTCTGCATTCCAAAGCCTGGCGATCGTCGGTGCGATGTCGACCAGTTTCATCGGTCCCGGGATCTCTCCCGGGCGAATCTTCGGCCCCATCATCGAAAAGAAGGTCTGATAGTTTTCTTTTAGTGGAGAATATCCATGTGTCGACCGGGTGATATGCGGCATATTGTCGATATCTTCCGGTCTTATTTGATGCAGAAGTTCCTCGTGATCTGCCTCGTCCAGGAAATAATAACCCCGGGCCGCTTCCACCATCAGGCTGCAGAGGCCTGCTCCCTTCTCTTCCGCCTCGATACCGGAATAGATGGTCTCGATGCAGTTGCCGTGCTTCTGGCTGAAGGTCTCCAACAGTGTGCGGACCAACGGGATCTTGGCCGGGTCCTTGACCTGGATATAGGCGGAGCCATCGCAGGTATGGGAAATGACACGCCAATCCTGGACCGTCCCATCCTTTTTGATATGCAGCAGGTTCTGCCGCTTGAACAGTACATTTAAGTAAACCGCAGTGTGCTCATCGATGCTGGAGTGGTCTCCCAAAATGATGAAGTGGGTCTGGTCCATCAGGCCCTTCTGCTCCACCAAGTCAAAGATATCCTGCAGCCGCTGGTCATGCCGCCGGATCGCCGTCTCCGCCTCCGGACTACTGTGCCCATAGGTATGCCGCGTCGCATCCAGATCCACATAATGGATGAACTGTACCTCCGGCATCTTCTGGGCAAAGGTATCCAGCACCACGTGGTGCAGGAAGTTATCCAGCGCCGGTTGCCGGATCCCGTCCATCTCGCTGCCATGCTTCAGGAAGGCCTCCAGCTGGAAAAGCTTGCTGCCATTGCGCAGGGAGGTAAAGATCTGGTTGTCCCACTTGCGGTTGGCGAAGATCTCCGGCATGTTGTAGGTGATCTTCCGGTTGCCGCCCATGACCGGCCAGAGGTAGCTGGCCACCTTGCGCTTTTGCTCATGAGCAATATCGACCAGGGTCTTGCCCTGGATATACTTGGACTGCCAGTACCAGTCCTCCCGGCCCAGCCGTTCCGGCTGAAACTTCGTATTGTTGATGACCCCGTGCTGCGCCGGCCAGCGGCCCGTCATGAGGGTCGTATGGGCCGGATAGGTCACCGATGGGTAGATGCTGTCCACGTGCCGGCAATAGGCCGCCCGTTCCAGGTACCAGCGAAAGGCGGGCAGGTCCTGGAAATGGTCGTCCCCGGCGAAATTATCCAGTGAAATGATCCAATAATACTGCTTGTTCATACTCATTGAAATGCGATCGTATCCAGTTGTACAGTACCGGTGCAGGCCGCGATCCGGACCGTATTGCTACCTTCTGTCAAAGTGATGGGCAGCGTGTAGACCTTTGTCTC
>CADBPG010000105.1 GCA_902796435.1 uncultured Eubacteriales bacterium | reverse complement strand
TACCCCTACTGGCACACCAATCCGCAGGATGAGAGCGCGGTGGCGATCACCGCGGCGGCTACTCATGACCTGATGCGCTGCATCAAGCAGGAACCCTTCCTGTTGATGGAAAGCGTGCCGGGCGTCACCAACTGGCATCCGGTCTGCCGCATGAAGAAGCCGGGCATGCATGAGCTGTCCTCTCTGCAGGCGGTGGCCCATGGTTCCAACTCCGTCCAGTACTTCCAGTGGCGCAAATCCCGTGGATCCTCCGAGAAATTCCATGGTGCGGTCGTCGGCCATGACGGCACGGCCAATACCCGCGTCTTCCGCGAGGTCGCCGCGGTCGGTTCCCGCCTGAAGAAGCTGCCGGAGGTCTGCAAGACCAACGTGGTACCGGAAGTCGCCATCATCTATGACTGGGAGAACCGTTGGGCACTGGATCAGATGCAGGGGCTGCTGAACGGCGGCGGTATGGACGTCAAGAGCCGTCCTGGTGATCCGAAGCATTACGGACCGACCGTGCTGGAGCACTATGAGGCCTTCTGGCGCATGGGCATCCCGGTGGACATCGTGGATATGTCCTGTGATTTCTCCAACTACAAACTGGTCGTCGCGCCCATGCTGTACATGCAGCGTGAGGGCATCGTGGAAAAACTGCGCAGCTTCGTAGAGAAGGGCGGTACCCTGGTAGGTACCTACTGGAGCGGCCTGGTCAATGAGAACGACCTGTGCTTCCAGAGCTTCGCACCTTATGGCATGCAGGATGTGTTCGGTCTGTACAGCGAGGAGATCGATGCCCTGTATCCGGATCAGCGTAATACGATGGTCATGTCCGCAAGTGGTGCCGAGTATGAACTCAAGGATATGTGCGACGTGGTCCATGTTTCCACTGCGCAGGTCCTGGGTACTTACAAGGACGACTATTATGCGGGCAACCCGGCCCTGACCCTCAACTATTTCGGCTTCGGCCAGGCCTACTATCTGTGCGCCCGTGCCAACCAGGCCTTCTACAAAGATTTCTACGAGGAGATCGCGGAGGATCTGCAGCTGGAGAAGGCGTTGGACAACGCGAACCTGCCGCACAACGTGACCGCAAGCCTGCGTAAGAACGATGAGGAAGAGATCGCGATCGTGCAGAACTTCAACCCGTTCCCGACCACGGTCAGCCTGGAGAACGCAGTGACCGATATCGAGACTGGTGAATATACCACGCATATCAAGCTGGAGCCATATGGCATTCGCTTCCTGCTCAAAGACGATGTCATGTGATCCATGTGTATAAGGAAAGGGGAAACCATGAAAAAACGTTTATTAGTGGGTCTGGATGTGGGTACATCCGGCGCTAAGTGTATCGTTGCAGATGAGGACGGCAAGGTCCTTGCCTCTTCCACACAGGAGTATCCTTTATATACACCCCGTCCCGGCTGGGCGGAGCAGAATCCCATCGACTGGTGGGACGGCGTGGTCCGTGGCCTGAAGGCCATCCTGCCCAAGGTCCCCAAGGAAGACATCGTCGGCATCAGCTTTTCCGGACAGATGCATGGTCTTGTAGCCCTGGACAAGGACTGCCAGGTCATCCGGCCGGCCATGCTGTGGTGTGACCAAAGGACCCAGAAGCAGTGCGACTGGATCACCGAGAAAGCCGGCGGCCTGAAGGGGCTGCTGTCCTACACCAACAACCAGATGCTGACCGGATATACCGGTGGCAAGATCCTGTGGCTCAGGGATGAGGAGCCGGAAAACTTCGAGAAGATGGTCACCTTCTTCTGCCCGAAGGATTACATCCGCTACATGTTGACCGGCGAGATCGGCATCGACGTGTCCGATGCCTCCGGTACCGGTTTCTTCAACACGAAGGAGCGCAAGTGGAGCGACGAGCTGATCGCCATCGCGGGCCTGGACCGCAGCATCTTCCCGGAAGCCCATGAATCTACGGAGCTGGCCGGCCATATCACGAAGGAAGCGGCGGAGCTGACGGGCCTGCCGGAAGGTCTGAACGTCTATTATGGCGGCGGCGACGCGGTCATCCAGACGACAGGCGCCGGCCTGGTCAAGCCGGGCATCATCGGCGTGGTCATCGGTACCAGCGGCAACGTTTCCATGGGTCTGGACCGGTTCAACAACAACCCGAACGGGGATCTGCAGATGTTCTGCAACAACGAGCCGGGTCTGTGGCATGCTTTCGGCTGCCCGCTGACCGCAGGCGGCGCGTACCGTTGGTATCGGGACGAGTTGTGCCAGCACAATACCGCCGAGGCGAAGGCGACCGGCGTGAACGTATATGATATCATGGGCCGCGAGGCGGAGCAGTCCGTTCCTGGTGCACACGGTGTGATCTTCACCCCGTACCTGACCGGCGAGCGCTGCCCGTATCCGGATCCGAACGCCCGGGCTTCCTTCTACGGCCTGTCCCTGGGTACGACCCGCGCGGACATCACCCGTTCCGTCATGGAAGGTGTCACCTATTCCCTGAAGCAGATCATCGACATCCTGAGCGCTTTCACACCTTGTGAGAAGGTCTACACTTCCGGCGGTGGCAGCGTATCCCCGCTGTGGCGGCAGATGCAGGCGGATATCTTCGATATGCCGGTCTACACCATGTCGGCAGCTTCCGAAGGTGGTGCCTATGGCGCGATCATGGTCGCGGGTGTCGGTGCCGGCGTATGGAAGAACCTGGAAGAGGCCTGCAATATCGTCAAGGTGGAGACCGAGACCCTGCCCATCAAGGCCAACCAGGCGGCGTACATGGATTCGTTCGAGATCTATTCCAAGATCTATCCGGCGCTGAAGAGTGTTTATGACTTAAGTGCATCCAAGGGATTCTAAAACAAAACCAAGCTCCGGTGCCCGCAAGGCCCGGAGCTTATCAAAGAGGTAACAATATGAAATTTGCGGGAATGTCTTTACAGGAACTCATCAAACCGGAAGGGTATGAGTGCACTTGCGGACGCAAGCATGTCTGCGCCCTGAAATATCTGAACATCGGCAAGGGCATCGTCACGGAAGTGCCGAAGATGCTGGAAGCGGTCGGTGCAGTGAAGCCCTTCCTGGTCTGTGATCCGAATACATGGAAGGCCGCAGGCCAAAGGGTCGATGAGATCCTGACTGCAGCCGGGATCGACCATGTCAATTATATCGTGCCTATGGACCGGCCGAAGCCGGGTGAGTGGGAAGTCGGCAGTGTAGTCATGCACTTTGACCCCTCCTGCGACCTGCTGCTGGCCGTCGGCAGCGGTGTTCTGAATGATATCTGCAAGGTCGTATCTCTGGCCACCGGCGTGCCGAACGCGGTCGTCGGAACCGCGCCGTCCATGGATGGCTATGCCTCCAACTCTTCTTCCATGGAAGTCAACAAGGTGAAAACGACCCTGTACAACCATGCACCCTGCGGCATCCTTCTGGATACCGAGATCCTGGCCCAGGCGCCGATGCGCATGCTGCAGGCCGGCTTTGGCGACATGATCGCCAAGTATATCGCGACCTGCGAGTGGCGGATCGCCCACATCGTCACTGGAGAGTATTATTGTGAAGAAGTAGCCGCCCTCATGCGCCACGCTCTGTCCCGCATGATGGATGCGGTGGAAGGGATCCCCGCCAGAGATCCGGAAGCCATCGGCACCATCGCCGAGGGTCTGGTACTGGCCGGCATCGCCATGGCCTATGCCAATATCTCCCGGCCGGCCTCCGGTCTGGAGCATTATTTCTCACACATGTGGGAGATGATGGCGCTGGAGCGTGAAGAACCCTATGACCTGCATGGCATTCAGGTGGGTGTTGGCACGGTGCTGACCATGAAACTGTACAAGCACATCCGGACGCTGGTTCCTTCGCGCGAGAAGGCAGAAGCCCATATGGCCTCCTTCGATCCGGAAGCTTGGGAAGCGGAGATGCACCGCATCTTTGGCAAGACCACCGGTGAAGTGTTGGCCATCGAGGAAAAAGCACACAAAAACGATCCGGCCAAGCACGCGGTGCGTCTGAATCGCATCCTGGACAACTGGGATGAGATCTGCCGCATCATGGATGAGGAACTGCCGGACCTGGCCGTCCTCAGGGCTCAGATGGACCTG
>CADBPG010000104.1 GCA_902796435.1 uncultured Eubacteriales bacterium | reverse complement strand
GAGGATTCCGATCTCTTCCGCGCCCATCCGGACTATGCCATCCAGATCCCGGACCGCAAGCGCGGCCTGAAGCGCGGCCAGCTGGTCCTGGACTTCTCCCGCAAGGAAGTTGTGGACTGCGTATACGGCATGATCAAAAAAGTGCTTTCCAGCGCGAATGTGGAATATGTGAAATGGGACATGAACCGCACCCTGACCAACCTGGGCTCCTTCGGCCTTCCGGCGGATCAGCAGCAGGAGTTGGAGCACCGGTATATGCTGGGTGTCTATGATATGCAGAACCGTCTGACCACAGACTTCCCGCAGATCCTTCTGGAGAACTGCTCCAGCGGCGGTGCCCGTTTCGATGCCGGCATGCTCTACTACAGCCCCCAGATCTGGACCTCCGACAACACCGATGCCATCGCCCGTCTGAAGATCCAGGCAGGCACGGCTCTGGCCTATCCGCTGTCCGCCATCGATGCCAACATCAGCGCGGTGCCCAACCATCAGACCGGCCGCATCACGCCCTTCAAGACCCGCGGCCATGTGGCCATGTGTGGTACCTTCGGCTACCAGCTGGACATCACCAAACTGAGTCCGGAAGAGCTGGATATGATCCCCGCCCAGGTCGATGAATATCATCGCTACAATCCGCTGGTCACCACGGGTGATTACTACCGCCTCCACGATATCTTCGCGAAGGATACCTGGGACAGCTGGATGATCGTGGCCAAGGACAAGAGCGAAGCCCTGGTCACCTACGTCAACATCTCCTCTCAGGGTGGCGACGCCGTGGTCAACAAGGTCCGTCTGAAGGGTCTGGATCCCCAGGCATTCTACCGCATCGATGGCACCGAGGCCACCGTTTCCGGCCAGATGCTGATGGAGAGCGGCATGTACGTCGAACTGCCGCATGTCGACTATGCTTCCGCTATGGTACATCTGACCCGGATCTGAAGATCATACCATTAAAATTAAGCTGTGCACGACTCATGTGCACAGCTTTTTTGTGATGTTGGTTAAAATCCAAAAGGCAGATATGCGGCCAGAATGGCCAGAAGCACCGCCGGCAGCATGTTGGCGACCCGGATCTTCTTGCCCCAGACCAGGTTGATCCCGACGCAGAAGATCAGAACAGAGCCGATGAGCGACAGATAGGCCACCGCCAGGTCTGTCATGATCGGGGATACCAGACGCGCCAACAGGGTGATCACGCCCTCAAACAAGAGTACCGGGATCGCGGAGAAAACGCAGCCACGGCCCAGGGACGTGGTCAGGACCGCCACGATGATGAAGTCCAGCACGGATTTGACCGCCAGCGTGGAATAATCCCCCAGGATCCCGTCCTGGATGGCGCCGACGATGGCCATGGCACCGATGCAGACCGTCAGGGAGGTGGTCACAAAGGCATGGACAAAGCCCTGGTCCCGACTGTTGCCGGTCTTGTTCTTCAGCCAGGTGCCGAACCGTTCGAACCCGTCCTCGATCCGCAACAGTTCTCCGAGCACCGTACCGATGGTCAGACACAGCACCACCAACATCGCCTTGCCGCTTAAGATCTGCCCTTGATCGATCTTGAGCATCCCCTGCATGGCGCCTGCGATGGCAATGAACATGGTACTGACGCCGCAGGCCTTGCTGATGGCGTCCTGTTGTGCTTCTTGTTTAAAGATCCTGCCAGTAAAATGGCCGATGATACCACCGGCCACTATACTTGCACTATTAATGATCGTTCCTAATCCTATCATAGCTTAAAACTCATGGATGAACAGGCCACTGCGAAGCTTTGGCTCGAACCAGGTCGATTTCGGCGGCATCAGCAGACCCGCATCCGCGACTTTCAAAAGTTCTGAAATATCCGTAGGATACATGGCGAAGGTTGCCTTGGCGTCCGTCTGGCAACGGCGCTCCAGCTCCTTCAGGCCCCGGATCCCACCGACAAAATCGATCCGCGGGTCGTTCTTCGGATCACAGATCCCCAGGACAGGCGCCAGCAGCAGATTCTGCAGGATACTTACATCCAGGCCCTCCACCGGATCCTCAGACCGGTCTTCAGCACGAACGATACACTGGTACCACTGCCCCTCCAGGAACATGGAAAAAGTACCCTTAGCCTGCGGCTTCGGATCCCCGGCAAGCGGGGTGACATCGAAGATCTCTTCCATCTTCTTCAGGAAGCCTTCCGCTGACAAGCCATTCAGATCCTTGACCACGCGGTTGTAGTCCATGATCTTCAGTTCTTCATCCGGGAACAGAACGGAGAGGAAATAGTTGAACTCCTCCGCTCCTGTATAGTCCGGCTGCTCGGCGCGTCGCTTCAGGGCCACCTTTACGGCAGAAGCCGCACGATGGTGCCCGTCCGCGATATAAATGGAATCGATCCCAGCGAATGCTTCTTCAATGATCCGGATCTGCTCTGGATCCTCGATCATGAAGACCCGGTGCCCGATCCCGTCGTCAGAGACAAAATCATAGAGAGGTGCCTGTTCCTTGGCCTTTTGGACAGCTTTCGTGATGACAGCATCTGCCCGATAGGCCAGGAAGATGGGTCCCGTCTGGGCTCTCAAGCAGTCGATGTGCCGGATCCGGTCCTGCTCCTTCGCGGCCAGCGTATTCTCATGCCGCTTGATGGTTCCGGACAGGTAATCATCCACAGCTGCCGCGGCCACGATACCCGTCTGGGCGCGGCCATCCATGGTCAGCTCATAAACATAGTACTTGCGTTCATTGTCCCGCACATATTTGCCCGCGGCGATGTCCGCGGCAAGCATCTGGGCGGCCTTCTCGTAGACGCAAGGCGCGTACATATCCTGATCGTCCGGAAACTGGGTCTCCGGCCGGTCGATCCTGAGGAAGGTCAGATCATCCCCCTGCACCTTGGCCTTCGCCTCCGCACGGTTGTAGACATCGTACGGCAGTGCAGCGATGGATGCCGCCAGTTCCTGCGCCGGTCGGACACAGGGAAACGGTTTGATCACAGACATTGGTTTCTCCCCCGGAGTTTTTATTGGATGACACGGACGCGCAGGACGCCTTCGATACTCTTCATCTTTTCGATGACTTCTTCCGGCACCTTGGAATCCACGTCCATCAAAGCGTAGGAATAGTCACCCTTGGACTGGTTGGTCATGGCGGAAACGTTCAGACCGGCATCGCCCAGAGCCGTCGTGAACTGTGCGATCCGTCCACGGGTATTGCGGTGCAGGATACCGATGCGGGCCGCTGTCTGGCAGGAAGCCATGCTGCAGTCCGGGAAATTGACGGAATGTACGATATTACCATTCTCCAGATAGTCACGGATCTCACGGACCGCCATCAGTGCGCAGTTGTCCTCAGACTCCTCTGTGGAGGCGCCCAGATGCGGTGTAACGATGCAGTGTTTCGCACCGACTGTGATGGGGTTCGGGAAATCAGATACGTAGCGTTTGATCTTGTTGGCAGCCAGAGCTTCCACCATGGCCTCTTCATCCACCAGCTTGTCCCGGGAGAAGTTCAGAACGATGGCGTTCGGCTTCATCATGCCGATGGCTTCCGCGCTGATCATCTTCTTGGTGCTGTCCAGCAACGGTACATGGATGGTGATGAAATCACATTCCTGGTAGATCTCCTCCACATTGCTGATGTGCTTGACGCTGCGGGACAGGTTCCAGGCGGCATTGACGGAAATGTAGGGATCATAGCCATAGACTTCCATGCCCAGATGGACCGCCGCGTTGGCGACCAGAACACCGATGGCGCCCAGGCCGATGACACCCAGCTTCTTGCCGGAGATCTCGGTACCTGCGAAGTTCTTCTTGGCCTTCTCCGCCGTCTTCGCGATGTTGTCATCATTCTGGTTGTCCAGGCACCAGTCGATACCACCGACGATATCACGGGAGGCATAGAGCATGCCGGCCAGGACCAGTTCCTTGACGCCATTGGCATTGGCACCCGGGGTATTGAAAACGACGATACCCTGCTCCGTGCATTTGTCCAGCGGGATATTGTTGACACCGGCGCCGGCTCTTGCGATCGCCAGAAGATCCTCCGGCAGTTCCAGATCATGGACAGAGGCACTGCGTACCAGGGCTGCGTCCGCGTCCTTCAGATCGTTGACTTTTTTATAATCCTCGGAAAACAGATCCAGACCGACAGAGGCGATCGGATTCAGGCAGGTATATTTGTACATCAGGCATTCTCCTCCTCAAATTTCTTCATAAAGGCAACCAGCTTCTCCACGCCTTCCTTCGGCATAGCGTTGTAGATGGAGGCGCGCATACCGCCGACGGAACGATGGCCCTTCAGGTTGACGAAACCGGCCGCTTCCGCTTCCTTGACGAACTTGGCATCCAGATCCTTGTCCCCGGTGATGAAGGGAACGTTCATGATGGAACGGTCCTTCTTCTCGACCGTACCCTTGAACAGCTTGCTCTGATCCAGGAAATCATAGAGGATCTTTGCCTTTTCTTCATTGCGGACCTTCATGGCCTCCAGACCACCCTGAGCCTTGAGCCACTTGAAGACCTTGCCGCAGATGTAGATACCGTAGCACGGAGGCGTGTTATACAGAGAATCCGCATCCGCCTGGGTCTTATACTTCAGGATCGTGGGGGTGCCCGGAAGGACATCATCACGGATCAGGTCTTCCCGTACGATGACGATGACCACACCGGCAGGACCCACGTTCTTCTGTACGCCGCCATAGACCAGGCCGTATTTGGTCACGTCCATCGGCTCGGACAGGAAGCAGGAAGAGATGTCCGCCACCAGGTCTTTGCCCTTGGTATTCGGCAGTTCCCAGAATTTGGTACCATAAATGGTATTGTTCTCGCAAATATAGACATAGTCCATGTCATCCGTGATAGGCAGATCGGAACAATCCGGGATGTAGGAGAAGGTCTTGTCCGCGGAAGAAGCCAGTTCCACCGCCTCGCCGAAGATCTTCGCCTCATTGAAAGCACGTTTCGCCCACTGACCGGTAACGATGTAGCCGGCTTTCTTGTTCTTCATCAGGTTCATGGGCACAGCCGCGAACTGCTGATGAGCACCGCCCTGCAGGAACAGGACTTTATAATTCTCGGGGATCTGCATCAGGTCGCGCAGGTCCGCCTCGGCTTCTTTAATGATCTGATCGAATACTTTTGAACGATGGCTCATCTCCATGACGGACATGCCACTGCCCTTATAATCCAGCATTTCATCGGCTGCTTCGCGCAGGACTTCTTCCGGGAGTACGGCAGGTCCTGCTGAGAAATTATACACTCTTGCCATTTTAGTTCATCCTCCTAAAGCGTTGAATTCAGTATCTGTAGTGTACCACATTCACGTTCAATTGTCTATCCCAGGTCAACAATTTCGCCTTTTTGGTAAATTATATACCATTTGATTGACAGTTTCCCGTCAATATGCTAAAATTGGGTTTGAGTTGGTTTTTGTTGTTTTTTCTTTATTTTAAGTTCGAAGGGAGTGTATTCTTATGCATTTTGAACCCACCTACGAGTCCGTCCATCAGCACAAGCTGCCCAAGTGGTATGACGACGCGAAATTCGGTATCTTCATCCATTGGTCCCTCTTCTCCGTACCGGCCTTTGCCGCTGAGCAGACCAAGACGATCTCTGAGCAGGAAGATATGAGCGCCATGTTCGCCAACAATCCTTACGCGGAATGGTATCTCAATTCTCTTAGGATCCCCGGTTCTCCGACCACGGTGTTCCATAAGAAACACTTCGGCGACAAGAGCTACTTCGATTTCCAGAAGGATTTTGAAGAACAGAATGCCAACCTGGATGTCCATGACTGGGCCAAGCTCATCAAAAAAGCCGGTGCCAAGTACTGTGTCCTGGTCACCAAGCATCATGATGGTTATACTCTGTGGCCGACGGATACACCGAACCCCCATATCGAAGGCTACTATTCCAAGCGCGACTTCGTGGGCGAGCTGACCGATGCGATCCGCGAAGAAGGCCTGAAGATGGGTCTCTATTACTCCGGCGTCTATGACTGGACCTTCAAGACCGACCGTCCCATCGATGGACCTCTGGGCTTCATCGATCATCAGGGCATGCCCGATGAATACCTGCCCTATTCCGTCGCTCATTTCCGTGAACTGATCGACAAATATAAGCCCTCCATTCTCTGGAACGATATCGCCTTCCCCTATGGTTATAACCTGAACGAACTGTTCGCCTACTACTACAATACCGTGGAAGATGGTGTCATCGATGACCGCTGGAACCAGATCCAGGTCCCGAAGACCGAGGAAGAATGGAAAGAATTCCAGGCAGAGGGTCGTTTCGAAGAAGTCATGAAGAATACGACTACCCATTATGATTTCATCACACCGGAATATCGTATCTTCGACGAGGTCCAGCCCTATAAGTGGGAGACCACCCGCGGCATCGGCCGTTCCTTTGGCTTCAACCGCACCGAGACCGGTTCCGACTATCTGACCGGCAAGCAGATCATCGATATGCTGATCCAGGTCGTCAGCCGCAACGGCAACATGCTGTTGAACATCGGACCGCGTGCCGACGGTACCATCCCCTTCGAGCAGGTCAAACCGCTGCTGGAAGTCGGTGCATGGCTGGATGCGAACGGTGAGGCCATCTACGCCACCCGTCCTCATAGCATTCCTGAAGTGAAGGACCAGAACGGTATGCCGGTCTGCTTCACCGAAACCGAAGAGGCTGTCTACGCCATCTCCCTGGCCGAGAAGCTGGAGAAGGCAGTCCGCCTGACCGGATACAAGATCGCTGATGACGCCGAAGTCACCCTCATCGGTACCGGCGCTGTCCATCATAAGATCGAAGGCGAAGACACCCTGCTCTTCATTCCGGAAGGATATCAGCAGGCTGCCGCCTATACTTTCAAGATCAAGAAGTGATCTTCTTCATGTAAAAACTCCTTACCCGACCGCTGCGTCGTGGTAAGGAGTTTTTTTATTCGCTTCTGAGTGCTGTGACCGGATCCTTCTTCGCCGCCTTGCGCGCGGGGATGAATCCACCGATCAATGTCAGGATCACACTGATGATGACCAGCGCGATACCGCCCACCGGCGGCAGGATGGCGCTGATGTCCGTACTGCCGGCCAGGGAATGGATGATGGCGTTGGCGGGCCATAGTATCAACAAGGAGATGCCTACGCCCAGCAAGCCTGCCAGGGAACCGATGATAAATGTCTCCGCGTTGAAGACCTGAGAAATGTTCCTTTTGGAAGCACCGATGGCCCGGAGGATACCGATCTCCTTGGTCCGCTCCAGTACGGAAATATAGGTGATGATGCCGATCATGATGGAGGAAACGATCAAGGAGATGGCCACGAAGGCGATCAGGATGATGCTGATCGTATCGATGATCTTCGTGACGGAGCCCATCAGTGTACCCACATAATCGGTATAGGCGATGACCTTCTCCTCCTGCCCGCTCTCCTTCATGCGCTCGTTATATTCATCCAGGATGCGGATGATCTCTGCCTTGCTTTCGAAGTCCCGGGGGAAGATGGAGATCATTGAGGGAGAAGCCTCCGTCTGATAGTTCAGCTTGGTCAGGTTGCCTTCATACGAAGCGATGTCGGTATTCATCATACTCATCATCAGCTCCTTCATCTGCTCTGCGTCCATCCTCATGGTGATGGCGCCGGCGAAGGCATCGGTGTCGAAGGAGACCGCGTTCTGCATGTTGGAGGCGAACTGCTCCATCATCTGGCCCATCTGTTCCGTGATGGTCGCTGTCAGCTGGCCCGCCAAGGATTCCATGACATTGGTCATGACAGAGCTGATGGTCTGGGAAAGTGCCTGACCCAGAGCGGTCTGCAGTTCGGTACCCACACTCTGCATCGTCTGGCTGACCTTCTTCGTGATCTGCCTTTGGATCTTGTCCATGTCGACCACTTTAGGGATCCCGTCCGCCAGGGTCTTGGCAGCTTCCTTGCTGCCCATGTAGGACATGAAGGAGGAAGCCATCTTCGAAAGGTCCGGCAGATCATTGCCCTTGGCATAGGACTGATAATCGTTGTACAGGGCCGTCAGGAAATGCTCCAGGTCCTCATTCGTCAGCTCCGGCAGTTCCATTTCCGCTGTCATATCATTGACGAAGGTGTTGATCCGGGTCTGCACCGCTTCCGTGGCCAGATAGGCCTCCAGATACTCGCCGGCCTGGGCAGGATCGGTGATCTCCTGCTCGCTTAAATAGGCGACAAAACCCTGGGTCAGCTCCTGGACCAGGGAGAATACGGTCTGCTGATCCGGCAGCTGGGGTGTGTATCCATCCAGCCAGTTCTGCAGTTCTTTCAACAAGGTCTGCCGTGCCTGGTCCGAGGACAGGTATTTACCCATCGCCGTGCCCATATTGGCATAGTCCGTGGTCGGGTCCTTCGCCGCTTCCTTCAGATACCCTTGCATGATCCCTTCCAGAAGCTTCATGAGCTCATCATTGTCCACATCTACATCGATATCCTGCAAAAGATCTGCCAGATCGATGTTCAGGTCGGACAGGTCCAGGTTGGACAGATCCATACCGGACAAGTCGATCCCATCCAGACCGGAAAGGTCCAGATTGGAAAAATCAAGGCCGGACAGATCCAGGCCGGACAGGTCGAAGGATTCCGGATCGAACTGGAAGGCTTTGGCGATCCCCTCCTCATCGATGGCGAACATCTCGCTCATGTCGATGGTGTTTTCGACCACATCTCCGAATTTTACACCTGTGAAAACGTCTGTCTCCGGATCCTCCAGCTGCTTCTTAACGACCTCGCTCTTGGCGGCTTCCTCCATGATGTAGGACGGAAGACCCGCATGGCAGTACAGTCCCGGCTGCAGCATGGCCACATCCTCATCGTCCTTCGCCCGTACGACGCCGACCACGACCAGGTCATCGCTTTGCTCCAGCACATCGCGCATGAAGCCCTGATTGTCATTGTGGTCCACATAGACCTTATACTTCGCGTCATAGGTGTACCGGTCTGAAGGGTTCAAGAGCTTTAGCTTGATGCCCAGGAAATCATCCAGCTTCCAGCTGGTCAGCTCGTCTGAACCTTCGTAATTCTCATTTTTATAGAATGCCTCGATCATCTTGTCCAGTTCGTCGGCATCCTTCAGGCCCAATGCGTACAGGGTC
>CADBPG010000103.1 GCA_902796435.1 uncultured Eubacteriales bacterium | reverse complement strand
GTCGCAGGCGATCTTCAGAGCAGCCTGAGCGGTACGCTTACCGTTACGGGTCTGCAGCATGTACAGCTTGCCGTGCTCAACGGTAAACTCCATATCCTGCATATCACGATAATGATCTTCCAGAGTCTTGCAAACATCAACGAACTGCTTGAACGCTTCGGGGAACTTCTGCTCCATCTCGGTGATGTGCATCGGAGTGCGGACACCAGCAACAACGTCTTCGCCCTGAGCATTGGTCAGGAACTCACCGAACAGGCCCTTTGCGCCGGTAGCGGGGTCACGGGTAAAGGCAACGCCGGTACCACAATCATCACCCATGTTACCGAAAGCCATGGACTGAACGTTAACAGCGGTACCCCAGCTGTACGGGATATCGTTGTCACGACGATAAACGTTCGCACGTGGGTTGTCCCAGCTGCGGAAAACAGCCTTGATGGCGCCCATCAGCTGTTCCTTCGGATCAGTCGGGAACTCGGAACCGATCTTGGCAGCATACTCAGCCTTGAACTGAGCAGCCAGCTCTTTCAGATCGTCAGCCGTCAGCTCAACGTCCTGCGTTACGCCACGAGCCTCTTTCATCTGATCGATGAGCTGCTCGAAATATTTCTTACCGACTTCCATAACAACGTCGGAATACATCTGGATGAAACGACGATAGCAATCCCATGCCCAACGCGGATTACCGCTCTGCTCAGCGATCGCTTCGACAACTTCTTCATTCAGACCAAGGTTCAGGATGGTATCCATCATACCGGGCATGGATGCACGTGCGCCGGAACGTACGGAAACCAGCAGCGGATTGGTCTTGTCACCGAACTTCTTACCGGTGATCTCTTCCATCTTGACAATGTACTCGTTAATCTGTGCCTGGATCTCATCATTGATCTGGCGACCATCTTCGTAGTACTGGGTGCAGGCCTCAGTGGTGATCGTGAAGCCCTGAGGAACCGGAAGACCAATGTTGGTCATCTCAGCAAGGTTCGCTCCTTTGCCGCCGAGGAGCTCGCGCATATTAGCGTTTCCCTCGCTGAACAAATAAACCCATTTTCTGCTCATTTGTAACCTCCTAAAAGATCTTTTAGAATATATTCAGCAACCCATATGGCTTTATGGATCGCAGGATACCAATAATTAAAAGGACGAGAAGTTAGCAGACGCTGTATGAGCGCATACAAGCGGCTGAAATCTTTGAGTACCTATGCCACCATGAGAACGTAGCATGGTTTGCCAGGCAAACCTGCGAAGTTTGAATGGGGGCTGGAACGCGTATGCGTTCCATGAATATTTACACTAACTTTAAGATCTTTCCTCCCCCCAAAAACACGAGGATTGCGGCACTTTCAGTGCCGAAATCCGAGTGCCTCCAAGGCGAAAGATCATTCTCACATACTAAACTTTCCTTCGAAGTACTTGTCCAGCTCGCTAAGCGCGATGCGCTCCTGCTCCATGCTGTCACGATGACGGATCGTTACACAGCCGTCTACCTCCGTGTCGAAATCCACAGTGACGCAGTACGGCGTACCGATCTCATCCTGACGGCGATAGCGCTTACCGATGGAACCGGCATCATCATACTGGCAGCTGTACTTCGCGGACAGCTCTTCATACAGTTTCGACGCGCTCTCGGAAAGCTTCTTGGAAAGCGGCAGCACCGCGATCTTCACAGGTGCGATGGCAGGATGGAAACGCAGGACGCTGCGCTTGTCGCCGTTCTCCAGTTCTTCCTCATCATAGGCTTCGCAGAGGAAGGCCAGTGTGACGCGGTCCGCGCCCAGTGACGGCTCGATGACGTACGGCAGGTACTTCTCGTTCTTTTCCTGGTCGAAATAGGTCATATCCTGGCCGGAATGCTCCTGATGCCGACCCAGATCGTAATCGGTACGATCAGCGATGCCCCAGAGCTCGCCCCAACCGAAGGGGAACGTGTATTCGATATCGCTGGTACCCTTGGAATAAAACGCAAGTTCTTCCTTGGAATGCTCACGCAGGCGCAGATGCTCCTCGTTGATCCCCAGGTTCTTCAGCCAGTTCAGGCAGAAGTCCTTCCAGTACTCGTACCATTCCAGATCCGTGCCCGGCGCGCAGAAGAACTCCAGTTCCATCTGCTCGAACTCACGCGTACGGAAAGTGAAGTTACCGGGCGTGATCTCGTTACGGAACGCTTTACCGACCTGTCCGATACCGAAGGGGATCTTCTTGCGGCTGGTACGCTGCACATTCTTGAAGTTGACAAAAATACCCTGGGCAGTCTCAGGACGCAGATACACAGTGTTCTTCGCGTCTTCCGTGACACCCATGAAGGTTTTGAACATCAGGTTGAACTGACGGATGCCGGTAAAATCATGCTTACCGCAATTCGGGCAAACCACACCTTGCTCCTCGATGAAGGCTTCCATTTCCTGGTTTGTCCATCCATCGACAGAACCTTCGATCGTCATCTGGTTGTCCGCCAGATAATCCTCGATCAGCTTATCAGCACGATAACGGGATTTGCAGGCTTTGCAGTCCATCAAAGGATCATCGAAATTGCTGACATGACCGGTCGCGACCCATACTTCCGGGTTCATCAGAATGGAACAATCCACTCCGACATTCAAAGGGTTGCGGCGGATAAAAGCATCCCACCAGGCATTCTTAACATTGTTCTTCAATTCAACGCCCAGCGGACCGTAGTCCCAACTGTTGGCCAGACCGCCGTAGATCTCAGAACCGGCATAGATAAAACCGCGCGCTTTGCACAGCGCAACGATCTCTTCCATGGTCTTTGTAGTCAAAGTTCGTACTTCCTCTCAAAAATAGTAGTTTAATCTTCAAAAGTATAGCAAAAGAGGTTCGAATTGTCAATCATTGCCCGGTGTTTTTAACTCTAAGTTTTCCACAGTTTCTGCAAATGCAAGACTTTTCAACGGCCGGCCCAAATTCATGACCGTATAGGAGCGGATCGGCTGTTTGATCTGCCTGCGGATCTCGTCGGTGATCGTAAATTTATACACTTTTTGCACCGGCGCCTCGATCATGTATTTCATGGCGGCGACTGTGCCGGGCCTTAAGCCCCGCAGGTCGGTGCCCATACAAACAGGACACACAAGACCGCCCTCCTCTTCCCGGAAGTGCCAGCCGTCTGCCTGGTCATAAGGCCGCCCGCAGCGCAGACAATGATCCAGCTCCGGACGGAAGCCACTGTCCGAGACCAGACGCAGCATAAAGGTCTGGGCGGCCAGATAAGGATCGGTCTCCTTCTTTTCCAGGGCATAGAGCCCGTACAGCAGCAGACGTACCAGACCCTCGTTTTCTTCACCATCGATGGAGAAATCACGGGCCAGTTCCAGCATGACAGATGCATAGGTCAGCACATCGATGTCCGCACGAAGACTGTAGAAACTCTCCAGGATCTCGTACTCCTTGATGTAATAAAAGGTCCTGCCTTTATCGAGTACAAAGGAACTGTAACAGAACATCTGTGCGGGTGCGGCAAACCGTCCAGCCTGGGACTTCGCCCCCTTTGCCAGCACAGTGATCTTGCCCATCTCCGGTGTGAGGACCAGAAGGCGCTTATCCTTCTCCCCCATCGGGCTTTGCTCGATCACGATCCCTCTGACTTTGATCTGCGCCATGGATCTCTCCTCAGGAATCCAACGTGCGCACATCATAGCCCATGTTGCGTACCTGGATATCACTGTCACGCCAGCCGCTCTTCACCTTGACGAAAAGCTGCAGATTGACCTTGATGCGGAAGAAATGCTCCAGTTCGTGCCGGGCCTGCATGCCGATCTCCCGGATCGTGCGGCCTCCCTTGCCGATGATGATGGGCTTGTGGGAATCCCGCTCGCAGATGATCGCCGCACTGATGTCCAGGATGTCCGCACCGCTGCGGTTCGTCCGTTCCTCGAACTGCTCGATCACCACAGCGATCCCGTGGGGGATCTCCTGATCCAGCACATATAAAGCCTTCTCCCGGATGAATTCCGCGGCCAGCTGCCGCTCCGGCTGGTCCGTGATCATGTCCTCAGGGAACAGTTGTTCGCCTTCGGGCAGATACTGATCGACCAGTTCCAGCAACGTGTCCACATTCGTGCCTTCGAAAGCAGAGATGGGCACGATCTCCTTGAAGGGGAAGGCTTCTACATAGGCCGGGACCGTCTTCAGGAGCGTATCATCCTTTACGGAATCGATCTTGTTCACCACAAGGAAGATATTGTCCTTGGGGTTCAGCGTTTTAAGGATCGCAAGATCCGCCTCCGCGGGCTTTCCCGGCTCTACCAGCAGCAGGATGATATCCACATCTCCCACCGTGCTGTAGGCGGCTTTCATCATGTATTCATCCAGTTTGTGTTTGGGCTTGTGGATGCCCGGCGTATCGATGAAGATCATCTGACCGCCGTCATAGTTGTACACGCACTGGATCCTGTTGCGGGTGGTCTGGGGCTTTTTCGACGTGATCGAAAACTTCTCTCCCATGATCTGGTTCAGCAAGGTGGACTTGCCGACATTCGGTTTTCCAATGATCGTAATAAATCCTGATTTCATATGACTCCCTGTGTGATCGTTCGGATCGTATCGAATTCGTTCTGGTGCTCCCGGATCTTCGCGGCGTTGCCGACGACGCAGCATACGCCCTCCTCGGCTAGCGTATGCAGAACATCTGCCATGGCGCGGATGTCTTCCTGGGTGGTCGTAAGGATCTCGGTGCGGGTGCGCTGCCGGTCATCGTCTGAGATCCCATCCAGCCACATTCTAAGCACAGTGCGACTCTTCGCGGCCACAGACAAGGGCTGGGTCAACCGGTTGATCGTTCCTATGATGTATTTATCAAACTGTCGTGGTTCCATGGTAAAGTTCTTGAGGAACTCTTCTGCCTGCCTATAGACTTCCTTCGTTCTCTGCAGATGGGGATCCCGGAAGGAGGTGATGGCAAGGAATCGGTAGCGGGACAGGATCATTCGGCAGCCATAGGCACCGCCAAGCTCCCGGATCTGCCGCCACAGATATTCACTGGACAGGATACTGCGCATGACCTGCATCTTGCCACTGTATTCCTGGGGGAAGCGGACCGCCATGGAAACATATTGTACCATGGCAGGCGTCATCCAGCCGATGGTCCCTGTCTCGAGGGCCGGTAAAGCCGCACGCTCTGTACGCGTACTATATGCCGGAAGTCTCTGGAAACAGCAGGACAAAGCTCCGCGGATCCGGATAGATTCCTTTTCTTCGGAGGTGATGTGCACACGCATTCCATTGCGCACAAAAATGACCGGGATCAACTGCTTCCATATCTCGATGGTCTGATCGATCTGCGCGTCAAAGTCCTGTACCAGCGCCCGCAGCTTATCGGTAAAGGCCAGGGAACTGATCTGGTTGCGGAAGGCCTGGGCATAACTGAAGCGGGCCAAAGAAGATGCAACGGCGATATCATCCCCATCGCCATTCAGCCGGGACTCCCGGATCGCCAGCATTTCCTTCAGGACGTCCCGGATACGCTCCTTGTCATCAAAGACCGTGTCCAGGATCTGCTCCATCGCAAGATCCAGGGTCTGGTCCAGTTTGGCATAGAGGCATTTCATGCTGATCGCGTAATACGGGTCACAGCCCTGCTCCGTTTCATGATAGGTATCTGCGGACATCCAGATCCCGCCGGTGGTCTTGTCCACCTCATGTGTCAATTGTACGTAGGTGTGCCGAGTCGTATCCAGGCTGCCCAGAAGCTCCAGCAGCATGCCCGTGTACGGCAGTTCCTCCACGGTGACCTTGTCCAGCGGGAACAGCAGCTGGATATAGGCGATCCCGTTGGTTGCCGCATGGGCGATCTGCGTCTGCACCTCATGGATCTGGGATACCTGGTACGGATAGTGCTCTGTGTGCGGATCGATATCAGACAGTTGGAGCATGGGGATCGACTCCAGGGCCTCCTGGGACTCTCCCTCAGCCTGATAGGCCAAAAGACCTGCCCGCTGCGCTGTCAGGGCCTCCTTCTGCGCATCGGTCATCCCGGACCAGGTCTTGCGGCACCGCTCCTGTTCTTCCTGCTCCCGTTTTTCTGCCAGCTCCGCGTCCGGCTGCATCACATATTGGACCACATGGGTCTCTTCCAGGAAGACCTCCCGGATCAGTTCCTGCAGATAACCGCGCTGGACCGCCTGGCGCATGGAACTCAGGACCTCATCGGTCTTCAATGCCGCGAAGGGATCCTCCCCCTTCTTCAAACCGTTCAATATGGAGGACAGATAGACCAGGCCCGTGGGCAAGGAGGACTGGTTGCCCTCCCGCATGCGGAACTCCAGCCGGTTCAAGGCGCCTTCCAGCTGGTCCTCCGGGAAACCGGTCTCTGCGATCTCGCTGCAGACCTTCCGGATGGTGTCATAGAACAGCTGTTCCTTCTCTGGATCCGCGTTCTTCACAACGATGGAGAAAACCGGCTTGTTGACGTCCGGATCTATGATGGAATAAACATCATCGCCGATGTTCTGGCGGATCAGCGCTTCACGAAGCGGGGCTCCGTCTTCCTCGATCAAAAGATACCCCAGCAAGGACAGGCAGTTGGCGTACAGATTGTCCTTCCATGTACCATGGGCGACGGAATAGCAGAAATATACCGGATCCTCATCATCTGCGGCCGCATAGGGCTCCACGACATGACGGGGCTCGGTAAAGGTCCCGGCAGATTCCACTTCATAGATCTTGCCGCTGTCCTCCATCTGCCCCAGATAGGCGGTATCCAGGTAGAAAAGAAGCTCCTCCTGGTTCCCGTCACCGTACAGGTAAATGATACTATTGGAGGGCTGATAGTGTCTGCGGTAATAGTCCAGATAGGCTTCATAGGTGAGCTCCGGAATATGCTCGGGCACGCCGCCCGCATTGAAACGATAGGCATTGTCCGGGAACAGATGGGCAAAGACCCGGTCCGTCATCTCGTCCTCCGGGTCAGACCGGGCGCCTTTCATCTCGTTGAAAACGACACCCTGGATCTGGGCGGTATCCGCCTCCGCGTCCGGAACATAGTGCCAGCCCTCCTGCATGAAGGGATAGGCGCTCTTCAAGATATAGGGATGGAAGACCGCGTCCAGATATACGTCCATCAGGGTCTTGAAATCCTTGTCGTTCTGACTGGCGATGGGGTACATCGTCATCTCCGCCCCGGTCATCGCGTTCAGGAAGGTATTCATGGAGCCTTTCTCCAGCTGCATGAACGGGTCCTTCAGCGGATACTTTTCGGAACCGCATAGGACGGTATGTTCGATGATGTGCGGTGTGCCGCAGTCATCCTCCGGCGGCGTGCGGAAGCTGATGCAGAAGACCTTGTTATCGTCCTCCGGATTGCTCAGATAGCAAACGTACGCTCCGCTTTTGTCATGCCGGTACAGATACCCCCTGGCCCCGATGGCCGGCAAAGACTCCTCCCGGATCAATGTATATCCCTTCATAGAAACTCCTTAACGATTGTAGTAATAAGAAAGCAATTCATAAACGACGGGCAGCGCTGGATAGCTCTCCGCGCCGTTCTCGATCATGACCGTGATAGCCAGATCTGCTTCGCCATTGGTCTTGGTATATCCTGTGAACCAGGAATGGGGTTCCGTATCGTCACCCTCGGTGACCTGGGCCGTACCGGTCTTACCGTATACTGTACAGGGCAGATCCGAAAGCATGTAGGCCGTACCGCGGCTGACCACGCCTTCCATCAGACCTTCCATATACTCCGCCTCTTCCTGCGTCAGGACGTTGCGGTCATACAACGAGGGCAGATACTTCTCCACCGTCTTGCCGTCCGTGTTTTCGATCCGGTCCACGATATAGGGTGCGTACAGCATGCCCTGATTGGCGATCACGGATGCGATCATGTTCATGGAGAACGGCGTGATCTGGTTCTGGCCCTGACCAATGGCCGTTTCCGCGATCATCTGCTCATTGTCCGCGTCGGATACGGTGACCCGGGACATGGACTGCGGCAGTGCAAAATCGATCCGGTCGTTCAAATACAGGGATTCCGCGGTGCTGCGCAGATCCTTGCCGCCGACCTGGATGCCCAAAGTCGCAAAATAGGTGTTGCAGGAATTGGCGAAGGCATCATAAATATCCTGCTCCCCGTGGGCTGTACTGTTGTAGCACGGCAGGATGGTATGCCCGATCTCCACGTCACCTGTACAATCATAGACATAATTGCGGAGATCACCGTGGCGGAATGCCGCCAAAGCCGTGATGATCTTGAAGGTGGATCCTGGCGGATACTGGCCCTGCATGGCCCGGGAATACAAGGGACTGTCCTCCCGGTTCGTCAGATCCTCCCAGTTCTCAGAGACCGTGTTCGGGTCATAGGAAGGTGTGGAGACCAACGCGAGGATCTTACCCGTAGAAGGCTCACTGATCACGACCGCGCCATGCACGGAACTGAGCAGATCGTAGGCTTTTTGCTGCAGCCCGCCATCGATGGTGAGGATCGCGTTATTGCCCAGGATATCATCGCCACCGAACAGGTATTCCAGCTGATCGGTGAACCGGTCGGAAGAAAGAAGTTTTTCATTCAGCGCAAGTTCCAGACAGGTCTTGCTGCGCAAAGAATAACCGGTGACATGGGCATAGGCTTCCCCGAAGGGATAGACCCGCGTCTTTGTGCCGTCGGATTCGACCTCGGTATAGGCCAGAAGGTTTCCAGAGGCATCATAGATCGAGCCGCGGATGTAATGCTCCTCAGCTTTGGCAAGCCGCGGATTATAGGTATTGACCCGGATGCGGCTGCCATCGATCAGCATGATCTTGGCCAGGAAGATGATCATCAGCGCGGTCAAAAACAGGTAGAGGTGCTTGATGGTCGCAAAGGAACGGGGATTGCCCTTGCGCTGCTCAGAACTGATACGGCGTGCGGATCGTGTCGTCCTGCCCGGACGGCTCTCTCTGTCCTTGCTGTCCGTTTTGCGGCTGCTGTCCGTACTGCGGCGGCTGCTGTCCGTACTGCGGTGGTTGCTGTCCGTACTGTGGCGGTTGCTGTCCGTACTGTGGCGGCCGTCCGTACTGCGGCGGCTGCTGTCCGTACTGCGGTGGTTGCTGTCCGTAGTACTGCGGCTGTCCATAGGGCTGCTGTTGTCCGTACTGTGGCGGTTGTCCATAGTACTGCGGCTGTCCGTAGGGTTGCTGCTGTCCATACGACGCGTTTCCCTGGGGTCCGACGTGCTGTGTTTCGGCATCTTCTGGCACCTCCTTTCTCGTGGGTGGATATGAGGATCGAATGATCCCCTGCACGATCCCGATCAGGATCGTCATGGAGAGCATGGAACTGCCTCCGTAACTGATAAATGGCAGCGTGACACCGGTCAGCGGGATCAGCTTGGTGGCGCCGCCGATGATGACGAATGTCTGTGTCATGAACAAAACGGCAAAGCCCAGCAAAAGGGACCGTTTATGCGCTTCGTTTTCATGCCGGGCATATTCCAGCATGGTCATGAACAGGAAGGTATACAAAAGGATCAACAGGATGCAGAACAGGACACCAAACTCCTCCGCTATGGCCGAGAAGATCATGTCCGTGGTCGCGATGGGAATATAATTGGGGATACCGCGGAACAAGCCGGTCCCGAACCATCCACCGCCTACGATGGCGAACAGGGAATGGGCGATCTGGTATCCGCCGTCATTGATGTCCGACCAGGGGTCCAGCCATGCATTGACGCGGATGCGCACGTGGCCCACGAACTTGTACGCCACAAAGGCGGCCGCCAGAACAAGGATCGCGCCCAGGAACAGCCAGAGCTTCCGGTCCAGATATTCATAGGTCATGAACCAGAAGATGATACCAAAGATCATGAGTCCGCCCAGATCATTCTGCATCAAAAGCGTCAGACCGATGAAGCCGGTCATGCCGGAGGCCAGGATCAGGCCGAACCAGGAGAACTTACGGGAATAGATGTAGCCGATCAGGAAAATGAAGGCGATCTTGGCAAATTCAGAAGGCTGGAAAACAAAGCCACCGATCTGGGCCCAGTTCAGAGCGCCGCCGGCCCGATAAGGAAATACGAAAGGCAGCAGGACCAGGCCGCAGCTGGCAAGAATGAACACGAGCACCGGGATCTTGTAGATCCAGCGGCCCCGCATGACCAGAAGCACGATATTGATCAGTGCGAAACAGATCAGCATCCAGCGGATCTGCTGGATCGCCACGTCCGGGTTCAGGCGCCACAGGATGGCGATACTGATGCTCAGCATCATGAATACGGCGTTCCAGATCAGCCGTCCTGTGCCCTTGTGCAGGGTCTCTGCCAGAATCCCCATGAGCAGCATCCCGCCGGCTTCCGCGCCGAGCCAGATCAAAGCCTGCTTCATGTCCCCCTTGATCTCCAGGGTATGCAGCAGGATGATCGTATCCGTCAGGACCTGGAACAAAGCGATCAGGAGCAATTGCGAGTGTGCGAAATAGGCCGCCTGCTTCTGCGAGGGTAGCCTTTTGTAGCATTGCCAGCCGAAAATGATGAAAAGGATCATCAAAAAAATGTAT
>CADBPG010000102.1 GCA_902796435.1 uncultured Eubacteriales bacterium | reverse complement strand
GTACAGTCCGCTTTTGGAAGCCAAAGGATGGTGCTTGGGCAGCAGGATGGACAGAGATTCCGCGACATAAGGCCGACAGTTCAGCCCCGGGCTTTCCTCCGGATGGTCCAGAATCGCAATCTGGCAGGTGTCCTTCTGCAGGTCTTCCAATAAGCCTTCTTCTTTTAGGTAGGTGGCCAGTGTCATGCCTGGAAAACGTCCGGAGACTTCTGGACTCAGTTGCCAGAGCGGACCAGGAGCGCAGGAACCGATGGTGATGGTCGTCAGGCTTTTCTTGTAATCCTCCATGCGCTGTTCCATTTCATCGGCGACGGAAAGCACGGCCTTGGCATGGGCCACCGCCAGGAGCCCGGCTTCGTTCAGTTCTACGCGATTTTTACCGCGGTCAAACAGAGAAAGGCCCAGGGTTGCCTCCAGCCGCTGCATGGAGCGGGACAGGGCCGGCTGTGAGAGGTGCAGCCGCTCCGCCGCGGCGGACATGGTCCCTTCTTCCGCGATGACGGTCAGGTATTCCAGGTGTTGTAATTCCAGCATAGACGATCCCTCCTCTTGCTATACTATCATGGTATGCCCAAAGAGGCAAGAAACTTTGACAAACCGCAGTCTTTTCCCTATAATACCAGGTAGAAAAGGAGGGCTCAGGACATGAACGTATTGGTGCTGAATGGTTCACCATCAGGAGAGAACAGTATCACCTTATATACAGTACATTATATCGCGGAACAGTTCCCGGACTGTACCTTTGAAACACTGAACGTTGGGCAGCAGATCCGGAAACTGGAGCAGGATAAGGCGTCCTACCTGTCCCGGTTGGAGCAGGCAGACCTGCTTCTGTTCACCTATCCGGTCTACACCTTCCTGGTGCCCTCGCAGCTGCACCGGTTCATCGAACTGATGAAAGCGTCGGGCCTGGACCTGTCCGGCAAATGGGCGGCGCAGATCACCACATCCAAGCATTTTTATGATGTGACGGCGCACAAGTTCATCGAAGAGAACTGTAAGGACCTCGGGCTGAAGTATATCGGCGGCCTGTCCGCGGACATGGAAGACCTGCTGACCAAGAAAGGCCGCAAGGAAGCCTATGCGTTCTTCCATTTCGTACGCTGGAACATGATCAAGGAAGGACGCAGGAATCCATCGCATCAGGAAGGAAGCGTCGTCATCGTGACAGACTCGGAGGGCCTGCAGGAAAGCCCATTGCAGAACATGATCGCAGCGTTTCGCGCTGTACTGCCGATCGAAACGACGGTCGTCGACCTGCACGAGTTCCCCTTCGCTGGCGGCTGTCTGGGGTGCTTCAACTGTGCGGCAGACGGCACCTGCATCTATAAAGATGGGTTCGACACGTACCTGCGCGAACATATCCAGTCGGCGGACGCCATCGTCTACGCGTACACGATCCGGGACCATTCCATGGGGCATCGTTTCAAAGTCTATGATGACCGGCAGTTCTGCAACGGCCATCGGACCGTCACCATGGGCAAACCCGTGGGTTATCTGGTGGAAGGAGCGTTGGAGCAGGAGGCGAATCTGCAGATGCTGATGGAAGCCCGTGCCGAGGTCGGCGGCAATTTCCTGGTCGGCATCGCGAACGAGTCGGAAGAGATCCTGTCCCTGGCGGAAACTTTGGCCTACGCCCTGCGGCATCATTACACACAGCCAGCGAACTTCTACGGCGTCGGCGGCATGAAGATCTTCCGGGATCTGATCTACCAGATGCAAGGCCTGATGCGGGAGGACCACCGGTTCTATAAGAAACATGGCTTCTATGATGATTATCCCCAGAAGCATAAAGCGAAGATCGCCGCCATGTACCTGGTGGGCGGCATGATGCGCAATAAGAAACTAAAGAAAAAGATCGGCGGAAGCATGACGCAGGGCATGATCATGCCGTATCAAAATGTGATCAAGAAAAAATAAAGGAGCAGCCATGAACTATCGTACTTTAGGAAGGACCGGCCTCAAGGTCGGCGAGATCGGCCTGGGCAGTGAGGCCTTTGTCAACCACACGACGGAATACGGAGTGGAACTGATCGAGAAAGCGTTGAAAGCTGGTGTCAACTATTTCGACCTGTATAACCCGGAGCCATACATCCGTGACGCTTTCGGCATTGCGATGCAGGGCCGCAGAGAGCAGTTCATCATGCAGGCGCACATGTGCTCTGCCTGGCTGGACGGCCAGTATAAGCGGACCCGTAAAATGGAGGAGGTCGAAGCCGCCTTCACGGATCTTCTGACCCGCCTGAAGACTGACTACATCGACGTCGGCATGATCCACTATGTGGATGAGCAGAAGGATTTTGACCAGGTCTTCCAAGGGCCGGTCATCGAGTTTGCCAAGGCGCAGAAAGCGGCCGGCCGGGTACATTTCCTGGGCATGAGCACCCATAACCCGAAAGTCGCGATCCAGGCGGTCAAGACCGGTCTGATCGACGTGATCATGTTCAGCATCAACCCCGCCTATGACATTCTGCCGCCGAACGAGGATGTCAACACCCTGTTCGAGAAGGAGACCTATGAGGCGCCGGACGTGCTGTCCAGCACCGACCCGGTCCGCC
>CADBPG010000101.1 GCA_902796435.1 uncultured Eubacteriales bacterium | reverse complement strand
GACAAAACTGGTCAGTTTAGAAGGTAGCCGGATCGGCGGGTTTACGGTGCATAGTTGAGGGTTATCGTGGTAGAAGGTAATTGGACTAGCTGAGCTACCTTCCATGGTGCACGCATGTTAAAACAGAACGTAATCGGCCCCGATGGACTACCTTGCGCAATGAATGCCCATCACAACAGAAGGTAACCGGTCCGCAGCATTACGTTCTGTGAAGAATGCCTGCTTCCATAGACCGTAATCGGCCCCGATGGACTACCTTGCGCAATGAATGCCCATCACAACAGAAGGTAACCGGTCCGCAGCATTACGTTCTATGAAGAGTGCCTGTCGCCACAGACCGTAATCGGCCCAAACACTCTACCTTGCGCAATGAATGACCATCGCAACAGAAGGTAACTGGTCCGCGACACTACGTTCTGTGAAGAATGCCCAGCGCAACAGAACGTAATGACCACAAAAAAGGGACAGTGCATTTCCACACTGTCCCTGTGTTTTACTTGCAGACCACTGTCACAGTGGCTTCCGGCAGGCCTTCGGCCGAAACCTTCAGGCAGATCTCAGCCGGCGTGCGGCCTGCGCGCAGCACGGCCAGGGCATAGCCTTGATAAGCGTTGCGTTCGTTGGTGTAGTTCTCCTCGGTACAGGGGTTGGCAGAACCGAAAGCCAGAAGCTCTCCACCGACAGCCTCCGCCATCAGATGGATGTCGTCCCGGACGATGGTCCGGCCCGCAGCATCCGCGATGCGCACGGTGACGTAGCTTAAGTCCATGCCGTCCGCGCTGATCTCGGTGCAGTCCGGCTCCAGGATGATCTGTGCCGGGGCACTAGCGGTCTCCAGACAAGTCCGGGCGATCTCGGCGCCGGCGCGGTAGGCGATGGCCTCCACCTTGCCGGGCTGATAGGGCACGGTCAGGAAGGCCTGATATTTTTCGACCGGGGCTTTGCCGGCGGAAACACCGTTGACCAGGAACTCGATCTCATCGGCGTCGCAGTAGGCTTCCAGCTGCACCGGCTGGCCGATTGAGGCCTCATCGAAGGTCCAGGTGGGACGGACGTCCTGCCAGTGCCAGCCCATGCCATAGAAGGGGACGCCGGTCTTTTCCGGCGGGGTGGTGAACAGGTAGATACCGGTGTCCAGGCCCCAGACGATGCCACGATAGTAGCTCTGCGGGCGGCGGCGCAGGTCCAGATCCAGGTCGCCCTGGTTGCAGGAGAGCCACGGCCAGTCACCCACCAGACCGCGGAAACCACCGTCCAGGTTCCAGATCACGCGGCCGGCTCCGGCCTCGCCCAGGTTATCTGTGGCGGTCCAGGTGAAGTCGCCGATGCAGTTGGTGTTGTCCATGACGGCCTTCCAGTAATCATACATGTGCCAGGACTGGGTCTCGGTGGCGTGAATCACACGCTCGGGGTGCTTGACGGCGTCGATCTCGTACCGCGGCCAGAGGTAGTTGTAACCGGAGATGTCCAGGGCCGGGATCGTGTCCTTGGTGCCCTCGTCCCAGTAGTCGTAGTCGCCGATGTGGCCGTTGGAGACCTTGCGGTTGCGCAGCTCATCACTCATGTCGGTGGTGTGCATCATGCGCACGTTCTGGCCCTGGGGCGCGACGAAATGGTTCATGGAAGAGGAGACAGGACGGGTCGGATCCAAGGCGCGGACGAAGTCGGCCTGGACCTTGGCCCAGTAGGCACCGTTGGAATTGCCGTTCATCTCGTTGATCTCGTTACCGATGCTCCAGCAGTAGATGGAGGGGTGGTTGCGGTCGCGCAGGACCATGGCGGCCGTGTCCTTCTGCCACCACTGCTCGAAATACAGGTGATAGTCCCGGGCATTCTTCGCCACGCGCCACATATCGAAGCTTTCGTCCAGCACGTACATGCCGATGCGGTCACAGGCCTCAAGAAGAGCCTCGGAAGGCGGGTTGTGGGCGCTGCGGATGGCGTTGTAGCCGGCATCCTTCAGCTTCTGGATCTTGCGCTCTTCAGCGCGGGGCAGGGCACGGGCGCCAAGCAAGGCATTGTCATGATGGATGCAGCCGCCCCGCAGTTTGACAGGCATACCGTTGACACGCATGCCGCGGGTAGAATCGATCTCAATCAGGCGGACACCGAAAGCAAGTTTATGGGTGTCCAGCACTTCCTGCTCTTTGACCACTTCCAGCACCACATCGTACAGGGCCGGGGTGTCGGCGCTCCAGAGCTTCGGCTGCTCCAGGATGATGTCAAAGGCGGCCTGGGTCTTGCCGGTCATGGCGTGGACCGTATGGCTGGCTGCGACCTGTCCGTCGAACAGGACCCGCAGGGTCAGGTTCTGGGCGGCCTTCGTGTTGGTGATATCCGCCTCCACGTGGACGACGGCCTCTTCAGCAGAGGCGGCCTTGGTGTACAGGAAAACATCCAGCGGATGCAGATAGGCCTCAGCGCCGATCAGCAGGGAGACTTCGCGGTACAGGCCACCGCCGGAATACCAGCGGCTGGAGGGCTGCACGCTGTCTGTTGAAATGCTCAGCGTATTCTCTTCCTTCAGGGTCCGGGTCAGGTCCACAAAGTAAGGCGTATAGCCGTAGGGGTGCAGACCCAGCAGATCACCGTTCAGGGTGACCTCGGTGTTCATGTAGGCACCGTCGATATCCAAAAGAACGGTCTTGCCGGCCCAGGCCGGATCCAGGGCGAAGGTCTTGGTATAAGTAGCGCGGCCGGCCGGATAGAAGCCGGTGGAAGGGCCGCTCAAGGCTTCCGGATCACGGGCCTTGGATATGATAAAATCATCTGGCAGATCGACAGACGTGGTTTCAGCCGGGCCGCCAAAGCTGCGCCGGTAGCCTTCCGACCGCTGCCAGTCAAAGTTAAAGGGGATCTTTTGCATGTGGTGCACCTCCTGTTTCGTGTATATGTCCATTGTACAATACAAGAAGCGGCAGGTGCAAGAAGCGATTTGTGTTTTGCGAACGAAAGGGGAGAAAAAAGATGCCGCTTTGGATCGGCAGTCTGCGGGACGTTATCATCTATTATCTGGTCCTGCTTGTTCTTTGCGGGGTCTTGTTCGCGGTACGGAAGGTGTTGCAGCGCCGGACCCTGCTGCGCAGGATCCTGATACTGGTAGTGGTCCTTTTGTTCTGCCTGGGCCTTCCGCTGCATTTCCGCTACAAAGAAGCCTGGCAGATCCACCACGCCTGGGACCTGATGTATGCTTGGAAATTCCAGGAGGCACGCGTCTATCTGGAGGAGACCTTCCCGGGGGCGGAATGGAACGGCCCGCACCATGAGGACTATGTGCTGGCCCTGGCCTGCGAGGCCTACAGGGATCCCGCACGGGATGTGCGCTATGCCCGGTCCCTGCTGGACGGTATCGACGGGCATACATTTACCGAGAAGCAATACCATTTCTACCTGTCGCAGAAGGCAAGGATCGGGACGAACCTGACATACCCGTCGCAGGAGGAAAAGACCCCGGCGCCTAGAAAACAGGAATCCTCATCCGAAGAATCCTCCTCCCGGCCGAAACGTAAGCCTTTCACCTCGAAAGAGGAGGATGATCTGCGTGTGGGGGATTTCACGGATCCGGAGGACTTTTACGAGTGGAACTATGATGACTTCGTCGACTATGAAGAGGCGGAAGAATACTATTACGAGCATGGAGGACGATGAGCTATGAGTCAGAAACTGGCGGTCCTGTTCCCGGGCATGGGCTATACCAACGACAAGCCCCTGCTGTATTACAGCCGGAAGATGCTGGAAGCGGAAGGGTATGAGACCCGTCTGCTGACCTTTTCCGGCTTCCCGAAAAAGGACAAGAACAACGAGAAAAAAATGAAAAAGGCCCTGGAGATCGTCAAAGAACAGTCTGCAGAGCAGTTGGAAGATGTGGACTGGAACCAGTATGAAGAAATCCTCTTTGTGGGCAAGAGCATCGGGACCGCAGGCGCGGCCTGGCTGGCGGACAAACTGCACATCCCCGTGCGGCAAGTGGTGTTCACACCGCTGGAGATGACCTTTGCCTGGCCTCTTAATGACGCCATCGTCTTCACCGGCACGGCGGACCCCTGGGTGCCCCAGGGGCGGATCACGGAGCTTTGTGCAGAAAAAAACATCCCCTGCCACAGCATCGCGGAGGGGAACCATTCGCTGGAGACCGGAGACTGGTGCAGGGACCTGGAAACGGTGCGCGAAGTCATCAACGAGGTCAGCCGGTTCGTGCGGAAGGGATAGATACAGGTTTTACCTGTCTTTTTCTGCTGGATTCGGAGGGAAGCTTGTCAGCACCCATTTTCGATGATACAATATAACTGATATCCGAAAGAAAGGATCTTACATCATGCAATATCGTACTTTAGGAAGAACCGGTTATACACCATCGGCCATCGTATACGGCGGCATCGTATCCGCCAAGAATTTCGGCGGCGCCACCATCCCCGGTGATGGGCAGGCCATGTCTGATCATCATGTGGAATGGGCCATCGAGCGCGGCATCAACTATTTCGATGTGGCGCCCACCTATGGCGACGCGCAGAAGTTCCTGGGCAACTCCCTGAAGCCTTACCGTGACAAGGTCTACCTGGCCTGCAAGACCAAGGAGCGCACCGCGGAAGGCGCCAAGCGGGAGATCGAGGAATCCATGAAGCTCCTGCATACCGATCATTTCGATATCTACCAGCTACACGAGGTCTCCTCGATCGCGGACATCGAGAGCGCCTTCGCGCCCGGCGGCTGCATGGAACTGCTGACGCAGCTGAAAAAAGATGGCGTCATCCGCCAGCTGGGCTTCAGCGCCCATTCGGAAGATGCCGCCATGCGTGCATTGGAATTATATGATTATGACACGATCCTGTTCCCAGTGAACTGGCTCATGAACAAGAGCAAGGGCATGGGCGACCGCATCCTGAAAGCCGCGAAAGAGCGGAACATGGGCGTGATCGGCATGAAAGCCTTCGTCGAGCGTGCCTGGGACAGCGAAGAAGAGCAGAGAAACTCCGTCTTCCCGAAATCCTGGTGTAAGCCCTTTGATATCGATGACGAAGCCTTCGGCATGGCCTGCATGCGCTATGCGCTGAAACTGGGTGCGGACGTACTGGTACCGCCCGGAAACTTCGAGAGCTTCTCCTTCGGCGTGGAGCACATCGAGCAGTGCCTGGCAGAGCCCTTCGGCCCGCAGGACGAAGCCATCCTGAACGAGCGGTTCCTGATCAACAAAGGCCGCGAGTTCTTCCAGATCTAAGCTAAATAGTCTTTTAAAAGCTGCAAGCCGGCGGCGGGAACGCAGAAGCGCGTCTCGCCGTCTTTTTCTATGTTCACCTCATCAATATCGAACCAGCGGACCGACTCCACCTCACTGTCCTGCAGGACCAGAGCGTCGATGTCCACCGGATCGGTGTAGAGGTAGACATAACTGTACTCATAATCCCGGAAGGGCTTGTCGTGGAAGACCTCTTCATATTGGATGAAGAAGTGGCCGATGTAGGTCAGCTGCTCCGGCGTTGCGCGGATCCCAAGCTCTTCCTCCAGTTCCCGCAGGGCGGAGGGCAGCGGTTCGCTGCCGGCGGGGATGTGGCCGGCGGAGGAGGTATCGTACAGGCCGGGATAGGAGTCCTTGATCAGGCTGCGCTTCTGCAGCAGGACCTGGGTGCGGCCTTCAAAGTTGCGCGCGATCCAGACGTGGGCCGTGCGGTGCAGGATGCCCTTGTCGTGGGCCTCCGCGCGGGAGATGATTGCACCGGTGGGCTGGCCGTTGGTGTCGCAGATGTCAAAATATTCCATGGGAGATCATCCTTTTTTCTTTTATCATAGCACAGATCGAGCTGTCTTACACCCTTGTTTCTTGATTTCTTTCAGGATATGAAGTATATTTAGATTGGAAATCGCGAAAACCGGTATAAACAAATGATATGGGAGCTTATCTATGCCTGAAGTACAAGAAAACCGTATGGGCACAGCGCCACTGAGCCGGCTGATCCTGACCACAGGGATTCCTTTGATGCTGAGCCTGTTGATCAATTCCCTGTATAATTTTGTGGATTCTGTATTTATTTCCCGGGTATCAGAGGAAGCGCTTACGGCGCTGTCTCTGGCCTCGCCGGTGCAGATCCTGGTCTCGGCCCTGGGCCTGGGCAACGCGGTGGGCTTGAACGCGGTCATCTCACGTGCCCTGGGAGAAAAGCGGCCGGACAAGGTGCGGAAAGCGGCGGACGCAGCCATTTTCATTGCTTTGGTCTCCTGGGTGATCATATCGATCCTGTGCCTTTTGTTTGTCAACATGTACTTCGACTGGCAGTCCAAGGGCAACGAGACGATCGCCCGGTACGGAAGGCAATATCTGATGGTCTGCATGTTGTTTTCCTTCGGCCAGATGGGCCAGTGGGTCTTCGACAGGTTCGTCATTGCCAGTGGCAAGTCCAGCCTGTTCCTGTTTACATTGTCTGCCGCCTCGCTGACAAATCTGATCCTGGATCCTATCTTCATTTTCGGCTGGCTCGGCCTGCCGCGTATGGAAGCCCTGGGCGCTGCCATCGCCACGGTCATCGGCCAATGTGTCGGCTGCGTCGCCGGGATCCTGATCAACCGGCGGTGGAACAAGGAGATCCCCTTCGGATTCACCTTGAAGCCGGACTTTGCCAGTATCAAGTATATCTTAAGGGTCGGATTCCCTTCAACGCTGGTGCAGGTGCTGACCTCTTTTGTCAGCATCGTCATGAATTCGATCCTGCTTACTTTTTCTACAACAGCTGTGGCAGTCAACGGTGTCTGTGGCCGCATTTTCGGTATCTGTACCGTTGGTGTGCATGGAATCGACAATGGATTGATCCCCATCGTGGCCTATAACTATGGAGCTGGAAAAAAGCACAGGATCGCAGAAGCGATCCGCTGGACCTTGGTCTACGCGTTGGTCTTTTTCCTGCCATTCTTTGCGGCTTTGCAGTTGGTGCCAGGAGTGGTCATGGAGTTATTCAATGCTGGCAGCAACATGATGGCGATCGGCAAGCCGGCCTTCAGGATCCTTTCCACGGCCTGGCTGATCTCGATCCCCAGCCTGGTCTTCGCGGCAGCCCTGCAGGGACTTTCGCTGGGGACACACAGCATGATCCTGACCATGGCAAGACAGGCGGTCCTGCCGGTCCTGTTTGCTTTGCTTCTGCGGCTTACCGGCAGCCTGAACATGATCTGGCTGGGCTATATCCTGGCGGAAGCGATTTGTATCCCTTTGGCGTTGTATCTCTGGCGTAAAGCTTATGCAAACGTGCCTGAAAGCTAAGACAATGACCATTTGAGTTAAGGAGGTTGAGAAAATGGCATACGTACAGTTCGATTTTCAAAGTGAATACTTGATGGGCAACACCCAGGTCTCCATCATCCTGCCGGACAAACCCTGGAGGACCAAGTCCAAAGATTTCTACGAGAGCGGCAAAAAGTACAAGGTCCTGTGGCTGCTGCACGGCACCTTCGGCGACCATACTGACTGGATCCGCAAGAGCAACATCGAGCTCTACGCCTGCGAGCGGGATCTGATCGTGGTCATGCCCAGTGCTCTTAACACCAATTACGCAAACTGGGAGCACTTCAGCATCGGTTACAACATGTATGATTTTTTGACCGAGGAACTGATGCCGCTGGTGCACAACTGGTTCCCGGCCTCCGACAAGCGGGAGGACAATTATATTGCAGGCCTCTCCATGGGCGGACGCGGCACCTGCGTCTATGCCTTCAACCGACCGGAACTGTTTGCCGGCGCGGCGATCCTGTCCGCGGCACCGCGGGACATCGAGTGGGACCGCAAGGTCAATCCGGACTATTTCAAGCGTACCCAGGGCTCGATCGACAACCGGGGCGGCCTTCAGGCCTACGTGGATTCCTACGAGAACACCTGGCGTGTGCTGGATGAGGCGGTCAAGAACAAGGTCGATCTGCCGAAACTGTACTTTGCCTGCGGCCTGGATGACATGCTCTACGGCGGCTTCAAGCACTTCAAAGACCACGCGGAAGAGATCGGCCTCGAGGCGAAATTCGAGGAGATCCCCGGCTACAAGCATGAGTGGCGCTTCTGGGATCTGACGATCGAAAAGGCACTGGATTACTTCGGAATCCAGGCGCCGGACGCGGGCAATCCTTTCTAAAATGATCATGGACAATCAACTGCAGACGATCCTGGAACACTTTCATGCGCTGACGGATCTGCCGGTCCGCTGGATGATCGGGGAGGAAACGGTGCTGCGGCTGGATGCGGAAGTATTCTCCGTCGCCTATGATAAAGACGTGCGGGACCAGCTGCTGAACAGTGGCGAGAACATTTGTTATCAGATCACACCGGAATCTCTGGTGTATGGCTTCATTCGTTTGCAGGAGCCGGAGCATCATGGCTATATCATGGTCGGACCAACGATCCTGAGCGGCGACCGGCATCTGGAGGTAGTCCGGCTGGGAGAGGCCTTTCATCGTGCGACGACAGAAGCGTTGTGGGACTATGTCAACAGTCTGAAGGTCTCACGTCTGGAAGAATTCTTTCCTATGATGAACACTCTGTTTGTCGCATTGCGCAGGAAAGAAATGGCAGGTAAAGGTTCTTTGTACCACCAGTTTTCGACCCACATCAAGATCGAGGACTTCTCGGAAGTGTTTCAGGCTACGTCGAAGCGGGAAGAACAACGGTTTCAGGAGGATATCCTGTACTGCATCGAGACCGGGCAGATCGAAGAACTGCGGAGTCTCCTGAAGGGAAGAAACGGCCTGAATACCGGCGTGATTCCGGATTACGAGGGCGTCTCTCCTTTGCGCACGATCCAGGACGTGTTTGTAACCTCTACGGCCTTGTGCGCACAGGCAGCGGTTCATGGCGGAGTCAACAGAGATCTGGTCAACGAATGGTCTGCCCGGTTCATTTCTATGGCGGAACGGGTGCGCAGTTTCCCTGAGGCACAACGTGGTATCGGAGACATGATGCTTTTCTTCACCGAGCAGGTGGCCAATATCCAGCGCTTTTCTGAGAAAAGCGAATTGGTGCAGAAGGCGGCTTCTTATGTCGCCGGTCATTTATATGAAAGAATCACGGTGGGCCAGATCGCGGAGGCAATGAACGTGAACGCTTCGTATCTGAGCCATGAGTTCAAGCGGCAGACGGGCATGTCTCTTTCGGAATTGATCATGCGGGAAAAGGTGGAGGAGGCCAAGAGACTGCTGCGCAGGAAACGGGCTTCGATCCTGGAGATCTCGCAACAGCTGAGCTTTTCGTCACAGCAATATTTTCAAAATGTTTTCAAAAAGATGACAGGTATGACACCCGTGCAGTATCAGCGCGATTCAAAAACGTAATATTCCGTTAACAATTTGTTCAACTTCTATCAAAACTACAATACACCAAAGAAAATTGTAAAACTGTCCCCTGCAATTTGTGTATAATACAGAATACCAAAGCAAATTGCAGGGATCATTTTTTGTAATTTGTATTATAAGGAGGAAAAAAGATGACAAAGCGTATTCTGGCTCTGCTTTTGGCAGTGCTCATGGTCGGATCCATTTTTACCGCCTGCGGTAAAAAAGAGTCCGGCAACAACGCAGGCGGTGAGGGAAGCGAAGCTTCCGTTGAGGGAAAAGAGATCACCTTCCCGCTTCCGGAAAAGGCAGAGTTTACCGCATGGCGTACCGCTGCTACTTCCGACCCGAAGCTGGGTATCGTAACTTATAACGATATCGAAGCTGTCCAGGCATGGGAAGAAAAGTCCAACGTTCATGTTGAGTGGCAGATCCCCCCATCAGGTCAGGAGCAGGAAAACTTCAACCTGATGATCACTTCCGGTGAGTATCCGGACATGATCTGGGATATCGGCCAGTATTATGTCGGCGGTCTTGACAAGGCTATCTCTGATGGCGTTATCATCCCGCTGAACAAGTACATGGACAACTATCTGCAGGATTACAATGCGCTGATCAGCGCAAACGACACAGTCTACAAGGACTGCAAAACTGATGAAGGCAACTTCGCGGCTGTCTATTTCATCAACACACCTGACCAGGGTCCCTGGCTGGGCATGGCCATGCGTAAGGACTGGCTCGACGAGCTGGGTCTGCAGGTTCCCGCCACCTATGACGAGTGGCATGATGTTCTGAAAGCTTTCAAGGATCAGAAGGGTGCGGATGCTGCTCTGTGGATCAACGCCAGCGCCGGCGATGCGTTCAGCATCTTCTCTGCTGGTTATGGCGTCAGCGTTCTGGGTTCCTCCGGAGCTGGCTTCATCAATGTCGATGGCACTGTAAAATTCAGCCCCATCGAAGAAGGTTACAAAGAATACATCACCATGCTGCATGACTGGTATGCAGAAGGCCTGATCGATCCTGACTTCTATACCCGTACCGACTGGCTCTGCCCGGATACCCTGTATGGTCAGAACCGCACTGGTGCCTGGGCTGATATCTACAGCCTGATTGGCCTGCGCGGTGCCATGTCCGGCAACCCGGATATGGACCTTGTCGCAGTTCCGGCGCCTGTCAAGAATGCCGGCGACAAGCTGCATCTGTGCCAGTATAACTACACCCGTGGTACCGGTACTGCCGCGATCTCCACGATGGCGAAAGACCAGGATACCCTGGCTGCCTACCTTGACCTGGGTTCCAAACAGGAGTGGGCATATCTGGCTTACTACGGCGTAGAGGGCGACACCTATACCATGGTCGACGGCAAGCCGGTCTACACCGACAAGATCCTCAACAACCCGGACGGCCTGGCTCCGACCGATGCCATGACCAAGTTCTGCTTCCGTTCCGCTGGTATGTACATCTGGGATCGTGAGCTGCAGACCGCTGATCAGAAGGCTCTGGATGCCATCAATGACGTATGGCCGAGCAACATCGATTACGATGCCATCTATATGATGCCGAATATCACCATGACCTCTGACGAAGCAAACCGCTACGCCACCATCATGGGCGACGTCAACACCTACGTCGGCGAAATGACCACCAAGTTCATCCTTGGTTCCGAAGATCTGTCCGGTTGGGATGCATATGTAGAGTCCGTTAAGGGCATGGGCATCGATGAGGCGATCTCCCTGCAGCAGGCAGCTCTGGATCGTTTCTTCGCTCGTTAATTCATCACTGTTTATTGCAACCAAAGACCTCCTTCTCCAATGGCGGAGGAGGTCTTTTCCGACCTGCCTACCTTGTAGGCCGGGTTTCATAAAATCCAAAAAGGGGATGCTTTATGAAATCATTTATTGAAGATATGAAGAAAAACCCCGGCCTGTACATCATGATCATTCCTGTACTGGCGTTCTTCCTGATCTTCGCCTATCTGCCGATGTTCGGTCTGGTCATGGCGTTTCAGAATTACACGCCCAGGGGCGGTTTCTTACACAGCGAATTTGTCGGCTTCAAACAGTTCGCTGATTTCTTCGGCAGCATCTATTTTGGCCGTCTGTTGCGCAACACCTTGATGATCAGTGTTCTGAACCTGATCTTCGGTTTCCCGGCACCGATCATCTTCGCTCTGCTGCTGAACGAGGTCAATAACAAATGGTTCAAGAAATCGATCCAGACGATCTCTTACCTGCCGTACTTTATCTCTCTGGTCATCGTCTGCGGTCTTGTCGCTGACTTTACCGCTTCCGATGGTGCCATCACCGACCTGATCGTCAAGCTCGGCGGTGAACGGATCAATTATCTGGGTCAGCCGGAGTATTTCCGTACCATCTACATCCTGTCTGATATGTGGCAGGGCATCGGCTTCGGCTCCATCATTTACCTGGCTGCACTGGCAGGTATCGATCAGGAACTGTACGAAGCAGCTTCTCTGGACGGCGCGGGCCGCTGGAAGCAGACGCTGCACGTTACGCTGCCCGGTATCGTTCCGACCATCATCACCCTGCTGATCCTGCGCATGGGTACCATGTTCGCGGTCGGTTACGAAAAGATCATCCTGTTGTATTCCACCAACACCTACGAGACGGCCGATGTCATTTCTTCGTACGTCTATCGTAAAGGTCTTCAGGAATTCAACTACAGTTACTCTGCGGCTGTCGGTCTGTTCAACTCTGTCATCAATACGATCCTGCTGATCGTATCCAACAAGTTGAGCGCGAAGTTCGCCGGAACGAGTCTGTTCTAAGGAGGAGAAGAAGATGAAAATCAAAAAATCACCCGGACGCATTGCGTTTCTGATCTTCCTTTATCTGTTCCTGATCTTACTGGGCGTGATCTTCCTGGCCCCTGTATGGCACGTCATCATGGCGTCCTTCTCCCAGTCTGATATTCTGACGTCGCATTCCGGTCTGGTCTTTTGGCCTCTCGGAAATCCGACACTGGGCGGCTATAAGATCGTTCTTTCCAGCCCGAACATCCTGACGGGTTATGCCAATACGGCGTTCTACGTTATCGTAGGTACCCTCATCAGCACCGTGCTCACCATCATGGGCGCGTATGCCTTCTCCCGCAAACGTTTTGCGAAGAGAAACTTCTTTATGCTGTTCCTGTCTTTCACCATGCTGTTCAATGGTGGTATGGTCCCGACCTATATGGTCGTCAAGAACCTGGGTCTGTATGACAGCCGCTGGGCCGTCATCATCCCGTCCGCCATCAGCATGTTCAACATGATCATCCTGCGTACCGCCTTCGCGGACGTTCCGGAAGCTCTGGAAGAGTCCGCCCGTATCGAAGGCGCCGGCGAATGGACGATCATGACCCGCATCATCGTACCGCTGTCCAAGGCGACCA
The DNA here is from genome assembly GCA_902796435.1 of uncultured Eubacteriales bacterium. GTDB lineage: Bacteria > Bacillota > Clostridia > Lachnospirales > Bianqueaceae > RUG159. Next base: position 15,053 of record CADBPG010000101.1, on the reverse strand, counting down.
TCGCCGTTATCGTGCTGTACTATGCGGTCGGCCTGTGGAACTCCTGGTTCCCGGCTATGATCTACCTGAAAGATCGTACCAAGTATCCGCTGCAGCTGATCCTGCGTGAGATCCTGCTGCTCAACGATACCGCTGTCATGACTTCTTCGGCGGATGCCGTCAAGAACGTGCAGACAGAGCGTAAGCTGGTCAAGTACACGACCATCATCGTCAGTACCGTGCCCATTATGTGCTTCTATCCGTTCATTCAGAAGTACTTCACCAAGGGCGTCATGATCGGCGCGGTTAAGGGTTGATCTACATCAAACTTGAATTCCCTCCGCGAAATACGGAGGGAATTTTTTAAAAACGCATATTCTATCGTAGTATAACGATTTTGTTCAATAGAAAGGGGTAGATTCCTATGAGTTTGCCGCGTGTGGAAGTCCGTAACGGACAGAAAGTACTGCTGGTCGATGACAAGCCGTATATTCTGCTTTCCGGAGAACTGCACAATTCCAGTTCTTCCACATTGTCCTACATGGAGCCCATCTGGGACAAGCTGAAGGCTGCCAACCTGAACAGCCTGCTGTTCCCGGTCACCTGGCAGCAGACGGAGCCGGTGGAGGGAGAGTTCCATTTTGAACTGGTCGATGGTCTGATCGAACAGGCCAAAGCCCATGACATGAAATTCGGTATCCTCTGGTTCGGCGCCTGGAAGAATGCCAACTGCTCCTACGCGCCGAACTGGGTCAAGAAGGATACGGACCGGTTCCTGCGCGCAGAGGGAGAGAAGGGCAAAAAGGTCAGCTATTTCACTATGTTCGGCCACAAAGTCCCCTATACGACACTTTCCGCTTTCTGCGATGCGACCCGGGAGGCCGATGCCAGGGCCTTTGCCGCTCTGTGCCGCCATCTGAAAGAATATGATACCGACCATACCGTCATCCTGATCCAGGTGGAGAACGAGACTGGTATGCTGGGCAGCTCCCGTGACCACAGTGACGTGGCCGATGCCAGCTTCAACAGCAAGGTACCGGGAAAGCTCATCGAAGGTCTCTTGGCCCGCAAGGAAGAACTGGTAGAGGACGTCCGTGCGGCTCTGGACCAGTGCCAGGACGGCACCTGGCCGGAAGTCTTTGGTGCGGCTGCCGATGAAATGTTCATGGCCTATCATACCGCCTCTTATATCGAAGCAGTCGCGGCGGCCGGCAAGGCGGAATATCCCATCCCCATGTATGCCAACTGCTGGCTGGTGCAGGGCAAACAGCCAGGTGAATACCCCAGCGGCGGCCCGGTCTACCGTGCCATGGAAGTCTACCAGACGGTGGCCCCGTCTCTGGACTGGCTGGCGCCGGATATCTACATCCCGCAGTTTGTAGACACCTGCAAGAAATACACCAAGCAGGGCAACCCGCTGTTCATCCCGGAAGTCGCCATGCATGGCGGCGCGCCGGGACGCCTGATCTACGCGGTCGGCCATCATCATGCCCTGTGCTTCGCACCCTTCGGCATCGATGATCTGGGCCAGCAGGCGGATACCTTCCTCGGTCAGGCCGTAGGCATGGACGTGACCGACAAGGCCTTGAGTGAGAAGATGGATCCCGCCACCTATGCCCGCGTCAACGAACTGATCGGCGGTCTGACACCGGTCCTGGGCGAATTGTATGGTACGAAGGATCTGGATGCTTTGATCCGTGAGGATCCGGACCGCCGGACCATGGAATTCGGCGATGTGGCCATCAGCGCGGTGTTTGAAGGCCCGATGATCCAGCAGGGCGGTGGAGCGCTGTTGGCGGCCCGTGTGGCACCGGATACCTTCTACCTGTTGGGCCTGGGCTGCATGCCTGGTTTTGCCTCGCTGGATCCGAAACGTCCGTATTTTGAGTACCTGACCATCGAAGAAGGCGCATTCATCGATGGTGTATGGACAGTCTCCCGCCTGCTGAATGGCGATGAGGAGCATGTCCGCTTCGGTGCGCCGACACTGCTGAAGGTGCAGATCCACCTGTTCGACTAAGGAGAGAATATATGGAAAAAGATATCCGCAGAACATTTATCAACCCGATCGTCATCCCGGACTACCCGGTGCTTTCAGGGAAAAAACGGGAAATGGCCCCGGATGCTGATTTCGAAGCCATGCGCAATCCCGGCCTTGCCTGGGGCCGCGGCGGCAAGAAGATGATCGATATCGAGACTTTGATGGCCGAGGACGGACATGCCTATGACGTCAATATCGGCGAGATCATGAATTTCGCGTACGGAAAAGCCGGCCGCAATGACGTGCGTGCCACGGCCGATCCGTCTGCTTATTATTTCAACGGAAAATGGTACCTGTACATCACTTCCGGCGCTGTTTATGAAAGCGACGATCTGGTCAACTGGACGGTGCACCATGATGAGTCCTGGATGCCTATTTCCGCGCCGATGGCGCCGACGGTGGAAGAGTATCACGGCAAATATTACGGTGCGGCCAACAATACGCCGCTGTTCGTTTCCGACAACCCCATCGGCCCATGGACCCTCCTAGGTGACTGGACCCTGCCGGATGGCCGGGAGTTCGTCGCCGGCGATGTCATGATCTTCCGGGATGATGACGACCGTCTGTACCTGTACTTTGGCCTTGGCCCCTGCATCATGGGTGCGGAGTTGGATCCGGAACAGCCCAACAAGCTGCTGACCCAGCCGAAGGTCCTGATCCCCTTCAACAAAGAGAATTACTGGGAGCGCTTCGGTGCCTGCAACGAAAACTGGGGCATCGGCTTCATCGAAGGCAGCTGGATGGTCAAGCATGGGGACAAGTATTATCTGGTCTATTCCTGCTCCGGTACGGAATACTATGCCTATGCCATGGGCGCCTACACTTCTGACAGCCCCTTGGGTCCCTTCCTGCCGCAGGCGAAGAACCCCGTCTCCCGCAACCGGGACAAGGGCCTGTGCAAGGGCGGCGGACATGGTTCTCTGGTCAAAGGACCGGAGGATACCCTGTGGATCTTCTATACCATCCCTGTGTGCGTAGATGCCACGATGGAGCGCCGTATCGGTATGGATGCTGCCGGCTTCGACGAGGATGGCAACCTCTTCGCGCTGACCGGCTGTGATGTGCCCCAGTGGTATCCGGGCGTCATGCAGCGGCCGGAGAAGGGTAACGCCACAGAGCTGGTCACCCTGACCATCTTCAAGCCGACCCTGACTTCTTCCTACGTGGACGGCCATTACCCCATGTACGCCATCGACGAAGCGCTGCACACCTGGTGGCAGCCGGAAGCGGACGATCAGGAACCGATGCTGGCCGTCAACCTGCAGGGCAGCTTCCATGTTTCCGCTTTCCGTGTCATGTGGAAGGACATCGGTATGGACCTGCAGGCAGGGATTTGCGGCGGTGCTTATCAGTACGTGATCGAGACCTCTACCGACGCGAAGGAGTGGAAGACCGTCGTTGATTTCAGCCACAACCAGATCGACCTGAGCGTGGCCTATCATCCCATCGATACGGTCCTGGCGAATTTCGTCCGGATCCGCATCCTGGGCGCGCCGGAAGGTATCACGCCGGGCCTGCTGAACTTCACCGCGTTCGGCGAAAGCAGGGATAAGACCAACATCCAATTCAAGACAAAGGAATGATATCATGAGAGAGATCATTGATTTATACGAAGGCTGGCTCTTTAGCAAGACCTGCACCGAGGCTCCGGCGGCAATGCCGGAGTCCGGAGACTGGGAAGCAGTCACGCTGCCCCATACCTGGAATGCCATCGACGGGCAGATCGGCGTGCAGTTCGACCGTGGTGCCTACTGGTATGTGACCAGTTTTGAAGCACCCAAGCAGCCCATTCCGGGCGGACGCCTGTACGTAGAAGTCGGCGCCTGCGGCCTGGTGGGCGAGATCTGGGTCAACGGTCGGTTCATTACCCGCCATGTGGGCGGCTACAGCATCTTCCGGGCGGACGTCACCGACGCTTTGGTCGAGGGTGAAAACACCCTGGCCATCCTGGCGGACAACCGCTACAGTGACAAGGTCTACCCCCAGCGGGCGGACTTCACCTTCTACGGTGGCCTGTACCGCTACGTCCGGCTCGTCAGTGCGCCGGCATCCCGCATCTCCCTGGATGAGTTCGGCGGCCCCGGTTACTACATCGATGCCACGCCGAACGGTGATGGTGCAGATGTCAAGGTCCGTGTGCACCTGACAGGCTGGGAAGCCGGGCAGCGGGTCTCTTTGGAGATCTTCGATCCGGATGAGGAGACCGTGGTGGCGGAAGCCTGGGGCTTCGCCGATGATCTGGTCACCCTGAAGACCTACGTCCCCGATGCGATGCTCTGGGATCCGGCCTTTGATTTCGCACAGTATAATGCCCGGGTCCGCCTGGTATCCCATAACGAAGTCCTGGACGAGGCGGAGAGCCTCTTCGGTATCCGCAAGTTCGAGATCGACGCGGAGAAGGGCGCCTTCCTCAACGATGAGCCCTATCCGCTGCGCGGTGTCTGCCGCCATCAGGACCGGCTGTATCTGGGCAATGCCCTGGAAGAGGAAGCAGCCTGGGAAGATGCGGAGATCATCAAAGAGATGGGCGCCAATTCCGTCCGTCTGGCCCACTATCAGCAGGCGCAGGAAATGTACGATGCCTGTGATGAACTGGGTCTGATGGTCTGGGCGGAGATCCCCTATTTTGCCGGTTCCTGGGACGAGGATGCCCATGCCTCAGCCGTCAACGAGATCAAAGAACTGGTGGCGCAGAACTACAACCATCCCTCTATCTTCTGCTGGGGTCTGTCCAATGAGGTCTTGATGGGCGACAATGCCCGCCCGGAGATCCAGCCCACACTGCTGGCCTGCCACCGGGATCTGAACGAGGCCGTCAAGAGCCTGGATCCGGACCGCCTGACCGTGATCGCCCATGAATACGGCGCCGGTTGGGACCATGAACTGCATGACATCTCCGACGCAGAGGGCTGGAACCACTATTTCGGCTGGTACCGAGGCGATATGACCGATCTGGCCGCCTGGTGCGATGAGTACCATGGCAAGTATCCGGAGCGCCGCTTTGCCATCACCGAGTACGGCTGTGATTCCGTCATCACCTATCATTCCGAAACACCCACCAAGATGGACTATACTGAGGAGTACCAGGTGCTCATCCATGAGAACGCCTGCGAGACCTGGGCGGAACGTCCCTGGATCTGGGGCACCTACGTCTGGAACATGTTCGACTTCGGCAGCTCCATCCGCCGCGAAGGTGGCACACGAGGCCGCAACAATAAGGGCCTGGTGACCATGGACCGCAAGATCCGTAAGGATTCCTTCTACGTATACAAAGCCTGGTTCGGCGAGGAGCCCTTCGTCCATATCGATGGCCGCCGCTTCTTTGCCCGTCCGGGCGAGACCACGACCATCCGGGTCCATTCGAATCTGGACGAGGTCAGCCTGTATGTGGATGGAGAACTGTTCGATACGCTGGAAGGCGAGCACACCTTCATCTTTGAGAACGTGCCGCTGTCCTATGAAGGCAGCGTGCTGACAGCCCGTGCCCACGCCTTCGAAGAACTGCCGGATGACGAAGACTTCGAGGAGGAAGAGTTCGAGTTCGAGCCGGAGGAGTACACCGACACCATCACCCTTTGCCGTGTGGATGAGATGCCGGAAGAGTACACCTTCCCGGGCTTCAAGCAGACGCAGGATGCCATCAACTGGTTCGAGAGCGTCGAGGAGATCGCAGGTTCCTTGGAGACAAAGGAGGGCTACTTCTCCCTGAACGATACCCTGGCAGACGTTGCGGCCTGCCCGGAAGCAAAGAAGATGCTGATCGATGCCTTGACGGCCATCGCCGGCCGTGCCCTGCCGGAGCAGTGGCTCCTGGGCGGTGATCAGTCCGTTACTGTTGCTGATATGCTGACCAACCCCTTCATCCAGACCATGATGGGTGAGAACCGCCAGCAGTCGACCCGTAAGTTAAATGCTGTCCTGATGCAGGTAGCAAAACCATAAATGAAAGAGGGGCATCACATATGTCTGTCCAGTATTCGGTAGATCTTAAAGCACCCGCCCGTCCGTATCCGCATTATTGGGAATTCTGCGTCGGCTCCTGCCATGCGGCCACCCTGCTGCGCAAGGACGTGCAGGATCATATCCGCAAGGCCCATAACGAGATCGGATTCCGGTACATCCGCTTCCATGGCCTGTTCGACAATGACATGAGCGTCTACTTCAAGCCGAGCTTCGGATTTGGCGAGCCCATCATCTCCTTCTACAACATCGACCTCATCTTTGACTTCCTGTTGGAGATCGGGATGAAGCCCTTCATCGAGATCGGTTTCATGCCGGATGATCTGGCAGCCTCGGACGCGGTCCTGTTCCATTACAAGGGCCGTCCCTGCATGCCGAATGATGAGGACGAGTGGAAGAAGCTCATTCGCCTGTTCGGCGAGCACCTGATCGAGCGCTACGGTCTGGACGAGGTGCGCCAGTGGTTCTTCGAAGTCTGGAATGAGCCGAACCTGCGCTTCTTCTTCGATGGCACCCAGGAGGATTATTTCCACCTGTACGAGATGACCGCCCGCACGCTGAAGGCTGTGGATCCGGAACTGCAGGTCGGTGGTCCCGCCACCTCTGTCAACGCCTGGATCGTCCCCTTCAAGAAGTTCTGTGCGGATAATGACGTTCCTGTTGATTTCATCTCCACCCATCATTACCCCAGTGATGATCCGCTGTCCACCATGGGTATGAACGGCCCGGGCACCAAGGGCGCCGGCTTTGATCTGCCGAACATCGATGAGATGACGGATGAAGAGAAGGAAGCCATGCGCAAAGCCTTCATGAACCGGGTCAACAAGAACCCGCGCGATATCCTGGTACAGATGACCCGTAAGGCCAAGGCCGAGGCGGATCCGCTGCCGCTGTACTACACCGAGTGGCATGGTTCCGGCGACTACGACACCAGCTATCAGGCCGCCTTCGACGTGCAGACCTTCGCCTACAACGATGGCCTGGTCAAGGGCTATTCCTACTGGACCGTCAGTGATATCTTCGAGGAGATGGGCATGAAGCCCGGCCCCTTCAAGAACGAGTTCGGTCTGCAGACCAACCATGGTGTGGCGAAGCCTTCCTACCGCGCGTTCCAGGCCCTGCATGAAGCAGGCAGCCTGCGCATCGACGTTCCGGCCCAGGATCCCTATTGCGAAGCCCTGGTGCTGACCGACGGGCAGAACGAGGCCACGGTCTTCATCTACAACCATGATCTGGACCGCCGCACCAAGGACGCAAAGGAAGTGGAGCTGAAGCTCTGCGGCGCGAAACAGGTCTGGAAAGCGGTCATCGATGATGACCACACCAACCCGAAGAAGGCCTGGGAAGAGATGGGCTGCCCTGCCTACCTGACCAAGGAGCAGGAGCTGGCACTGCACCGCGCCTCTGAACTGAAATATGAGCAGCTGCCGGCCACCGGCGAGGACACCTACACCTTCGTCGCAGAACCGGAAAGTGTCACCATCTTCAAGGTACGGATTTGAACCTTCACAGCTATCGGAGCATATAGTACCTGAGGTTCAGACCGAATCGCCGCTTGCGGCGATTCCGAAGAGACTGGGGACGGACTGAACCATCGCAGTAAGCTTAGGATAAAGAGGAGTATTTATGATCAAGAATATGAAATACGCGTCGGAAGAGGCCCGCAAGGGCCTCGCCCGCGCGCTTGCAGTCGAGAGCATGGTCCTTCTGAAGAACGAAGACAGGTTGCTCCCGTTTACAGGCAACAAACAGATCGCCTTCCTGGGCCGCACCCAGCTGTCGGTCTTTATCGGTGGTTCCGGTTCCGGTGCTTCCCGCACCAATACCAAGCTGGAGCTGTGGGATGAACTGAAAAAAGCCGGCATCGTCATGGAGCCGGTCATGGAAGGATTCTACCAGGCGCTGCAGAAGAAAGAGGCCGAGGAAGGGGCCGCCAATCCCCAGGGAGAATTTGATTTCAGCAAGCTGGAAGGACTGGTCTCCAGCGGCCTGATCTACGAACTGTTCGGTCGTTATACCGCTGCGGTTCCGGAAGTGATCCCGGAGGATAAATACTTCACCGCCTCTGCGGAAGCGACGGATACCGCCGTCGTCATCCTGGGCCGTGTGACCGGTGGCGAAGAGTGCGACCGCCGCGTGGAGGATGACTACTATCTGCTGGACAGTGAAAAAGAACTGCTGGAGAAGACCTGCGCCGTCTTCCCGAAGGTCGTTGTGATCTACAATGCCAATGGTATGGTGGACATGGCTTTCGCCGAGCAATTCCCCCAGGTCAAAGCGGTCCTGTTCATGGGCACCGCCGGCGAGCAGGCCGCAGGCGCTCTGGTCGATATCCTGACCGGCAAGGAAACGCCCTCCGGCAAGATGATCGAGACGGCAGCCTGCAGCTACGAGGACTATCCTTCCGCGAAGAACTTCAGCTCCAACAAGGACAAGCCCGAGACCATCCTGATCTACAAGGATTATGGTCTGTCCGCGGAGGAGAACGGCAGCGTTGGCTTCGACATGAGCCCGGTCACTGTCTATGAAGAGGACATCTACGTCGGCTATCGTTATTTCCAGACCTTTGAGAAACAGGTTCTGTATCCCTTCGGTTTCGGCCTGAGCTACGCCGCCTTCTCCATCATGCCTCTGCGTACAGAAATGAAGGATGGCAAGTTTGAGGCCACCGTCCGTGTCAGCAACACCTCCACAGATTTCGGTGGCAAGGAAGTGGTGCAGTTATACGTGCACGCCCCCTTCGGCCGCCTGAAGAAACCCTATCTGGAACTGAAGGCCTTCACGAAGACCGAGAAACTGGGCCGCGGCGGCAACTGCCTGGCCAAGGTCTCCTTCGACCTGAAGGATCTGGCCTCCTTCGATGAGGAGCAGAGCGCCTACGTGATCGAAAAGGGTACCTATGCGGTCCTGGTCGGCAACAGCTCCGACAATCTGCAGCCGGTTGGCGCGATCACCGTGGCGGAGGACATCATCACCCGTAAGGTGACGGCCGACATCGGCTTTACCGCCGCGAACCGGGGCAAGATCCACCTGATGGAGCCGGAGTGCGAGAAGCCTGTCGATGTAGCAGGTCTGCCCACCTATGCGCTGACCCAGCAGGATATCCAGATCCTGTGGCCGGCCTATACCCCCTATGACTTCTCTGTGGAGGCGGTTCCGTCCACCCTGCAGGATGTCAAAGAAGGCAAGGTCTCCATGGAGCAGTTCGTCAAGCAGATGAGCCTGAAGGAACTGGCGGTCCTGTGCAATGGCTATGGCCCGGGCCTGCCCTTCTCCGGCATCGCTGCCAAAGGAGCACCGCCTACCATCCAGGATGATGAGGGCAAGGACATCGCCACCAAGACCCGTGATGACGTCAACATGGGCTACTGCAACCCGGCCATCGAAAAATATGGCATCCTGACCACCTTCTACAAGGATGGTCCGGCTTCCAACGGTATCACCGCCTGGCCTACCGGCCGCATGATCGCCAGCACCTTCAACGCGGACCTGGCCTATGAATTCGGCAGTGCCGCCGGTGCGGAAGCGGACCTGCAGGATGTGGACAGCTGGCTGGCACCTGCCATGAACCTGATCCGCAACCCAATCGGCGGACGTGGCTTCGAGTATTTCTCTGAGGATCCGCTGGTCACCGGTATCATGGGCACCGCCATCACCAAAGGCTGCATGGAAAACAATGACGTGACCACCTGCCCGAAGCACTTTGCTTTGAATGAGCAGGAGACCTATCGCCGCGGTAAATCCAGCAAGAACATCGACGCGGCAGACTCCATCGTCAGCGCCCGCGCGGCCCGTGAACTGTACCTGAAACCCTTCGAGATGGCCATCACGGAAGCGAAACCGACCACCATCATGAGCTCCTTCAACAAGATCAACGGCACCTTCGCCGGTGGCAACAAGGTCCTCTGCACCGAGATCCTGCGCGATGAATGGGGCTATGACGGCGTCGTCGTCACCGACTGGGGTGACATGGACGTGGTCGTAGACGGTGCAGATGCCGTCCATGCCGGCAATGATGTGGTCATGCCGGGCGGACCTCCGGTCATCGCTCAGGTACTGAAAGGTTACGAAGAAGGCCGTGTCACCTTGGACGAAATGCGGGAAGCGGTGGCGCATCTGATGAATTACGTGATGAACAGCAAAGTCTATAAAACAAAATAAGGAGAAGAAGTATGGCTAAGATTTTCGCAAGCCGCTCGCCGGAGATCAGCGAGCGGGAGATCCGCAACATGGAACGGTCCCGGAAGATCGCGACCCAGGGTATGGTCCTTTTGGAGAACAACGGTGTCCTGCCGCTGAAGGGCGTTAAGACCATCGCTGCCTATGGCAACGGTGTGCGCAAGACCGTCAAGGGCGGCACCGGTTCCGGTGACGTCAACAGCCGCATGGTCATCAACATCGAGCAGGGTCTGGAAGACGCCGGCTATGAGATCGCCAACAAGGCGTGGCTCGACACCTTTGATGCCATGTGCAAAGAAGCATTTGATACCTACACTGTCGCCTTCAAGAAGAAGATCGAAGAAGAAGGCATGGGCGCCATCATGGACTTCCTGGAGAACCCCTATAAGGATCCCGATGTACCAGAGATCCAGACCGCGGAGAAGGCGGATGCCTGCATCTTCGTCATTTCCCGTAATTCCGGTGAAGGCGCGGACCGCCATCCTGTAGCCGGCGATTATGAGCTGACCGAGGGTGAAATGGCCGCCATCACCAAGCTGGGCGAAACCTATGACAATATCGTCGTCGTGCTGAACGTGGGCGGTGTCATCGACACCAAGTTCCTGCGGGCCTGCCCGAAGATCGGTGCGATCCTGAACATGAGCCAGGCCGGCAACATCTCCGGCTATGCTTTGGCAGACGTGCTGTCCGGCAAGGTCACACCCAGCGGCCATCTGACCACCACCTGGGCGGAGGACTACATGGACTATGCCTCCGCACCGACCTTCAGCCACATGAACGGTGACGTGGACGACGAGTACTACGAGGATGGCATCTACGTTGGCTATCGTTATTTCGATACCTTCAACATCGACCCGGCCTATCCCTTCGGCTATGGCAAGAGCTACACCACCTTCGACGTCAAGACCGACGGTGTCTGGCTGTGCGGCGACAAGGTCACCGTCAAGGCGACCGTGACCAACACCGGCAGCGAGTACAGTGGCAAGGAAGTGGTGCAGGTCTACTATTCCGCACCGGCCGGCAATCTGGAGAAGCCCTATCAGGAACTGATCGGCTTCGCGAAGACCGGAGAACTGAAACCTGGTGAGAGCCAGCAGCTTGAGATCACCTTCAGTGCGCGTGACATGGCCTCCTACTGTGAGAAGTGCGCTAGCTGGGTCCTGGAGCCTGGAAAATACTTCCTGCGCGTGGGTACCCATTCCCGCAACACCCACGTTGTGGCGGCCATCGAGCTGAAAGAGCGTAAGGTCACCAGCAAGCTGGAGAACAGGGCGACTCTGGATGGCGAAATGAATCCGATCCAGCCCACCGGCAACGTCTACAGCTACGAAGGCGAAGAGGCCGAGAAGGCCGCGGCCCAGGTCCTGCTGCTGGATCCGGAAGCCATCGAGACCGAAGTCATCACCTACAGTGGTGCGCCGGAAGAGATGACCACCGATAAGGACTGGACCATCACCCTGGACGATGTCATCGCCGGTAAGGCCGACCTGAAGGAACTGGTCGCGCAGCTGACCGTCGAAGAGATGGCGGATCTGTGCATCGGTACCGCCCGTGGCGGCGGATTTGGCGGCCCGCAGGTGGGCAATTCTTCCACCGCGGTCCCGGGTGCCGCTGGTGACACCACCTCCCAGCTGATCGACAGCCGCAAGGTACCGAACCTGGTACTTCCGGATGGCCCCGCAGGCCTGCGCCTGGCGCCCCATTTCGTGACCGATGCGGATGACAACGTCATCCCGGGCCTGAGCGATACCGGCTTTGGCGGCGGACTGCTCATGCAGGGCGAGAAGCCGGAGCGTCCGGCGGATGCCAAGGATTATTATCAGTACTGCACCGCGATCCCGATCGCGACCCTGCTGGCCCAGACCTGGGATCTGAAGGCGGTGGAAGATGCGGGTGATATCGTCGGCGGCGAGATGGAAGAGTTCCACGCCAACCTGTGGCTGGCGCCGGGCATGAACATCCATCGTAACCCGCTGTGCGGCCGTAACTTCGAGTACTATTCCGAGGATCCGCTGGTAGCCGGTAAGTGCGCTGCCGCCGACACCAAGGGTGTACAGAAGCATCCGGGCTGCGGCACCTGCATCAAGCATTTCGCGCTGAACAGCCAGGAGGACAACCGCCAGGGCAACAACGCCCACGTTTCCGAGCGGGCCATCCGTGAGATCTACCTGAAGGGCTTCGAGATCGCTGTCAAGGAAAGCCAGCCCCTCAGCCTGATGACCTCCTACAACCTGATCAACGGCGAGCACGCGGCCAACAAGTACGATACCGTCACCGCGATGTTGCGTGACGAATGGGGCTTCGAAGGTCTGGTCATGACCGACTGGGGCACCACCGGCGGTCCGGGCTTCTTCGGAGAAGAGCCTCCGGTACGCAAGTATCCGGATTCCGACGCGGCCGGCTGCATCAAGGCCGGCAACGACCTGACCATGCCGGGCGGAGAGCATGACCTGAACAGCATCATCAACAGCGTCGGCGCGATGGAAGGCGAAGTGCGCTATCCAATCACCAAAGCGGAGCTGCAGCTGTGCGCCTACCGGATCCTGAAGGTCATCCGGAAAGTCGTTGTCGACACCCGGAAGTAATGTAAAGCAATAAAGCAGAAGATCCCCTTGCGCACTTTGCCGCAGGGGGATCTGTTCAAAGGAATAAAATGTCACAGAAAAGAAGTACAAAAGTCCAGTCGCTGACCGAGGGTACACCCTGGAGGTTGATCATGGCCTGGGCCGGTGCCGCGGTCCTGTTGTATATCACCTATCAGGTGCGGATGCACAGGATGCCTACAGCAGATTGATCAGGCCACTGATCCCGATCATGACGTAGATCAGACGGCGCAGTACGTCGCGGCGCAGCTTGTCCACGATCTTGCCGGCGATCAGCACACCGACGAGGATGCCGGCCATGCCGCAGAGAATGTAGATCAGGTGCTTGGACCCTAGCACGCCGCGGTAGAAACGAAAGGCGGTGTTGTATACGTTGTTCACCAGGAAGAAGAGCTGCAGGGTACCCAGGTATTCGTGCAGGTCGGTGGTCCGGTGCATGAAGTAGATGACCATCAGCGGTCCACCGATGCCGAACAGACCGTCACAGGCCGCGGATAAAATGATGCACAAAGCTCCTGCTAGAAGCGGGAGCTTTTTTTGATTGCTGCCGGAGGGGGCGAAGCCCAGGTAGAATTCCGACAGCAGGACCAGAAATACACCGAAGACCTTCTTCATGACGGCCTGGTCCACCTGCGCGGAAAAATGGATCGCCAGGCTGCTCACGATGATATATAAGACCGAGGGCAGGAGCGCCTCCCGGACCTTGATGTGGGAGCGGTACCGCAGGATCATGACGACGCCCATGATGAGCGTGGTGGCGACGGCGATGCCCGCCGCCTCGGCCAGAGGGAAGTAGAAGGGCAGGACCATCATGATTACGATGCAGGAACCGAAGCCGGTCACGCCCTGCACCAGACCGGCCAGTACAGTGATTGCAAACAATATGAGATATAACATGGAAACCTTCCGGGTCAGAGTTTATTGGAGATTCAGGATCTGTGTGCAAAGGGCAGAGGCTTCTGCTTCGGCAAGGGCGGGTTCCAGCCGCAGCGCGTAGGAGCAGCCGTCCTTCTCCCAGAGGATGAGTGTCACGGTGGCGCCGTCGCCCTTCAACGTGCAGGGCACACCGGCCAACGTAGTTTCTTGGGTCACATCATAGGCGTTGTAATCGCCGGAGATATCATCACTGCCCTGGGCCTTGCGGAAGACGATCTTCTGCCCGCCGTCCTGCACAGTGATCTCGGCCATTTCGTCGAAGAGGTTGGTGTACTGCACCTCGGCATCCGCAGAGCATATGGATGCCACATCCTCCACCGGGAAGCCCACGGCCTCGGAAAGTTCATCCAGAGAGGCTGTCTCCTCGGGGCTTACAGGCCCGGTCAGGACCGGGTTCTTATCCGGGACTGGCTTGTTCTGCGCGTTCCAGGCGAAGATGCCGATCAAAGCGATGGCCAGGCAGGCCGCGATTGCACCCCACTGCCGCCACTGGAAGGTGGAATGACGGACCTCCGTCTTTTCTACCTGCTCCAGGATCCGGGTGCGTGCAGCGTCGGACAGACGGACATGATCCATGATCTCGTTGTATTTTTTACTCAAAATCATACGCCTCCTTCAGGATCGTTTTCAACTGTTCGCGTCCCCGGGCCAGGTGGGAGCGGACGGTGGCCTCGTTGCGGCCGAGGATCCGGGCGACCTCGGCGGTGCTGTAGCCTTCTTGATAGAACAGGTGGATCACTTCCCGGTATTTCTCCGGCAGTGCCTTGACGGCTTCCCAAACGAAGCTCAAGTCTTCCCGTTCCTCCGCCACCAACTCGTCATTGAGCTCATCGGCCCGGCGGACATTGTTATATTTAATGCGGTTCTTGGAAAGGTTGGCGGCGACGCGCAGGCACCAGGCCTTTTCATGGACGGGTCCGTTGAAGGTGGGCGTTTCTTTTAAGTACTGGATCAGAACGTCCTGGACCACTTCCTCTGCGTCGGCGTTGTTGTGCAGATAGGAATACGCCATCCGCAGCATGGCGTCCCCATAGGTTTCCAGCAAATGGGCTGCCGTAGTATGCGTGTCTTCCGCATGAGAGAATATATTGACGATCTTGGCTGCAAAGGCAGTCAATTGTGCGTACACTCTGCTGCCTAGATTGATCGGTCGTAATGCCTGCTCCATGGGTATGCTTCCTTTCTGCCTGATATTTGCTTCAGCGTAAGTATACCCGCCACCGGCCCACATTGCAAGACTCCTTTCACCCTGTAAACAACCAGGTATGTGCAAATGTTGCACGAGATCGGAAAAGTTTTAAGTTTTTTCAAAGTTGCAATTATAGGTAGGGAATGATACAATCATAGAAGATCAT
>CADBPG010000100.1 GCA_902796435.1 uncultured Eubacteriales bacterium | reverse complement strand
GGTCCTGCATGACCGGCATCTGCAGATCGATACCACGGGGATCGAACCGCTGTCCAAGACCTATGAGGCACAGTATAAGGCGATCCATGGAAAGGATGTATATTGGACGGCAGAGCGCGTGATCGAAGCGCCGGAGCGTTTCCGCGTGCTGCTGGCTGTGGAAGATGGCCGCGTAGTAGGATATATCGACATCACGAAATGCTTCGATGATAATGAACCTTTTGATGTATGGGTCGAACCGTCTTACCGCCGCCGCGGCTGGGGCCGGAAACTCGTCGCCAAGGCGATCGAACTCAATCGGCCGGCAGATATGATGCTCCTGGTCGAGGTCGACAACACCCCGGCGATCTGTCTGTACGAATCATTGGGTTTTGAAAAGGTGGAAGGCAAAAACAACCAGACGGTGACCTGGAGATTATGAGATGCAGCACATGCTGGAATGAAGCGAATTCTTTTCAGCATGTGTTTTTATTTTTCTCCCAACAGTTTTGCCCAGGCGGTCTGGCCGCCGCTCTGGAACAGAAGGCCGACGGCCCGTAGGATGTCGCTCTGCTGCTCCTTGGGCAGCTTGCGCAGGCTCTGGTACATCGTTTCCAGGCGCTTCAACCGGGTGCCGTCGTGAAAGTTCTCCATACCGGCGGTCTCGAAGGCGGTGAAGACGGTGTCGGTCAAAGTGCGGCGTTCCTCATCGTCCATTTCCGCGAACCAGTGCTTGATGGACTGGTCGATGAAGATGCCCATCTCGGTGGCCGCAGCCTCAACGAAGCGGTTGCGCAGTACCTGCCAGGTGAAAGCGTCATGCTGGATCAGACCGGAGGCGGAGGATTCCACGATGCGGTGCACACCTTCACTGCCCAGCAGCTTCCCAATGATGGACGTATCCGGCACGATGCTGATGACCCGCGGAACGATGGCATCGTATTCGGGAGTCGCCAGGATGTCATCCCGGAAGCCAGGTCCGTCGTTGGTGTAGATCTCGCGAATGCGCGCGCGGACCTCCGGCGCGCAGAAGGCCGATGCGTAGACTGCGAAGTTGCCGCCCTTGGAGTGTCCGCCGACCCGCAGGGGCTCTCTTGTTGCCTGGCCGACCTCATCCAGATAGGCGGCAGCCCGCTGCTGTCCGGCCGTGTGGGACTCGAAGCCCATCCCGAAGTCCTCTTTCCAGCCAATGAGGGTACCGTCGGTCCCACGGAAGGCAACGAAGGCTGTACCGTCCGGCAGGTGCAGGGTGATGGCCGCAATCTGCACGTTCTGGTCTTTATCCAGTTCGCTGAAGTAATGGCTCAGGGTCATGCTGCGGAAGCGGGCGCCCCGCACCATGTCTTCCATCAAGAGCGGCGCTTTGCCGGTGTAGGTGGTGCGCTGCAGCACTTCCTCACGGTTGTACCGGGCAAAATAGGCGGTGCAGGCATCCTCCAAAGAGACGGGAGCAGTCCCCACGATCCCGGAAAAATCAGTATAGGCCAGCTCCGACAGGACCAGGTTGTCCACCTCGTTGAAGGGGTCAATGGAGAAGGGGACGTCGGCGCGCCAGGCCAGATAATCAAATATGTTAGCCATAGAGACTCCTTTTTGAATAATTACCTATATTATAGCAAAAAAAATTGACATTGCGAGTACTTTTGGTACAATAAATATAGAATGCGAAAGTGTTCTCTGCCGCTGGATGTACCGTTGACATCGCCAGAAAGATGGGGGAGGAAACCATGAACGAAAAGATCCTGGTCTGTGACGATGAGAAAAGTATCGTCGATATATTGGAATTCAATCTAAAGAAAGAGGGCTTTCAGGTCATCACGGCACTGGATGGTGCGGAGTGCGTGCAGCAGTTCGAGCACGAGAATCCGGACCTGATCCTGCTGGACGTCATGATGCCGGAGCTCAATGGTTTTGAAGTACTGAAAAAGGTACGGCAGACAAGCAATGTCCCCGTTATCTTCCTGACGGCGCGGGCGGAAGAGGTCGATACCGTGCTGGGTCTGGAACTCGGGGCAGATGATTATGTCAGCAAACCTTTCAAGGTGCGGGAACTGATGGCCCGTGTGCGGGCCAATCTCCGCCGGACCGGAACGGAGGATAAAAAGCAGGGCGAACTGGCCGCCGGCGACCTGATGATCGATGAGGATCATTACGAGGTCATCAAGCGGGGCCAGACGCTGGATCTGACCCTGCGGGAACTGGAACTTCTGAAGTTCTTCATGACGCAGCGTGGGCAGATCTTCTCCCGGGAGGATCTTCTGGAAAAGGTCTGGGGCTACGAGTATTTCGGTGATGTCCGTACCGTGGACGTTACGATCCGCCGCCTGCGTGAGAAGATCGAGGACAAGCCGAGTGAGCCGGAGTATATCCTGACCAAGCGCGGCATCGGCTACTATTTTAACGAGAAAATCTAAATCAGATCATGGGCAGCATCAAGTGGAAGCTCGTGTTTCTGTATATTCTCCTGGTCGTATTCGTCATCGTAGTCAGTGGCGTGTACATCATCATGAGTGTACAGCGCAACCAGTATAAGGAGATCTATACAGAACTCGAGTATACGTCAGACCGTATCGTAGATACATTGCAGACCGCCAGTCTGGAAGAAGAATCCGACATCCAGGCTGTGTTTGCTGAGGTCATAAGTGCGCTGATGCTGGAATCCGTGAACATGGACACCAAGAATATCTACCTGCTGGACCAGAACGGGGACATGGTCTATTACCGTGACTCGGCGCTGACGCAGGCGGACCTGGCCTCCCGCACCATCATGGACGCACTGGCCGGGAAAACGATCGATGAACTGTACGTGCACCGGGTCAACGAGGAGGAAGAAAGCATCTCCGTTGGTGATTATGCCCGGTCCTTCCCGCTGCGCTACCGCTCCAGTGGGGAAAGCAATACCTACATCCTGTTCATCCGGCAGACCATGGCCGAGGTCGAACGGACGGTCTACAATACGATGATGATCATCATCACGGCCTCCGCCGTCGCGATCCTGATCGCCGGTGTCCTGGCATATTTTCTGGCAGGCACCATCTCTTCGCCCCTGCGCCGTCTGACCCACAAGACCCAGGAAATGGCGAAGGGTAATCTGGAAGCGGCGGGTGAGGAGCCTGCTATCCCTCTCGGCAACAATGACGAGCTGATGGAGCTGGAAAGCAACTTCGCCTACATGGGCCGGGAACTGAGCAACATGCTGCGGGAAGTCAATAATGAAAAGAACAAGCTGTCCACCGTGTTCTCCTACATGGCGGACGGCCTTGTCGTATACAATACAGAAGGCACGATGGTGCAAAGCAACCCCGCCGCCGCCAAGCTTCTGGGCGACCGAATCCTGTACGAGGACTTCAATGCCATCTTCGCGCCGCTCACCATCGAGGAGCTTCTGGCCGCCGAGGAAAAGACCCATACCCAGCTGATGCAGGTGGAAGGCGCCTACATCAACGCCATCTTCGTCGAATATATGGAAGAAGAAGGGGTCATCGCCGGCCTGATCGTGGTTCTGCAGGATACCACGGAGCAGAAGCAGATGGAAGAAATGCAGAAGGAATTCGTGGCCAACGTGTCCCACGAACTGCGTACCCCCATCACGACCATCAAGAGCTATGTGGAGACCCTCATGGACGGCGCCAAGGATGAGCCGGAAGTCGAGGAGCAGTTCCTGCATGTCATCAACCATGAATCCGATAGGATGACCTATCTGATCACTGAACTTCTGGAACTGTCCAGGATCGATTCGCGGCAGGTCAAACTGCAGCTGGAGCCGGTGGACCTGACGCAGCTGGTGCGCGACAGTGTGGAGGAGCACCTCTTCCTGGCCCGGCAGAAGGAGCAGAGCCTGACCTTTACCGGCAGCACCACGTCCTATTTCATCGAAGCGGACAAACAGCGGGTGGAGCAGGTGCTCAGAAACCTGATCACCAACGCGGTCAAATACAGTCCGGAAAAGGCATCGATCACCTTAGGCATGCGGCCGCGCCCGCGGACCGGCCGGATCGAGGTCTTCGTCCGGGATACGGGCATGGGCATCGAGAAAAAAGAACAAGAGCGGATCTTTGAACGATTCTACCGGGTGGACAAGGCCCGGTCACGTTCCATGGGCGGCACCGGTCTGGGACTGGCCATCGCCCGGGAGATCATGGATATGCATCACGGCGAGATCTGGGTCGAGAGCCGCTATGGCAGCGGTTCCACCTTCTGGCTCAGTTTCCCGTTGCTGGAACCTAAGGAGGAGACCGTATGAAAAAGTGGATACCGGGGCTTCTCCTTCTTTGCGTCCTCTTCAGCCTCCGGGGCTCCGCATCAGCGGAAGAGGTCAACACCGACAAAATGGTACAGCTGATCTTCTATGACCAGGAACCGGTGGAGATCCTGACGGAGGGCGATCCTGCCAAGGTCGACAGCCTGGTGCTGGGCCTGGATCTTAAGGAGATCTATTATACATTCGACACTCTGCTGCCCGTCGGCGGCACGGCGGATGAAAACGTCCGGATCCTGAGCGTCATGTACACAGCGGGGGAAAGCGGCCAGCCGGTCATCTGGTATCAGAACGAAACGAAGGTCAACCGGTCCCATCTGTACCAGGAAAACATCCCGATCCCGCTGGTGGGCAGACAGAAGCTGTGGATCGGTGTCACGTCTGAAACAGGGACCCGTGCGCGGATCTACCAGATCGACCGGAAAAGCTCCGAGACAGAAGATACCTTGATCGACTTCTATCTGAACCTGTTTGAGGAGTACGGCCGATGAATAAGCAGAATTGGTTTGGCAAAAATCCGGTCTTCCAGGGCATTTTATATTCACTTTCTCTGGTGCTTTTGATCCTTCTGGCCATCGTGCAGGTCTACCGGCTGTGGACCCAGATGGACCGTCCGGACGCACGGAGCCTGGCCACGCGGCAGATCGAACAGGACACGCAGGCTTCACTTTTGGAGCCTTTTGACATATATCTGACCGGGGACGGGTCCCGCTTCGCGCGGATCACAGAGCTGTCCGGCTTTTATGAGGAACTGTGGACGGCCTCCCGCACGTTGATCAATCGTATGGTACGTGGTGGATTCACCGTTACGTCCATCACGGAGCAGGAACTGCCCACGAACCGGGCGGGGATCGTATTCCAATATGCCTGCCCCCTGCCGCTGGAGGCGATCCGGGAACTGCTTTTGATCGATACTGGCCTGATCGATGTGGAGGAGATCATTTTGATCCCTTCCCAGACCCGCAACGAGCCCGTGACACTGTATCTGGTGGACCAGGATCATCAGAGCTTCCTGCGGGCAGAGAGCACGGTCAATGTGTCCTCCCGGGCGGCGCAGAACTTCAACAGTGCATTCATGGAATGCCTGGAAGCCGCGGCACCGGAGTATATCGATGCGCATATCCGCTTCCCGGCCATGTTCCTGGATGGCTGCTATGTACGTGAACTGGAAAGCCGGTCCATGTATCACATCCCCCAGATCTCCATTTCCCACGTGACAGAGGGGACTCTGGATGTGGAAGCGGCCACGGCCTACGTCATGCACTTCTTCGATCACCCTGACGTGGCCCGTCAGGTCGAAGAGGGAGAGGACTTCGTCTGGTACGCAGATGAAAAACACACGGTCCGCTACGATGTGCACGGTCTGCTGCAGTATGTTTCCACCCAGGATCCGTCAGAAAGAGAGACACTATCTTTGCAGGAGGCTTATCGGCTGGCCTATAGCTTTTTGCAGGCCGACCTGGCCTTTGATAAGACACTGCTGCAGGAGATCTATCTTTGTGACCTGGAGATCTCTGAGGGAGGGACCTATACCTTTTCCTGGAACTATGCCTACAATCATGTACCCTTCTCCATGAGCCCGGAGACCCGGCAGTGGACAGATCTTGCGTCCCCGATCCAGATCGTTGTCGAAGGGGCACAGGTACGGTACTATCACCGGTACCTTCTGGACAAGACCATGGAAGCGGACGCCATCTTCTCGATCCGGGAGACCTACATCGAGGCGCTGGCGGGCATGCTGGCAGGCCTGCCGGAGGAAACCAGGATCCGCGCCTTCGGTCTGGAATATGGTGAGACCGAGGACAAACTGGTCCTGTTCTGGAAGGCGGACACCGACCAAGGGCCTTTGTCCATGCCGGTCGAGGAGGTGCGTACATGAACTGGCGATCGATACGATGGTTCTTGATCATCCTTTTGGTGGTCCTGAATGTCGTGCTCTTTGGATACAGCCGATATATCGACCGGCAGCTGTATGTGGTGCCTGCGTCCCGCATCGCGGATGTGCGGGAACGTTTTGCCGACTGGGGCTACACCTTGCCGGACCAGATCCCGGACAGGCACAGGCCCGCCGCGGCGCTGGTGCTCCAGCAGAACGACCTGGAGACCCGGGCGGACCAGTACTGGAGTACGGATTATGAAAAGTCCTACATGGTCGATGCCCGGGTGCTGTACACCTGCGGTACAGAAACACTGACGGTGGACCGGGATCACAGCAATATGATCTATACACAAAACGATCCGGCGTATGACCCTGGCCTGGAAGAAAGCCGTTGGAGCGAGATCGCCCTGCAGATGGCACGGGGGCTGACCGGTGTGCAGGACCTGACTTTGATCCGCAGCACGGCTGGAGATGAACAGACCCGGCTGTTCTACTTCTGTGAAAAGTACGATGGCAAGCTTTTGTTTGCCAACCAGACGATCGTGACCGTGACCCGCGGCGCGGTGGTGCGTGCAGTGATGACCCAGTACCAGGTGCAGGGCTATGAGACCGAAAAGCTGAACCAGTATCCGGTGGATGAATTGCTCTATACAGGCCTGCGGCAGCTGGGACCGGCGGCGGAGGACCGTACGAGCCCGGAGGCGATCTCCCTTTTCTTCGGCTATCAGATCTACAGCATCGAAGAAGACGGGATCCGCTGCGTGCCCACGATGGCGATCCTTAAAGAGGACGGGACGGGCCTGCGGCTCAACCGGTTTACGGATGCCTCTACGGTGCTTTCGTAAAGGGTATTGCCTTTTCTAATAAGAAGTGTTATAATGCGAAATTGAGCAACATCTGACCCGCTGATAGAGCAAGAGACTTTGCGGGGAAAAACGTGCTTTCAGGCACACGATATTCAAAGGGGAACCTCATGGATAAATTGGTGATTCATGGACAGCGGCCGCTGAAGGGCCGGGTCCAGATCAACGGGGCCAAGAATGCGGTGCTGGCGATCGTCGCCGCCGCATGTTTAGCAGACGACGTCTGTATTATCGAGAATATACCGAAGATCGCGGATATCGACAACATGCTTGCCATTCTGCGTTCTTTGCATGTAGAAACAGAATACCTGGACGAACATACCGTCCGCATCGACAGCCGCACCATGGTCAACAGTTGTGCAGACTCTGAAGAGGTGCGTAAAATGCGGGCTTCTTACTATTTGCTGGGTGTTCTTCTTGGCCGCTTTAAATACGCACGGGTCTCATTCCCGGGCGGCTGTGATTTCGGCGTCCGTCCGATCGATCAGCACATCAAGGGCTTCGAGGCGCTGGGCGCTGAAGTCGATGCGAGAAGCATCATCGAGTTAAAGGCGCGTGAACTGCGCGGTACCAACGTCTTCCTGGACGTGGTCAGTGTAGGCGCGACCATCAATATCATGCTGGCCGCTGTGCTGGCTAAGGGCACGACTGTCATCGAAAACGCGGCGAAGGAGCCGCACGTGGTCGATACCGCCAGCTTCCTGAACAGTATGGGCGCCGACATCAAAGGCGCCGGCACGGATGTCATCCGCATCCGTGGCGTACAGAAGCTGCATGGATCCACCTACGCGGTAATTCCGGACCAGATCGAGGCCGGAACCTACATGGTGGCCGCTGCCATCACCGGCGGCGATGTGACCGTAGAAAACCTGATCCCGCGTCATATGGAAGCCATCACCGCCAAGCTTCGTGAGAGCGGCGTCAAGGTATATGAGAAGGACGACAGCCTGCGGGTCATCAGCGAAGGTATCCGCAAAAAGCCCGTCAAGATCAAGACCCTGCCTTATCCGGGATTCCCGACAGATATGCAGCCGCAGATGATGGCCTATCTGGCCACCATTCCGGGCACCAGCATCGTTAACGAAAGTGTCTACGATGGACACCGGTTCCGTTACGTCGAGCAGCTGAAGCGCATGGGCGCCAACATCGATGTTGAAAGCCATATCGCCATCGTGGACGGCGTGACCGAACTCGTCGGTACCGAGGTCGAGGCAACTGACCTGCGCGCAGGCGCGGCCATGGTCCTGGCCGGACTGGCAGCCGTGGGCGAAACGGTCGTCACCAATATCAAGTATATCGACCGTGGCTACGAGCGCATGGTGGACAAGTTCAATCAGATGGGTGCCTGGATCGAGCGCGTCTCTGAGAAGCAGCCGATCCCGATCCATCCCCGGGAGCGCGCCGTATGAAGATCACCTTGATCGTCTGTGGGCGCATCAAAGAAAAGTTCTATAAAGACGCTGTGGCGGAGTATGCCAAGCGTCTTTCTGCGTATTGTACTTTGAATATCATCGAAGTGGCCGATGAGAAGACGAAAGAGAACATGACCGCGGCCGAGACAGCCCAGCTGCTCGACAAAGAAGCCGATCGGATCCTGGCCAAGATCCCGGAGAACGCCTATGTGTGCGCGCTCACCATCGATGGCACGGCGAGGGATTCCGAAGGTATGGCGGACTGGCTCATGGACCACACCCTGCACGGGGCAAGTCACATCGTTTTCATCATCGGAGGTTCCGTCGGCCTGTCCGACCGGGTCGTGCGTCTGGCCAAGGAAAGGATCAGTTTCTCCAAGCTGACATTTCCCCATCAGCTGATGCGGGTGATCTTTCTGGAGCAGCTGTACCGGTGGTTCAAGATCGCGCGCGGCGAACCGTATCACAAGTAAGGAGGAGCAACTATGAAACTGAAGATAGTCCTGGCAATGATCCTGGCCGTCTGCCTGCTGGCAGCCTGCTCAGGCGCGCCTAAGAAAGAAGACAGCAAGGCGCCTGCCACAGAAAGCAGCAAAGAAGAGAGCGTAAAGGAAGAGTCTTCCACCAAGCCGGAATCCGCAGCCGCCGATACGGAAGAGGATGAGGACGAGGAGGAAGAGGCCCCCGAAAGCTCCGACGTCGAAGAAGAGGAAGAAGAAGAGGAAGAAGAGGAAGCAGCCGAGCCGGAGACATCCACCGAGGAAGAGTCCGGTGATCAGACCAACAGCGTGTACAAGCTGGTGAGTGAAGGCGCGCCGGAGGATACCCTCCTGGTCCTCATCAACGAGCCGGACGAAGCCTTCCTGTACGCGACGCGTGTCACGGACGAGTTCGACCTGACGACCCAGAACCGTGTCATGATGATCCCGCGGTATGAGCATTCCACCATCCGCCTGTGGACTCTGAAGACCGAGTTCGATGATGACGGACAGACGGCGATGCAGGTCCATGACGAGCTGCTCTATGAAGTAGCTGACAGCACCCGGGAGACCGTCCTGATGACCTCTGTCGAGCGGATTGAGGATTCCGCCCGCTATGCGGTCGAGATCATCACACCGGAAGGTGAGGGTGAATACTACTTTAACTTCTATGGAGAGAACCTGCCACAGACAGAATTCATCACAGCCGCCAAGGGCTGAGATCTGTGCCAAGGAGGGAAAGTATCTATGAAAGCGTTGTTATTGATCAATGGCTCTGCCGGAACCGGCAAGATGAGCCACAGTACCTATACGATGATCGAAAAGTTGGCGTTGGGTGGATATGAGACCACGGTCTTACCGATCATACCAAGTGCCGGTTTCAATGCAGAAACACTGCTGAAAGATAAAGAAGGCCTGTACGACCTGGTGGTCTGCGTCGGTGGAGACGGGACCTTGAACCATGTGGTCGATGGGCTGATGAAGTGGGAGAACCGTCCGGTCCTGGGCTATATTCCCGCGGGTTCCACCAATGACTTTGCCAAGGGTCTCGGGATCGTCGGTACGCCGCATCAGTTGTGTGACAATCTGGTCACCGGCCATCCTGTCGCCTACGATATCGGAGCCTTCAACGATCGGCATTTCAGTTATGTGGCCGCCTTCGGTGCCTTTGTCGCCATCAGCTATGCCACCGACCAGAAGTATAAAAACATGCTGGGGCACGCCGCCTACGTCCTCAACGGCATCAGCCGTCTGGGCGAGAACATCAATTACAACTGCCATATGTGGGTCTCTACGGACGATGGTTCGGAGGAGGGTGATTACCTCTTCGGGGCCGTGTACAGCACCGTATCCATCGGCGGATACTCTTTGAAGGGACAGATGCGCAGTGAATTGAGCGATGGCCGGCTGGAGCTTTTGCTCATCCGCAAGCCCAACAATATCATCGATATCGAGCAGATCGCGGCCAGCCTTCTGGCCGGCAACATCAACAGCCCCTATATCACCTTCAAGCAGGTCCGCAGAGCCAAGTTCGTTTCGACGGAACCGGTCAACTGGACGCTGGATGGTGAATTCGGCGGATCCCTTTCCGAGGCCGAGATCCATGTAGAAAAGCAGGCACTTCAAATCATCGTGCCGAAATGAGGGTACAATAAGGATAACAAAGAGGGTTCTTGATCATAGGACGCGCGCGCTTAGTTCTGCGCATGCGCGCGCGTCCTATGATCAAGAACCCTTTCTTTGTATCTTATTGGTAAGCGATCCACAGATCCGGACTTGACAGATACCCGGGTGGGGTATATAATGACTATGAAATAAATACCTGTAGGGGGTATATTATGTGCAATAATGATTGTGCTGCCTGCGCAAAGAGGACCAAGAAGCGCAGTGCAAAGGAGCAGAAGGACCTGTTGAACCGTCTGAAGCGGATCGAGGGCCAGGTGCGAGGTGTGGAAAACATGCTGGAAAACGATGCCTACTGCCCCGACATCCTGATCCAGGTCTCTGCGGTGACCAACGCGTTGAACAGTTTCAGCAAAAAGCTTCTGGCCGCCCATATCCGCAGCTGCGTCGCGGAGGATATCCGCGCCGGCAAGGATGAGTCGATCGATGAACTGGTGGAAGTCCTGCAGAAGCTGATGCGATGAGAGGAAACATATGGAACAATATAATGTCACAGGGATGAGCTGTGCCGCCTGCAGCGCCCGTGTGGAAAAAGCAGTGTCGAAGGTACCCGGCGTCACGGCTTGCTCGGTCAGTCTGCTGACCAATTCCATGGGTGTGGAAGGCACAGCCGCAGCGAAGGATATCATCCGGGCGGTGGAAGACGCGGGATACGGGGCATCCGTCAAGGGCGCCAAGGCATCCGCGGCCGCGCGTATGGAGATGGAAGAAGAGGCACTGAAGGATACGGAAACGCCGAAATTACGAAAGCGGCTCATTGCTTCCGTCTGCGTGCTCCTGGTCCTCATGTATTTCTCCATGGGGCACATGATGTGGAACTGGCCCGTACCCCAAGCCTTTGAGAACCACGTATTTCTGGGCTTGTTCGAGATGCTGCTTGCCATCATCATCCTGCTGATCAACAACCGGTTCTTCGTCAGCGGTTTCAAGGCACTCTGGCATCGTGCGCCCAACATGGACACCCTGGTCGCGCTGGGCGCGACAGCCTCCTTCGGCTACTCGCTGGTGGAACTGTTCCTCATGGTGCTGGCGCAGGGAGAAGGCGACCATGCAACGGTCATGAAGTATTCCATGGACCTGTATTTCGAGTCCGCGGCCATGATCCCTACCCTGATCACCGTCGGCAAGATGCTGGAGGCCATGTCCAAAGGCCGGACGACGGACGCCTTGAAGAGCCTGATGAAGCTGGCACCTAAGACCGCCGTGCTGTGGAAGGATGGCGTGGAGCAGGAGGTGCCCATCGATGAGGTCCGCACCGGGGACCTGTTCGTGGTCAAACCGGGCGAGAACGTGCCCGTGGACGGAATCATCGAAGAGGGCATGACCGCCGTCAATGAGGCAGCCCTGACGGGCGAAAGCCTGCCGGTGGATAAAAGCGTGGGCGACCGGGTCTCTGCGGCGACGCTCAACCAGTCCGGCCGCATCCGCTGCCGGGCGACCCGGGTCGGTGAGGATACAACGCTGGCCCAGATCATCAAAATGGTCTCCGACGCGGCAGCCACCAAGGCGCCGCTGTCCCGCATCGCCGATCAGGTATCGGCCATCTTTGTGCCGGTGGTCATGGGCATCGCCCTGCTGGCTCTGGTGGGCTGGCTGATCGCAGGCAAGACCTTCGGCTTTGCCATCGCCCGGGCCATCTCGGTCCTGGTCATCAGCTGCCCCTGCGCACTGGGCCTGGCCACACCGGTGGCGATCATGGTCGGCAACGGTATGGGCGCCCGCAACGGTATCCTGTATAAGACGGCGGCTTCTCTGGAGGCGGCCGGCCGCGCCCAGATCGTGGCGCTGGACAAGACAGGCACCATCACGCAAGGCGCACCTGTGGTCACCGACCTCATCCCGGCGGAGGGTGTCACAGAGGAGGAGCTGCTGCTGAAGGCGGCGGCCCTGGAGACCGGCAGTGAGCATCCGCTGGCAAAGGCAGTCCTGGCAAGGGCCGAGGGCAAGGAAATCGCCCAGGTGGCGGATTTCCAGGCGCTGCCCGGCCATGGGTTGACAGCCACCCTGAAGGGGCGTACACTGGTCGGTGGAAGTTTCCAGTATATGACCACAGTCAATGCCAGGGCTTTGCAGATGCGGCAGCAGGCAGAAGCGCTGGCCGCGGATGGCAAGACCCCGCTTCTGTTCGCGGAGGATGACCGCCTGCTGGGCATCATCGCCGTGGCGGATCCTATCAAGGAGGACGCCGCCCAGACGATCCAGGAGCTGAAGCAGATGGGCATTCGGGTGGTCATGCTGACGGGCGATAATGAACGCACCGCCCGCGCCATCGGCCGGGAGGCCGGTGTTGACGAGGTGGTGGCCGGAGTCCTGCCGGATGGTAAGGAAGCGGTGATCCGCCAGTTGAAGGAAAGCGGCAAGGTCGCCATGGTGGGCGATGGCATCAACGATGCACCGGCTCTGACACGGGCAGACATCGGCATCGCCATCGGCGCCGGAGCGGACGTGGCCATCGACGCGGCGGACGTGGTGCTGATGAAGAGCGGCCTGCGGGATGTGACTGCGGCGATCCGGATGAGCCGGGCAACGATCCGCAACATCCATGAAAACCTGTTCTGGGCGTTCATTTACAACGCGATCTGTATCCCCATGGCGATCGGTCTGTTCGGTTTTGCCATGAAACCTATGTACGGAGCAGCGGCCATGAGCCTGTCCAGCTTCTGTGTCTGCATGAATGCGCTGCGCCTGAACCTGGTGAAGATCCATGACGCGGTCCATGATCGGCCATTGAGAAAACAAGCAGTCATCACGCTTGAAAATAAGGAGGTTCCTGTTATGGAAAAGACATTGCAAGTCGAAGGTATGATGTGTGTACATTGTGAAGCACGTGTGAAGAAGGCCCTGGAAGCCATCGAAGGCGTAGAGAGCGCTGTAGCCAGCCACGAGGCCGGCACCGCTGTCGTCACCCTGTCCAAGGACGTGGCAAACGACGTGCTGAAGAAGGCTGTCGAGGACCAGGATTATACCGTGACGGGTATTGCCTGACATGTTGGACCGGTTTTCACGCACCGAGCTTCTGCTGGGCCCACGGGCCATGCAGAGGCTGAAAAACGCGCGTGTCGCGGTCTTCGGGATCGGCGGGGTCGGCGGCTTCACGGTGGAGGCGCTGGCCCGCTCCGGCGTCGGTGCGCTGGACCTGATCGATCATGATACGGTGAGCCTGACCAACCTGAACCGGCAGATCATCGCCACCGAGGAGACCATCGGCCGGTACAAGGTGGATGTGGCCGCGGAACGGGTGCATTCGATCAATCCGGACTGCGTGGTCCGGACCTATCGGACCTTTTACCTGCCGGATACGGCGGACCAGTTCGATTTCCATCAGTATGATTATGTGGTGGATGCGGTCGATACGGTGACGGGCAAGCTCCTGCTCATCGAGCAGGCCAAGGCCTGCGGCACACCGGTCATCTCTTCCATGGGCGCCGGCAACAAGTTGGACCCCACCGCCTTTCGTGTGGCGGACCTTTACGAGACCGACATCTGTCCGTTGGCGAAGGTCATGCGCAAGGAGTGCAGAAAGCGGGGGATCGACCATCTGAAGGTGGTGTATTCCCGGGAAAAGCCCATCGCACCGCAGGGACCTGTCCAGGAGGAGACCACGCGCAGAAGCCTGCCGGGCTCCATCGCCTTTGTGCCCTCCGTCGTCGGCCTGATCATCGGCGGAGAAGTGATCAAAGACCTGATCAGTAAAGCATGAAAAGACCTGCCCAAAATGCAGGTTTTTTTGTTATAAAAATGACATATTCTATTGCAGAATACCCGATTGACAAACCGCATAAATCACGGTATAATTCCCGCCGAATTTACATGGAGGAGGTTTCTTCTAAATGAGTAAGAATACGGTGCGATTGCATCTGAGAAGCCCTTTCACGAACCTATATGATGAGGCGGGACTGACGCCTGACTTCCGGCGCAGCCTGAACTTCATCTTCCTCGGCAACCTGTGCGGTACGATCTGCGGTATCATCTGCACCAGCGGCAGTACGGCGATGGTCGGCCTGGCCAGTTCTCTTGGCGCGGGCGACCTGGCCTTCGGTATCATGGCCGCATTGATGCAGGCCTCCGCGTTGATGCAGATCCCGTTTTCCATGCTGGTCAACAAGACGCACAAGAGGAAAAAATACCTGCTGACCTATGGCCTGATCTGCCGGGCGCTCTGGCTGGTCTTCGGTCTGATCCCCGTGTTCATACCGGCCAATCCTTCCTGGCTCAGGCTTTATTCCTTGATCTTCTTATTAGGCGCGTCCTCCTTCCTGGGGGCGGCCATCAACGTCTGCTGGTTCCCCTGGTTTTCGGACCTGGCGCCGATCTCGATCCGCGGCCGCTGGCTTTCCATCCGTGATACGGTGATCTCGGTCATCAGCGTCGGCATGGGTCTGGTCATCGCCTGGCTGCTGGATACCCTGCCTGCGGAGACCCGCTATATCATCATCTTCCTGATCGGCGGCGCCTTCGGTATGATGGATATGATCAGTTTCGGCTTCTGCAAGGAGGTCTATTCCGCGCCGCCCCAGAAGCTGCACATCAAGAAAGTCATGGCGGACATGTTCCGTGACAAGCCCTTTGTTCATTTCCTGATCATGTGGACCGCCTGGTGCTTTACGGCCAACATGGGCGGTGTGTATATGACACCGTATGTCATGCAGGTGATGGGCCTGTCTGCCATGCAGATCATGATCTTTGCCACCATTGCCGCCTCTGTGGCCACGGTCCTCTGCATCAGCCGCTGGGGCAGGGCCATGGACAAGTACGGCTGCAAGAGCGTCATGCTGGTGACCTGCATCGTGGCTTCCCTGACGCCTGCCTTCTACGTGTTCCAGACACCAGGCAGTATCTGGCCGACCCTGCTGCACAACTTCATCGGTGCGGCCTTCTGGTGCGGGGCCAACCTGGCTGCCAACAGCATGCAGCTGTCCAGCTCCCCGGATGATCTGCGGCCCACCTACATCGCCGTTTTCTCCTGCGTCACTGCCCTTATCGGCGGTACACTGGGCTCCCTGGTGGGCGGTTCGATCCTGGAATTCTGCGAATCCCACGCCCTGTTTACAGGCTGGTTCGACCGGTACAAAGCATTGTTCGTCCTGGAGGTCATCCTGCGTTTGGGCTTTGTGCTCCTGTTCGTGCCGAAACTGTCCAACGATAAGGACGGCACTGCCGGCGATCTGGTGCAGGGTATGCTGCCGCATCATCTTGCAAAGCATAAGTAATTTTGATATACTGAAACTATCATTGCATAAGGAGTAAGAAGCATGATCACAATGAAGTTACATGATAACTGGTGCATGAAAGAAGCCAGTGAAAAGGACTGGAACCCGGCCAAAGTACCGGGTTCCGTTTATGCGGACTATCTGGCCCTGGGCAAGATGGAGAACCCCTACTGGCGCGATAACGAACTGAAGGCGCTGGAGCTGATGGAGCATGACTATGTCTATCAGACGGTTTTTACACCCCAGGCAGAGATCCTGGACAAAGAAAAGGTCGTCCTTAGGTTCTGCGGTCTGGACACCCTGGCCGATATCGACCTGAACGGCGTGCGCGTCGGACATGCGGACAATGAACACCGCGTCTGGGAATTCGATGTCAAGTCTGTGCTGAAGGCCGGCGAGAACACTTTGACGGTAACGCTGTTGTCCAACGTACAGTTCATCCGCGAAGCCTTCAAAAAGGATTCGATGATCACCATGAGTTCCGATGGTATGCAGGGTGCTTCCTATCTGCGTAAGGCCCATTGCGACTTCGGTTGGGACTGGGGTGCACGTATCCCTGATGCTGGAATTTTCAAGGATGTGGAACTGGTTGGTGCTGATTATGGCCGCATCGAGTCCGTCTATGTCCGCCAGCTGCATGAAGATGGCAAGGTTACCCTGTGCTTCGAGCCAGAGATCACCGTGTTCGACCGCCAGGCTGATTATGATTACACTGTCACCTATACGATCACCGATCCTTCCGGCAAAGAACTGGCAACGACCACCGAAGCCTCCTTTATGATCGAAAAGCCCGAGCTGTGGTGGCCGAACGGTTACGGCGCACAGCCCTTGTATACGGTGCAGGCGGTCCTGACCCGTGCCGGAGCTACGCTTGACTGCTGGAAGCGCCGCATCGGCCTGCGCACCATGGAACTGACCCGCGTCAAGGACCAGTGGGGCGAGAGCTTCTGCCACACGGTCAACGGTGTCAGCATCTTCGCGATGGGTGCCGACTATATCCCGGAAGACAACATCAAGCCCTTCATCACCCGCGAGCGTACCTTCAAGCTGCTGAAGGATTGTAAAGACGCCAACTTCAACGCGGTACGTGTCTGGGGCGGCGGCATGTATGCCAGCGAGGACTTCCTGGATGCCTGTGATGAATATGGTCTGCTGGTCTGGCAGGACTTCTGCTTCGCCTGCGCTTCCTATGACCTGACTCCGGATTTCGACGCCAACATCCGCGAGGAGTTTCGTCAGAACATCCTGCGCATGCGCAGCCATCCGAGCTTAGGGCTTTGGTCCGGCAACAACGAGATGGAGCAGTTCTTCGCCATGTCCATGCGGTTTGATCCGGATCATAAAGACCCGCGCGGCTATATCAAGAAAGCCTCCCAGGTGCCGGATTACTTCGCCATGTACGAGTACATCCTGCCCCGCATGGTCCTCAAGTACGATCCGCAGACACCTTATATTCCGTCCAGCCCCACCTCCGGCGGCGGCTATGACAACCCGAACGATGAGCATCGTGGCGATGTTCACTACTGGGATGTCTGGCACGGTGGAAAGCCCTTTACAGAGTACCGGAAGTTCCGTTTCCGCTATCTGTCCGAGTTCGGTTTCCAGGCCTTCCCGACCCTGAAGACCATCGAGTCTTACACCCTGCCTGAGGACCGCAACCTGTTCTCCTATGTCATGGAGAAGCATCAGCGCAACAACAACGCGAACGGTATCATCATGCGCTACATGCAGCAGACCTACCAGCTGCCTTCTACCTTCGAGAAGCAGATCTACGCTTCCCAGATGCTGCAGGCGGAGTCCATGCGCTATGGTGTTGAGCATTTCCGTGCCAACCGTGGCGAGTCCATGGGTACCATCATCTGGCAGCTCAATGATATCTGGCCGGTCGCCAGCTGGGCCATGATCGACTATTATGGCCGCTGGAAGGCTGTATACTATGAATCTCGCAAGTTCTTCGCACCGCTGCTGTTGGTCAATGAAGAAGCCAGCGTCATGACGCAGAACGAGAACATCAACGCGGAACCCTACGCGATCCAGAACTCCGTCAAGCTGACCCTCTGCAACGAGACGATGGAAGACCGGAAGCTTTCTGTCTGCTGGCAGATCCGCGAGGCCGATGGTACCGTCCTGCGTGCGGAAGAGCAGAAGGATATCCAGGTACCGGCCCTGTCCGCCGTCCATCTGGACGAGGTCATGATCGACATCGACCGCTTCAGCCAGTATGTTTCCTACCAGATGCTGGATGAGAACGGCACCGTCGTTTCCGAAGGCACCACCCTGTATATCCAGCCGAAGTACTTCCACTTTGTGGATCCGGAGATCTCTCTGGAAGTCCTGGATGATACCCACATCCGTGTCACGGCCAAGAAGTTCGCCAAGAACGTCCAGATCCTGGATGAGGCAGGCGAGCTGAAGCTGTCCGACAACTACTTCGACATGCAGCCCGGCAGCCGTGTCCTGACGGTCCTGGAGGGCAAACCGGAGAACCTGAACGTGCTGAGCGTTTTCGATATCCGCTGATCTTAAAACAAAAGGTGACCTGCCAAAGTTCCTGGCAGATCACCTTTTTTATTGCAGAAGATACTTTTTCCGGACAGCAAAACGTGCTATAATGTAGCGTGTCATAACATGTACATTTTAGGGGGATTCTTATATGGCAGACAAAAAGACCATCATCCTGCAGCTTTTGAAGATCCTGCAGGAGGAGACGGACCGCAATCATATTCTCAACGCCCAGCAGCTTTCCGAGCGGCTGGAGTGCAACCGCAAGACCATCTACGCGAACATCGAAATGCTCCGTTCCATGGACGTGGCCATCGAGCAGGTCAAGGGCAGCAACCCGGGCTATTATATCAGCGAGCGGGAGTTTTCCCTGCCGGAGCTCAAGCTCTTGGTGGATGCGGTGCAGGCGTCCAAGTTCATCACCAGTGACCAGTCCGATGAGCTGATCCGCAAGCTGGAGCAGCAGACCACCAAGGACCAGGCACGTTCTCTGCGCCGCCAGGTGTTCATCTACAACCGGGCTAAAACGGGCAACGCGGCGGTCTATGAGAACGTGGACGTGATCCACAGCGCCATGCAGGAGAACAGCCGCATCCAGTTCCATTACTGTGAATGGACGGTGCGCAAGGAGCTGGTGCCGCGGCACGACGGCGCTTTGTACGATGTCTCGCCCTGGAGCCTGGCCTGGGACGATGAGAATTATTATCTGGTGGGTTTCGATGAAAGGGACCAGAAGATCAAGCACTACCGGGTCGACAAAATGCAGGACATGAAGCTTTCCCACAAGGAGCGCAATGGCCGGGAGCAGTTCGATCATTTCGACCTGGCCTCCTACGCGAAGAAGACCTTCGGCATGTACGGCGGCGAGGATGTCAACATCACCCTGTCCGGGGATAAGCGGCTGGTGGGCGTGGTCATCGACCGGTTCGGTACGGATATCATGCTGCGTCCGGACCTGGATACGCCGGACCGTTTCGTGGCCCATGTGCTGGTCTCCGTAAGTCCCCAGTTCTTTGGCTGGCTGGCCGGTATCGGTCCGGGACTTAGGATCGATAAGCCGGAGCGGGTCCGGGATGCTTTCAAGGCCCATCTGGACCGGATCCGGGACCAATATTGAGGATTGCCAATCCCAAAAGATTTGGCTATAATGAAGAAAAACGTTTGTAGAGGGGGAAAAGAGAATGGGACTGTTCAGTAAAAAAACCTGCAGCATCTGCGGAGGTGACATCGGTCTGTTCGGGAACCGCAAGCTGGAGGACGGCAACATGTGCAAAAAATGTGCGGCCAAGCTGTCACCCTGGTTCAGCGACCGCAGAAGCAGCACCGTCGTGGAGATCCTGGAACAGCTGGATTACCGCGAAGCCAACAAGGAAAAGGTAGCGGCCTTCCATCCTACGAAAACACTGGGCAACGACAGTGTCAAGCTGCTGGTAGATGAAGAGGCAAAGACTTTCACCGTCACCCGCGCCCGGGATCTGAATGAGGCCAATCCGGACATCCTGTCGCTTGCACAGATCAAAAGCGTTGATTTCCAGATCGAGGAATCCCAGGACGAGGAAAAGCTGACCAACGCAGAGGGGAAGCGTGTCAGCTACGATCCGCCAAGATACCAGTATGGGTATGACTTCAAGGTCCGGATCTATGTGGAGCATCCGTACTTTGACGACATGTATTTCGATCTGAATCCCATGGAGATCAAGACGACGGACCTGCCGGTCGCCGAGAAGTACAGACCGGATCCAAAGACCAACGAGGAGTACAGGACGTACGCCCGCATGGGCCAGGAGGTGGAATCCATCCTCACCGGAAAGCCTCTGCCACCGGAAGAAAAACCGCCTGTGGTGAAACCTGCGAACAAGCCGGCCTCCGGCCCCAGCGTCAACCCCAATGCGGATATGGCGCAGACCCCGGTGTTCGTGGCGGCAAAGCCGAAGACCGACGAAAAATGGAAGTGCCCCTCCTGCGGCACCTTGAACAGCGGCAAATTCTGCTCCGAATGCGGTGAAAAGAAGCCGGAGCCCACTTTGAAATACAAGTGCGATAAGTGCGGATGGGTCCCGGAGGATCCTTCGAACCCGCCCCGTTTCTGCCCGAACTGCGGCGACGCCTTCGGGTATGGGGATATTCAGAAATAAGCAAATAAAAAAGCTTCGGACCTTTGATATGCTCCCTTTATGAGAGACAGTGAAAAACAAACTGTCTTCATGAAGGGAGTTTTTCATGTCACATAGAATCAAAGCAAGT
>CADBPG010000099.1 GCA_902796435.1 uncultured Eubacteriales bacterium | reverse complement strand
GTTGGCCGACCAGACCTTGCCCTCTGCGGTCCGGACCCAGATGGCCCGTGTACCCCGCTTATTATGCAGGTCATCCGCACTGACCGGTTCCAGAAGGAAGTGCTCCTGGTCGATCTTGCTGTCTCCACCCAGTGTAGGCGTCACGGCGCTTTTCAGGCCGGTCTCCGAAGCCAGCGGGAAATATAGATAACTGTAGTTTTCAGGGCGCTCCATGAAAAAGTCGCCCTTTGTATTCAAGAATCGCACCTGCTGCATAGGTAGGTACCTCCTCTTTTTATGTCAGGACTGCTGCTCCTCCGCCTTGGCGATCATCGCTTTGATGAAACGGTGCATGCCTGTCTCCAGCCCTGCGTCTCCAAAGGCCCAACGGTTGGACAGCATGGCCTTCAAGGAAGCGATCTGCTCCGGTGTGAAGCCTTCTGCCGCAGGCTTTTCCTCTTCCTCGACCGGTGCCTTCCAGTTCCGCCCGACCATGGGATCTGCGGGTGTATAGGTCTTGTAATTGCTCTGCTTCCTGGCGCCTTCCAACTGCACGGAGACAAAGTCCAGCAGCACCTGCCAGTCCTCCTGGTTCAGATCGTGCCCACCCTCACGGAAATGGATGGCACACTTTTCATCTGCCTTCAGGAAGTGATATACTTCGGAGGTGGCGCTCCAGGAGGCCGCTGTTCCGAAGGGATTGGCCCAGGTATCATCCAGACCTTCCACCAGGATCAGGCCCCGTGGCGCGATGGCCGCTCCGATGAAGTTGGCGTCGAACCGCAGTTCGTTTTCCCGATAATGGGCACTGGCCTCTTTGGCCCCAAAGGGCACCAAGGACTCCAGGAACCAGTGGGGGAAATAGCCTGTGATCATGCCGCCCAAGGTCTCCACGGCGCCATGACCTTCGCCATAACGGCCGCCACCCAGACGCAGACTGCCGATACCGCCGCAGCCGGATCCACCCGCGGCACAGACCTGCACTCGCTCATCAAAGACTGCACAAGCCAGGGCTGCTTTGCCAAAGCGGGAATGCCCACTGACCACGAGCTTGCTGATATCGACACAGGGCAAGGTTTCCAGCCAGTCAGCGACGCGGCTCATCAGCCAGCCCCACATGGCGATCACCTTGAAACTATAGTCCGGGTAAGCCTGATATAAAGAACCGGAACGGTAGCCCGGCTCGTCCGGCGCGGCATCATCACAGAAGGGAATGGCCAGGACCCGGCCCTGCTCCACCACCATGCGGGCGATGGGCTCCGCCGCATATCCACCACAAAGGATGATGGGGATCTGCGGGGCTGTAATCTCCGCCTGACGGATCAGCACCGTGCGCATATGCACCTTATGGTCCGGACCAAAGGACAGTTCATAACTCTCGAAGATACCGGTCCCATCCCAGAGGCTTTGCTCATATTTTTTCTCGGCCGTCACATTGCCAGGCGCGGGCGGCATGACACCGTACAGATTCTCCGCAAGGATCTGCTTCAGGTACGCCTGCTGCTGCGGCCATTCTTCCACTGTGCGGACCATATTTCCGTCCGGCTTGATAAAGGGATTGGGTAGTTCCCACGGGGTCTGGTTCTGATGCATAAGTATGACCTCCTGTTCATTGGGCTCATATATGAGAAAATGGCACCAGAACTTTTTCTGATACCATTTTGTTCTTGCGTTTTCGATACGCGGTCTTATTCTTCTACGATTTCGGAATCCGCGTTGCGTTTGACGCTGTCGATGCCGTTCAGGGCCGCAGCCTTAGTCTTGTATCCTTCGCCGCAGGCCAAGATGTTTTCACCATTCCGGGCATTCAATTTGAAGCGGATCTCACCACGCTTGTCCGTATACAGAACGAACTTCGGGTTCTTCTCGGTCACGACCTCTTCTACAGTCTGATCCTCGATCGGCGCGTCCGGGGCATTCTTTTTTACACTCTCGATACTGTTTTTGCAGGCTGCCTTCGTGGTAAAAACTTCGGAAGTTCCGATCACGATACCGTTCGTGGCTTTCAGGTCGAATTTGATACCGGTCGCAGTCTCTTTGATTACATACTTACCCATAGTTTGCCTCCCAATCGTTCTAAATTGATTGCACTTCACGTTCTGTGCAGTTATGCATATTATAACACGTTATTCATCTTTTTGCATCAATTTTCATTCAAAAAGATGAGAATATTCTGTACAGATGCCGAGGCATCCCCAAACCGGTAGGCTGGCTTCTTTCCTTCCTCCAGCTTCAGGACCGCGTAATCCGCCCCGTAGACGGCGACCGGCATACTGATGCTGCCCGGATTCAGGATAAGCAGACCTTCCTGCTCGTCCACATAGGGTCTGTGGGTATGGCCGCAAAGGACCACGTCGCAGCCCCGTTTGCGTGCATAGGCTGCCAGGCCTTCATAACCTTCCTTCACACCGAAGCGATGGCCATGGCAGAGATACAGGCGGTGCCCCAGCACTTCGACCTCCCGGAACAGTTCCTTACGCCCAAAGTCACAGTTGCCCGCGACGGACAGAAAGGCGAGTTTCGGGAACTTGCGCGCCAGCTCTTCCCCATCGGTGATATGGTCGCCCAGGAAATAGACTGCGTCGATCGCCCCCGACAGGGAGCGGATCAACTGCTCCGCACGGGTGATACGACCGTGCGTGTCACTGATCACCAGGACTTTCCAGCTTCTAAGCATGCGCGCATCCTCCGGAGCGCCTTGCCGCGATGGGAGATGCGGTTTTTTTCATCGGGCGTCAGCTCTGCCATATTCTTGCCGTACATAGGGACATAGAAGATCGGGTCATATCCGAATCCACCCTCGCCCGCGGGGCTGTAAGCGATCTCGCCCTCACAGGTCTCCTCGGTGACCAGTTCCTGTCCATCCGCCAGGACCACCGCGATGGCGGCCACGTACCGGGCCGTACGCTGGCCAGGGCCGGCTTCCTTCAGGTTGTCCAGGATCACCTGGTTCTTATAGGTATAGGGGGTGTCCTCGCCCAGATACCGGGCCGAATAAACACCGGGTGCTTTATTCATGAAATCGATCTCGATGCCGGAATCATCCGCGATGACAGCATAGCCTTCCGGATTCTCGCCCAGGGCACGATGCACGGCCCGCGCCTTGATCAGTGCGTTTTCCGCAAAGGTCGTGCCATCCTCGATGATCTCCGGATCCAGTCCGATCTCTGCCATAGACAGGATGGTAAGCTCCGGAAAGATCTCCCGGACTTCTCTCAGTTTCCCCGGATTCTTGGTCGCCAGGATCATGGTCTTCATCAGGTTTCCCTTTCCTTTGTTCGATAATGATGGATCGGCCGCCCCACATGGCCGTATTCCGGCAGGACTTCCAACAGTCCCTCTTTCTGCATCTGCTCCAGGTACCGGCGGACCGTGGTCGGTGAAAGACCCACCGCTTTTGCCGCCTCTGCCGCTGTAAAGCTTTCCCCGCCGCGTCCGGCAATGAAGATCAGCACCTTCTGCCGCGTCTTGTCGTTGCCATAGAAGGGTTCTTCCATGAGACCGCCAAGGCCTGTGGTCAGCCGGTCCAGTTGCGTCTGCGTCAGCTGTTGGTCCGGCAGCAGCCCGTTCTTCCAGCGGACGTACCGGTGCAGGGCTTTGGAAAGCCGCTCTGCCTGGAAGGGCTTGATCAGGTAATCCACGATGCCTAAAGCGAAGGCCTGCAGGTAATGGGCCGCGTCCCTGGCCCGTGTGACGGGGATCAGGTCCACCGGACACCCTTCGGCCCGCATGGACCGGAACCAGTCCAGCAAACCCGTTTCCGCAGTCTCTCCCAGGACCAGCTGGGGATGGAGCGCATCGTACACATGTGGCAGTAATTTGATATCTCTGACAGTCTTCAGTGCTTCAAGCCCCTCCTCTGCCTGGACAGCCTCTGTTAAAATCCGGCTGACCATGGGATCCGGCTCAAAGATGATGACTGTGATCATGGTACCTGCTTTCTGTTATGAAACGCTTACTCGCGTTCTCCGAAAAACGAACCTGAGCCTTCTTTCTGCGCCAGGCTGCTGACCAGGGTCAGCATCAGCTTGACAGGCTCCTGCCCGCCCCGCGCACGGATGACGCTCAACTCTACCGTATCGCCGATCTTGTACTGGTTCAGGATCTTGTTGATATCGGCCAGTTCCTTGATGCTCTGTCCGTCGATCTCGGTGATGATGTCTCCACTCATCAGACCTGCCCTGTCCGCGGCGGAACCGGGATTGACAGCGTAAACGATCAGACCGACCGGCACGTCGTAGATCTCCGCGATGCTCTCGGAGATAACGTCATACCGGGCGATGCCCAGAGACGGATGGTCGATACTGCCGTTTTCGATCAGCTGATCGACGATGGGCTTCGCGGTATTCGACGGAATGAAGAAGCCCATGCCCTCGACGGAATTCATTTCGATCTTTGCGGAATTGATGCCGATCAGCCTGCCTTCCGCATTAATCATGGCACCGCCGGAATTACCCGGGTTGATGGCGGCGTCCGTCTGCATGACGGTCAGCGTTTTACCATCGTAAGAGATCTCCCGCTGGGTGCCGCTGACGATCCCTAAAGCTACGGAATCATTGTATTCCAGGTCATAGGGGCAGCCTACTGCCATGCAGACATCCCCGGGACGGACCTGAGCACTGTCGGCCCATTCGAGGGTCGCAAGATCGTCCTTGTAGGCCTTGGGCAGATCCTCCAGCTTCAGTTCCAGGACCGCCAGATCCTGGTCCTTGTCCGCGCCCTTCAACTGCACCGGCACGACATTTTCCACATCGAAGTACAGAGACAGTTCCCCCGCTCCTTCAACGACATGTGCATTGGTCACGATATAGGCACGGTCCTTCTCCAGCTTGTAGACGACGCCGGAACCGATGCTGGCGCCTTCCTGCTTGCCAAAGGGCGTGTCCATACTGACATAGGCCACGATGGATACCACCGTGTGCTGTGCCTGCTCTGCCGTCGCCTTTAACTGGTCGGTGAGCACGACCGGCGCGACCTTGCCCTGCACGGAATTGCCTGTGTAACCATTGTCCGTGACAGAGAAGGTAGACTGCGGCTGGGCAGTCTTTTTCTGATGATGGCCCAGGGCCAGATCCAAAGTGACGACCAGTGCCAGGCCGAGCAGCGAACCGGCCACGGCCGCTCCCAGGATCCAGGCCAGGGCTTTCCTGCCCCTGCCCCGGGTCTTTGTATTGTTTTGACGCAAGTTTTTGATTCCCTTCTAAGAGACACTTAACGAAATGGTGCCAAAGACCCCGTCTCTGACACCATCCGCTATAGTTATTCTTGTTTGTTTATTTCTTATTCGAGACCCATCTCTTCCAGTGTCGGAAGCGTGATCTCCTGACCGATCTGCAGGTTGCCCGGATCTACGTCGTAGTGCTCCTGGAGATATTCAAGGATCGCTTCGTCGTAAGAACCATAGTGGTCAACGATGATGCCGTACAAGGTATCGCCCGCTTCGACGGTGTAGGTACCGGTCTCGGTCGGACCCGCCTGGCTGCTGTCGCTGTCGGAAGACTCATCATCCAGTTCATCACTGGAATCATCAGTCGTGCTGGAATCACTGGTCTCACTACTGTCAGCACCAGGTACGGAGCTGTCCGGCTGGCTGCTGTCGGTGGAGCTGTCCGGCGTGATGACGCTGGATTCATCGATGGAGCTCTCGGAAGAGATCTCTTCACTGATGGAGGATTCCGGGCTGCTTTCCTGTTTGCTCGGCGTATTGCCCTTGCCCTTGAGCGCCTTGGAGATCAAAGCGATCAGGATGATGAGCACCAGGATGCCGCCCAGGATGATGGCCAGACGCTTGGGGTTGCCCAGGATCTTATCGACCAGGCTCTCGCCCTCTTCGTCCTCATCTTCATAACCAGGATCGTCCGGATCCTGCGCTCTGCGTTCTTCTTCCTCAACGATGCCGGTGGCGATGCTGGAAAGCTTGGTGGTATCGGTGACCGGTACCTGCGGCTCATCCTGCGGAACCTCGCGGTCGAAGTTCTCACGCTGCGGCATAGCGGAGGTACCGCGCTGCGGTGCCGCACTGCCCGGCGCATCCTCGATCCGCAGTACGATGATGGATTTATCATCGTTGGAGGCCTCACCCACTTTGGAGATCAACGTCTGCGCGACCTCATCGGCGGATGCATCCCGCATACCGCGCACCAGACGCTCCAGCTCCTCGTTGGAGATGTAATCGGTGATGCCGTCATTGCAGATGATGAACAGATCGTCCGGATAGAATACGAAATATTTGGAGAAGACAGTATCTTCGGCATCGTAGATATCGTCCATGCCGATGAAGGCCGTCAGGCGGGAATCCCGCTTGTGCACTTCAGCCTGCTTCTGTGTGATGACACCGTACTTGTACAGGTCAGTCGCCTGCAGATGATCCTCAGTGATCTGCAGCATGCGGCCGCCACGGATGACGTAGATGCGGCTGTCGCCCAGATGGACGGCCAGACCACGGTTGCCGTGCAGGAACAACGCTGCGATGGAAGCGCCGCCGTCCTCGGC
Organism: uncultured Eubacteriales bacterium; assembly: GCA_902796435.1. GTDB lineage: Bacteria > Bacillota > Clostridia > Lachnospirales > Bianqueaceae > RUG159. Next base: position 6,296 of record CADBPG010000099.1, on the reverse strand, counting down.
CTCGATGCCGGAGCGGTACTGCTTCATATCACGGTTGATCTCTACCAGATAGTCCCAGATCTTGTCTTTGTCGATCCGGTTCTCCTCTGCCATGTCGGCCTGCAGACGCTGCAGGCGCTGCATAGCAGATGCCGTGGGGAATGCACCCTCTTCCGGATGTCCTCCCTTGATCTGCCCATCGCTGACACCATAGACCTGGAAGTCGGCGTGTGCTACCTTATTGATGACCGAACGCTCTTCAGCTGCTGTGACATAGCGTCCGTTGACGAATACATTGTTTAAATTCTGCGCACTTGTCGCGACCGAGATCGCATACGCGGAAACTTTTAATTCTTCACCCATTATGCTGCTGCACCACCTTCTGTGTCATTTTTTTGCTCTACCTCTATATTGGCATAATTAATTATATAATATAAGTAGTTTAAATTCAATGTATTTTCTTTTAAAAGTTTCTTTTTTTGGACTAGTTTCTTCACTCACCATAGGCTTTGATCTCAACAGATTCGATCACGACGTCCTCTTTCGGTTTGTCCTTCAGGACCTTGGTCTGTCCCGGCTCATCGATGTTGGCGTCCTTCATCTCCATTTCGGAATAGACCTCCACCTTGGAGATGGCGTCAGCTACGTCCATACCATCAATGACCTGGCCGAAGACCGTGTGCGCCGCGGGCGTGGATCCGAAGGCCGTGCTGAGGGCCGCGCTGATCTCAAAGTCCAGCCACAGGGCTCCGCCGTGCTTCTTGTACTGCTCGATCTTGCGCTTGTCCACCCGCATGGACTTCTCCACCATGGTGTTGGCGTTTTCAACACGTTTGACGTCCTTATCCTCATCGGTCACGATGAAGAACTGGCTGGTGTTCGTCCCGTCGGTGCCGGCATTTGCCATACACAGGGCTCCGCGATAGGGAGACAGATGGGAGACGTTTTCATTCTCGAAGGGGCTGCCGAAGGCACTTTCGCCCCCACGGCCGGTGCCGGTCGGATCTCCCCCCTGGATCATGAAACCCGCGATGACCCGATGGAAAATGACTCCGTCATAATACCCGTTTTTCGCCAGCGTGATGAAGTTTTCCACCGCTTTCGGCGCTTCTTTCGGGAAGAACCGTACAGTGATATCACCGTAATTGGTATGGATCACGGCGATGGTATCACCCTTTTTCGGCATCTGGAACTGGGCCTCATAAGGGTTCGCCGCACATCCGGTCAGACTCAACAACAGAACAACAGTAAATATCACTGCACAAATTCGTTTCATGGTTCGATTCAGCTCCTTACACAGCCGGTGCTGGTCATAAAGCGGTCCATGGCCGCATAGCCTTCCGGCGTATTCTTATACACACCCGCGCACTCCAGTACTTCAGAGAACTTCTGTCCGACTTCCTGCTTGAGGATCTTTTCAGCTTCCTCCTGAGACGCCACGGTGCCGTACTGCTGCTGCATAGCACGGATCCAGTCCAGATGCTTGTTCAGGCTCTCCTGCTCTTCCGGTCCATAGCCTTCGTAGGTCTGTTTGCCTGTCAGGATATCGGCGATGAGCTTCAGCTCCTTCTCCAGGCGGCCAGGCAGAACAGCCAGGCCCATGACCTCGATCAGGCCGATGTTCTCTTTCTTGATATGGTGCAGATGCGGATGCGGATGATAGATACCGTCCGGGAATTCCTCGCTGGTCAGGTTGTTGCGCAGGACCAGATCGATCTCGTACTCACCCTTGGCGTTGAACCGCGCGATGGGGGTGATGGCGTTATGCGGCGTAGGCACCCCATTCTCGATGGTCTCCGCGTAGATGCAGGCATCCTCGTCGGTGTAAGCTTCCCAGGAATCCAGGAAATGCTTCGCCAGCGCGATGACCTGCTCCTTGTCCTTGCCGGCCAGACGGATGCCCGCCATCTGCCAGTGGATCAGGCCAATAGAAACCTCCGGATGATCCGGATGGGTATAGGTAGCACGGATGGAAGCCTTCTCCATCGGGAATACGTGATGTCCGCCCTGATAGTGCTCGTGGCTCAGGATGGAACCGCCGACCACAGGCAGGCCTGCGTTGGAACCGATGAAGTAATGGGGCAGCGTCTCGATGAAGGCAAAGAGCCTGCGGAAGGTATCGACATTGATCTTCATGGGCACATGCTCACCCTTCAGCAGGATGCAGTGCTCATTGTAGTATACATACGGAGAATACTGCAGATACCAGTTCTCGTTGTTCAGGTACATGGGGATCTGACGCAGGTTCTGGCGTGCCGGATGGTTCAGGCGGCCCTGGTAACCCACATTCTCGATGCACAGCATGCACTTCGGATAGGAAGAGGACTTGATGAACTTCAGCTTGGCGATCTCACGAGGATCCTTCTCCGGCTTGGACAGGTTGACCGTGATCTCCAGATCACCATAGGGTGTGGGCGCGGTCCAGTAGAGGTTCTTCTCGATACGCTCGGTCATGATGTAGTGGCTGGCACGGGACTGGTCATAGAAGTACTCGGAAGCCTTTTCCGGGCTCTCTTCGTAGGCATTCCAGAAGGAATGGACCAGGTCGGAAGGACGGGCCATGAAGAAGCCCATGATGCGGGCATCCAGAAGATCCCGCTGGGTGACCGTGTTGTCCTCCATGATGCCCTGCTCAGCCGCGTAGTCCAGGATCTTGTCCAGGATGGGCTGCGGGGTCAGGCCGGAGCACTTGGCACGCATGCTTTCAAACGCTTCCACAGGTGGCTGGCCCTGCACGATGCCATCGGCAGGCTCTTCCAGCTGCAAAAGATCCAGCAGAAGATTGCGGCTGTAGACCGCGTCCGGCGCTTCGATGAGCTTGCGGTCCAGCGCATAGGCGACCAGTTCTTCAACGAGCATTTTGATATCTGTCATGATTATTTCGTCTCCTCTACAATGATTTTCAGGACTGCATCCAGGCCGTTTTTATCCGGCGCCTGCAGCATGGCCGTCCGATAGGCTTCGCGTTTTTCCCAGGTATTGCGGACTGCTTCCACCAGAGTCTCCGTATTGAGTTTTTCCTCCGGCAGGACGCAGCTGTACCCCTTCTTCTCGAAGGAGGCCGCGTTCAGGATCTGGTCCCCACGGCTCTGGGACAGAGGCAGCGGGATCAGGATGTTCGGGATCGACAGGGACAGGATCTCCGCCAGGGTGTTGGCGCCCGCACGGCTGATGATGATATCCGCCGCCGCGTACAGATCCTTCATTTCAGAGCTGGCATATTCGATCTGGTGATAGCCAGGCACCTCGTTAAGAGAATCATCCGCCTTTCCACTGCCGCACAGATGTACGATCTGAAAATCAGCGGTAAGCTCCGACAGTGCCTTGCGGACCGCGTCGTTGATCGCACCGGCGCCTTGGCTGCCACCCGTCACCATGATGACAGGCTTGTCCGCCGTAAAGCCGCAGAGTGCGAGGCCCGCTTCCTTACTGCCATCGGCCAGGCTTTCCCGGATGGGCGTACCCGTATGGACCGCTTTACCGCCCTTGATCTGGGCTACGGTCTCCTCGAAATTCGTGCAGACCCGGGCCGCGAAGGGCATGGCCAGCTTGTTGGCCAGACCCGGCGTCATGTCACATTCGTGGATCACGCAGGGGATCTTCCGCAGCCGGGATGCCAGCGCCACCGGGACACTGACGAAGCCGCCCTTGGAGAAGATGACGTTGGGCTTCAGCTTGCCCAGAAGCCCGATAGACTGGAAGAAACCGCGCAGCACCCGGAAAGGATCGCTCAGGTTCTTCAAGCTTCTGTAGCGGCGCAGCTTGCCGGAGGAAATGGGATGGTAGGGAATTCCCTCCGCCTCGATCAGGCCGCGCTCGATGCCATCGTAGCTGCCGATATAGTGGATGTTGTACCCCAGCTCCTTGAGCCGCGGCAGCAGTGCGATATTCGGGGATACATGACCAGCAGTGCCACCGCCGGTCAGGACGATCGTTTTTTCTGTATTACGGGTCATGCAAGAGCCTCCTTGATGGCCGCAAGTACTTCGTCCAGCTCCTCACCAGAGGGGCTGCCCGGGTTCCACTGCCCTACCTCAGTCCCATCATAGCAGGGAATGATGTGCAGATGGAAATGCATGACCGACTGGCCGGCCATGGCGCCGTTGTTCTGTACCAGTTTGATGCCCGCAGGCTGGAAAGCCTTCTGTACACCGGCCGCGATCTTCTGGGCCAGCGGCAGTACTTCCGCGGCCAGGGCTTCCGGCATCTCGAAAAGGTTGCTGTAATGCTCTTTCGGCATGATCAGGACATGGCCCCGGGATGCCGGTCCGATATCCAGCATCGCTTTGAAATGTTCATTCTCGAAGACGGTTTTAGAGGGGATCTCGCCCCGGATGATCCGACAGAAGATGCAGTTGTCCATACAGGAGCCTCTTTTCTGTTATAGTATTTTTATGATAGCACGAATCCTATGATTCGACAACTTGTAATTTCACGATTTCAGGGCCGCGTACACGTCTTGTTTGCGGATCCCGCGGTCCTTCGCGACCCGCTTCATGGCTTCCTTTTCCGGCAGGTCCGCATAGAGGGCCATGTGCTCCTCGATGGACATTTCCTCCCACCGCTGCTCCGCCTCTTTACGCAAAGCTTCCGGATCCGCCCCCTCGATGATGAGGACGAATTCGCCGCGGGGCGGCTCCTCCGTGTAAGCCTGGATCAGTTCCTCCACGGTACCGCACCTGCGCTCCTCATGCTTCTTGGTCAGCTCCCTGAGGGTCACGACTCTCCGGTCGCCCACCGCGCCGCGCAGGGTCTCCAGCGTCCGCACCAGGTGATGGGGTGCCTCGTACAAAAGCACAGGCCGGGTCTCCTCCGCAAGGGATGCCAGAAGAGCCTGCTGCTCCTTCTTGTCCGTTGGCAGAAAGCCTTCAAAAATGAAGTGCCGCATGGGCAGCCCGGACAGGGTCATGGCCGTCACGAAGGCAGAAGCCCCCGGCAATGAGGTGACCGGGATCCCCGCCTCATAGCAAAGGCGGATCAAGGTCTCGCCCGGATCGGAAATGCCAGGCGTGCCCGCATCACTGACCAGGGCAATATGCCGGCCTTCCTGCATCATCTGGATCAGCTGCGGTGCCCGCGTGGTCTCGTTGAACTTATGATAGCTGATCATCGGCGTTTCGATGTCATAAGCGTTCAAAAGCTTGATGGTCTGCCGGGTATCCTCCGCGGCGATCAGGTCCGCCTCTTTCAGCGTCCTCAGCACCCGCAGTGTGATATCCTCCAGATTGCCGATCGGTGTAGCACAGATCGAAAGTTTACCTTCCATGGAATTCTTCCCTTACAGTTTATTGATGAGCCGGAAAATGGCAGATTCCCGCACACGGACCGCTTCCCGCGGGCAGAGTTCCTGACAGCAGAAGCAGCGGATGCACTTTTTATGATCTACAGATGGCCGGTTCTTGCCTGATTGCGGATCCCGCACCAGTGTCAACGCCTTGGGCGGGCAGTTTGCCGCGCAGACACCGCAGCCCACGCATTGTTTCGGATCGAACTGCACCTTCGCCCGGGTCATCTTTGAGATGGGGTCCGCCAGCCACTTGGGCAGTTTCACCCGCAGCAGGTCACTTTCCAGATGGTCCGGCATCTTGTAATCCGGCACGTAGAAATGTTCCGGATCCGCGCCGGCAAGGGTGATCTGATTCGGGTCTAAAAGGCCCCGGGCAGCCGCCAGGCGCAGCATGGGCACCTGCTCGTTCTTCAAGCCGATGAGGCTGCAGGCGGTCTGGTCCAGCGCATAGGGGCTTGGTGAAGCCAGAACGGCACCGATGGCGCGGGGTGTGCCCGCCGTCGGGCCATTGCCCTCCATGCCGATGACCGCGTCCATGAAGGACAAGACCGGATGCGCCGCCATGCAGATATCCAGCAGGGCGTTGGCAAAGTCCTCCTCCGCGGGCATACGCACATGATAGTCCGCCTTCACCGTGCCCGGAATGGTACCGAACATGTTTTTCGCAGCGCCGGTAAAGGTCATCATACTGTGGGTCTTCAGCTTGCAGGCCGAGACCACATAGTCCACATCCTTGAGCATGGCCGTCATGGTAAGCTTCTTCATGAGGCGGCCTTTCGGGTTGTCCACCTCGATGGTGCCGGTGTTTTCATTCAACGCAAAACCGGACTCCCGGGCGATGGCTTCCATACCGGTGACACGGTAGATATACTTGAGCGATGCCAGGTTGAAGGGACCTCCGGGGCTGTCGCCCAGGACCACGTGCATGCCGTAGTCCTGAAGTATCTCGCCCAGCGCCTGCACGAAGACCGGATGGGTGGTCGCGTGGCGTTCCGCCTTTTTCCCAAGGATCAGATTGACCTTGATCAGC
>CADBPG010000098.1 GCA_902796435.1 uncultured Eubacteriales bacterium | reverse complement strand
CGAGAGACACAGCGCACGACCATCCCAATTACTTTACAAGGGAGGCTGTGTCTCTTGCGATCATCATTTCTTCATCCGTCGGGACCAGCAGTGCTGCGACCTTGGAATCCTCAGTGGAGAAGACGACCTCTTTGCCGCGGACGTTGTTCTTTTCGTCATCCACTTTCAGGCCGAGATATCCGAGATAATCGCAGATCTCTTTGCGGATCTTGGCGTTGTTTTCGCCCAGACCGGCGGTGAAAGCGACGGCGTCGATACCGTTCATAGCGGCAGCATAAGCACCGATGTACTTAACGACACGATATACGAAAGCATCGTTGGCGCGCTTTGCGGCCGGATCGCCGGCAGCATACGCGTTCTCGATCTCACGGAAGTCAGAAGAAATGCCATTGGAGACGCCCAGGATACCGGACTTCTTGTTCAGCACGTTCAGCATACCGTCGATGTCCAGGTTCTCTTTGTTCATGATGAACTGCAGGATCGCCGGATCCAGGTCACCGGAACGGGTGCCCATGATCAGGCCTTCCAGCGGAGTCAGACCCATGGAGGTGTCGACGGACTCGCCGTTCTTGACAGCGCAGACGGAAGCGCCGTTGCCCAGATGGCAGACAACGATCTTCAGATCTTCGATCGGCTTGCCCAGGATGGCGGCTACGCGGCCGGAAACATAACGATGGCTGGTGCCGTGGAAGCCATAGCGGCGGACCTTGTACTTTTCATAGTACTCGTAGGGAATGCCGTAGGTGTAGGCCTTTTCGGGCATGGTCTGATGGAAGGAAGTATCGAAAACAGCGACCATGGGGGTGCCGGGCATGAGTTCCTGGCAGGCATGGATACCGATCAGGTTGGCCGGGTTGTGCAGCGGGGCAAGATCGCAGCACTCTTCGATGGCCGCGATGACTTCGTCGTTGATGACGACGGAGCTGGCGAACTTCTCACCACCATGAACGATACGATGACCGACAGCGTCGATCTCTTTCATATCGCTGATCACACCGTGCTCCGGGTCGGTCAGGGCTTCGATGACCATGGAGACTGCCTTGTTGTGATCCGGAATGCTCTCTTCCTTCACAACAGCATCCTTGCCGGCCGGCGTATGCTTTAAACGGCCGTCGATGCCGATACGCTCGACCAGGCCTTTGGCCAGGACGGTCTCGGTCTCGATATCGATGAACTGGTACTTCAGAGAAGAACTACCGCAGTTGATAACTAAGATTTTCATGATCAGATCTCCTTAAAGTTTATTTATCGCTTGCCTGTACCGCGGTGATGGCGATGACGCCCACGATATCCTCCCAAGAGCAGCCACGGGACAGATCGTTGATCGGAGCTGCGATACCCTGGGTGATAGGTCCGTATGCTTCAGCCTTGGCAAGACGCTGTGCCAGCTTGTAACCGATGTTGCCGGCATCCAGATCCGGGAAGATCAGAACGTTGGCATGGCCAGCGACTTCGCTGCCCGGTGCCTTGGAAGCGCCGACGCTGGGTACGATCGCGGCATCCAACTGCAGCTCGCCGTCCAGCTTGATGTTCGGGAACTGCTCTTTCGCGATGGCGACAGCCTCGAGGACCTTATCGACATCCGCATGCTTCGCGCTGCCCTTGGTGGAATGGGACAGGAAGGCAACGATGGCTTCCTTCTCGACCAGCAGTTCGAAGGACTTGGCGGAAGAAGCGCTGATGGCGGCCAGTTCTTCCGGATTCGGGTTCTGGACCAGACCGCTGTCGGCGAAGATGAAGACGCCGTCTGCACCATATTCGCAATTCGGAACACAGATCACGAAGAAAGCGGAGACCAGCTTGGTGCCCGGTGCGGTCTTGATGATCTGCAGAGAGGGCTTCAAGGTGTTGGCGGTAGAATGGCAGGCGCCGGAAACAACGCCGTCCGCGTCGCCGCACTTGACCATCATGCAGGCATAGTACATATACTCGTTATAGAGGAGCTCTTCTGCCTGTTCCCGGGTCATACCCTTGGCTTTACGCAGCTCGACCAGCGTATTGATGTACTCTTCGGTCTTGGGATTGGTCTTCGGATCTACGATGACAGCGCCGGTGATGTCCAGGCCTTCGCTGTTCTTGGCGACTTCGTCCGGGCTGCCGATGATGATCAGATCGGCAATGCCTTCCTTAAGGGCGGCTTCCGCTGCCTGGAAGGTGCGGCGGTCCATAGATTCGGGAAGAACGATGGTCTTTTTGTTCTGCTTTGCGCGCTCTTTGACGCGGTCCAGGAATAAACTCATGGCATATATCTCCTTTTTCTTTAAAAATAGATAGCATTAACCTTATTTATTATACCCGTGCCCTATGGAAAAATCAACACTAAAATCCGCGGATTGCAAAGGTTTTCGTGTTATGATACAATGCTTTTGATGACATCTGCAAGGAGGCCCGTTATGGCAAAAGACGAGATCTATACCATCCCAGTCAACGATGGTTTCAATGAGGATTGTGAATGCGCTTTCTGCGCCATGCAGCAGAAACTGGAGCAGGAAATGCTGGACTTTGTCCTCTCCCCTTCCTACATGGAGGAGGACGTGCGCGGCGAAACCAACGCCAAGGGCTTCTGCAGGACGCACATGGAGCAGCTGTACCGTCGCGAGAACTCCCTCGGTGTCGCCCTCATCATGCAGTCCCAGTTCGACCACCAGCGCAAATATGTCATGGATCTGGCCAAAAACGGCGGCTCCGTAAAAAAAGGTGGTCTGTTCAGCAAGAAGCAGACCGAGGCGGATCCGATCCGGACCTATATCGAGACCCAGCCCCACAAGTGCTATGTCTGCGACCGGACCCAGGCCACGCTGGAACGCTATTTCGGCGCCTTCTTCATTCTTTGGAAGAAGGACGAAAGCTTCCGCAGCAAAGTCCTGGGCAGCAAGGCCTTCTGCCTGGTCCATTTCCTGCAGCTGATCCAGGCAGCCGACCAGCATCTCTCCGCGAAAGAAGCCGCTTCCTTCAAGGAGCAGATCATCAAACTGCAGGAAGCAAACGATGACCGCATCGCTGAGGACATCAACTGGTTCACCCTCAAGTTCGATTACCGGTATCAGAAGGAACCCTGGAAAAACAGTAAGGATGCTGTGCCCAGGACCATCCAGAAGGTCAACGGACAGATCGTCAGTAAATAAAACAAGTCCTGGAGCTGCTCCAGGACTCTTTTTATGTCGCAAGATTGAATATACCGCCCTCCAGGGCGCTTCTGGCCGCCAGGATGTACTTGCTGGTATCCAGCGGATCTACGCTCAACCGGGTGCGGCGGGCCTGCACATCCTCTGGAGCGTTCTGATAGCCCCACAGATGCGCCGTCATGTCCGCACGGCCGCCACTCAAGGATTTCAGCTGTTCACTGTACTCCATGCAGGTGGCTGCCGGCACCTGTGCGGTCAGGACCGTACGCTTCCCCTCGACCTTGGTCTCGAGCACAGTGCCTCGCATGGCAGAAACATCGCTCATGACCCGGCCGACAAATTCCTCCGGCAGGTAGAAGCGGATCTCCAGCACCGGTTCCAGCAGCTGGCTTCCACCCTTCTCCAACCCATCCTGGATCGCCCAGGGTGTGGCCACGATAAAGTCCAGCGGGTGGGTATGGATGTGATGATAACCACCATCCACAAGGGTGATCTTTAGGTCTGTGACCTCCCAGCCCATGCGGCCCTGTTGCAGTGCGATGGGCAAGGCCTGCTCCACCTGATGCTGGTAGCGTTCGGGAATCTCCCGGAAACCGACCTCGGACCGGTACACGATTCCACTGCCCCTTTCTCCCGGCTCGATCTGGAAGTGCAGGATCGCCCAACAAGGCTTCGGCATGGTATAGACCGCGGTGCCGATGGCGGCAGAAGCGATCGTTTCTTTGTACACGACTGTCGGCTGCTCAAAGCGGGCTTTGATGCCGAACCGGGTCTCCAGGATCTCCGCCAGGACCTCCTGATGGATCCGGCCCATGACCTGCAGATGGATCTCCCCGGTCTGGCGCACCCAGGACATCCTGAGCAGCGGATCCTCCATACTGAGCATCTGGCAGGCTTTGCGTAAACTTTCCTTTTGCTCCGGATCCTCCGGCACCACCTGCACACTGATCAGCGGCTCGCCCATGGAACCCAGATCCACCCGACGTGGCAGAAGCTCAGAGGCACCGATGACCGTGCCGATCTGCAGACTGCTGACACCGTACACCACTCCGATGGCTCCGGCTTCCAGCCGACCCTGATCTTTTCCAGAGGCATCCCGGATCTGGCTGATCTTCTGGCCTTCTGCCAGCGCCTGCCGGTTCTCCAGCTGGCCCGCAAACAGGCGGACCCAGGCGCCGCGGCCCAGAGTTGGATCCTGCTCGATGGCAAAGACGATGCCGCACAGCTGGTCCTGCGTCTGCACCGGCTCCGGCAGATACCGGATGACCGCATCCAGCAAAGCCTCTGTGCCGATCCCTTTGAGTGCGGAACCAGAGAGTACCGGGTAAACCTTGCCCGCAGAGGAAAGCTTACAGAACCGCTCCAAAAGCACTGTCGCAGGCACCGTACCCTCTTCCAGCCAGGTCTCCATGACCGCGTCATCGAGGGACGAGACCACATCCAGCAGGCGCTCCTCATCCTCCGGGCAAACAGCGTTGGCACTTAGAAGATCCTGGATCTCCTGCAGCACACGGGCTACGTCCGCACCGATGCGGTCCGTCTTGTTGATGAACAAAACCATGGGGATCTTCTGCCGCTGAAAGGTATGGAACAAAAGCTCGGTCTGGGGCTGGACGCCCTCCACGGCGCTTAAAACCAGCACTGCACCGTCCAAGGCCCAGGAAGCCCGCTCGATCTCCGACACGAAGTCCACGTGTCCGGGGGTATCGATCAGGTGCAGGGTCACACCCTTCCATTCCATGGCAACAACAGAAGCCCGTACAGAGATCCCCCGCCGCTGTTCTACAGGGAGATCGTCCGTATGGGCTGTTCCTTGATCGACACTGCCGGCGGTCCGGATCGCTCCGGTCACCTTCAGCATCTGTTCTGTCAGTGTTGTCTTCCCGGCATCCACATGGGCGAAGATGCCGATATTGCGCATCGGTTTCATACTGCCTGGGTCATCTAAGGTCTGCCAAAAGCTCCTGATAAGGTTTTTCTTTGCCGAACAAAGCGCTGGTGCCCAGCACGAAGCCATCCGCTCCGACGCTGGAAAGATCCGCGATCACCTGCGGAGAGCAGGCACCGTCGATCATCAGCCGAAAACCGTATTGTTCCTTCATAGCAGCCAGGCGTACCACCTTGTCTCTGGTGAAAGAAATGAACTTCTGCCCGGCGAATCCGGGGTTGACGGTCATGACCATCACATAATCGCAAAGGTTGAGCATCTCCTCCACCGCGCTGATCGGTGTATCCGGATTGATCGCGATCCCGGCTTTCGCACCGCGTTCCCGGATGTGTGCCAGCGTTTTCACCACGAACCGCTCGCTCTCCGGATGGATGTAGACGATATCGGCGCCGGCATCGATGAACCAGTCCACCTTCGTGGAAGGGTTCTCGATCATCAGATGACAGTCCACAGGTTTCTGCGTGGCAGCACGTACCGCCTTCACATCCTGCACGCCCATGGTGAAGTTCGGTACGAAGGTACCATCCATGATGTCGCAATGGAAAATGTCTGTACCGGCTTCATCCAGGGTCCGGACTTCTTCCGCCAGGCGACCGAAGTCCGCGCACATCAGACTGGGGCATAACAGTTTTTCACTCATTTCGCTGCCTCTAATTCCTGTGTATCCTGGATCTCCATGATCATGTCCACGCGGCGCTGATGCCGGCCGCCCTCAAATTCCGCATTGAGCCATTCATCCACGATCATCTTGGCCAGCTCCACGCCGATGACACGGGCGCCAAATGCAATGATGTTGGTATTGTTATGCTGTTTGCTGAGTTTGGCGGAATACGGTTCGGAACAAACGCAGCAGCGCACGCCCTTGACCTTGTTGGCCGCCAGGGAGATGCCGACACCGGTGCCGCAGATCAGGACCCCGCCGTCAACTTCGCCGTTGGCCACCATCTTGCCGACCTTGTATCCGGAGATCGGATAATCAAAACGTCCGGGCTCATCGGTCCCGACATTGATGACTTCATAGCCCTTTTCTTCCAGATAGGCCTGGATCTCCTTTTTCATTTCCACCGCTACATGATCATTGCCGATCGCTAGTTTTTTCATTTTTGGTCTCCTTTTATGATTTACAGAATCTCACCGTTGGACTCGCAGACCTTCTTGTACCAATAGAAGGAGTCTTTCCGATACCGATTATAAGTTCCCTGCCCCTTGTCGTCAACATCAACATAGATGAAGCCATACCGTTTGGACACTTCGCCGGTAGAGGCTGCCACCAGATCCAGTCCGCCCCAGGTCGTATAGCCGAACAGGTCGACCCCCTCTTCCACTGCCTCTTTCATGGCCGCGATATGGGCGCGCAGATAATCGATACGATACTGATCATGGACGGTCCCGTCCGCTTCCAGCACATCCTCCGCACCAAGACCGTTTTCCACGTCAAACAGCGGTACCTGGTACCGGTCGTAGATCAGATGCATGAAATACTTGAAGCCGATCGGATCCTTCGCCCAGCCCCAGTCGGAATACTCCAGGTACGGGTTCTTGTTGCCGGAGAAGACATTGCCGGTGACCTCGTCCTTGTCATCCTTATGCGTGGTGAAGGTACTGGACATATAGTAGGAGAAAGCCAGGAAATCTGCCTTGCCTTCCATCATATCCTTCCGATCCTCTTCGGTGATCTCAAGCTCCATCTCGTTCTGCTTCCAGATGCGTGCAGAGAAACCGGGATAAGCGCCGCGGATCATGGCGTCTGCCGCGTAGCAGAAACCGTTCTGGAAGATCACATAGTTGCCGAAGACATCCTTCGGATCCGGTGTGTAAGGATAGGAGCACAGACCGCAGATCATCGCTCCGACCTGGATCTTCGGATCGATCTCGTGCGCGACCTTCGTAGCACGGGCTGCCGCGATGATCTGGTTGTGCAGGGAGATGATATTCTTCTGACGCTGTTCTTTAGGACTGTTCTCCGCCATGACCATCAGCACGTTGATCTCATTGAACGTCAGCCACTTATTGACCAGGTCCTGATACTCAGTGAAGCAGACACGGGCAAACTCCACGAACTCATCGATCATGGCACGGTTGGTCCAGCCGCCATAGGTCTGCTCGAACCAGATCGGTTCGTCATACTTATAAAGCGTGATCACCGGATCGATCCCGTACTTGCGGCATTCCTCAAAAACGCTGCGGTAGAACTCCACACCTTCCTGGTTGACACCGCCCTGCACTCCGTACGGGAAGATGCGGGACCAGGCGATGGACGTATTGAAGGTGGTGAAACCCATCTCCGCGAACAGAGCGATATCTTCTTTGTAATGATGATAAAAATCCGTTGCGTTGTGATTGGTGTAGTGGATATCGTCGAACAACCGGTATGTCGATCCCGCAGGAATACCATTAAAGCTGATCGGAATCGTCAGGCTGGATGCGCGCTCGCCCTTGGCATTCAGATAATACATACGCCGCGGTTCGGTGTGGGAAGCTGCCGCCGCAGCAAAATCCAGCATGACCGGGCTCTTGCCGCCTTCATTCCACCCGCCTTCCGCCTGTTCCGCGCTGATCGAAGTGCCCCATAAAAACCCTTTTGGAAAACCCATCTCTGCTCCGCCTTTCTTTTATTGATCGTTGCTCTTATTTCTGAAACAATTCGTGGAACCACAAGGCCGCGCCAACCAGATTGGCATCGCTGCCGAATCCGGCTCTCAGGACTCGTGGCTTGGGCAGTCGGATCGTCTCCATCAGCGGATCCCTGTAAAGTGCATCCACCGCTGCCTGAATGGCATCGATCAGACTGTCCTGCGCCGTGATGCCGCCGCCGAAGGCAACAGCCTCCACTTCCAGTACGCACTGCAAGGTCAGAAGGAACCGGGAAATATTGCCAGCGTATGTCTCCAGTACTGCTCTGGCAACCGGATCTGACGCGTGCAGACGTTCGAAGAAATCCTTTCCGGTAAAAGGCTTTCCGTCCAGCAGATACCGGCCCATCTGCATATCTTCTGCCTCCATCTTTCCGATCCTCGTCAGATACTCCCGCATCAGAAAGTGGCTGGCGATCGTCGCGATGGCGGCGTTTTCAAACCCGATAGGGCGTGTCAGATCGTTCGGACACATGGACAGTATGCCGGAAAAGCCCATCTTTCCGGTATGGAGCGCCCCATCCAGAACGAAGGAACCGGCGATGCCCGTGCCCAGCACCAGCATAGCGGCATTCTCATATCCTTTGAGGCTGCCGAAGTTCCATTCCGCCAGCATGGCGGCATTGCCGTCATTCTCCACGGCCACTGGAAGCCCTGTCTCAGCTTCCAAAGCTTCCCGCATGTGGAACCCTCCATTGAAACGATAGGATCCCGGGCTGTGGATAATCCCCTTCTCATGATCCAGTTCTCCGCAGTAGCTGATGGCGATGCCGCTGACCGGATACCTGTCCCTCAGTTTTTGGATCAGATCGTAAACGGCCGAAAGGAAGGTCTCCTGATCCTCAAAGGTATTCGGCACCTGGTCTTTTTCCATAATGGCCTTCTGCGGTTCGCTATATAGTCTGGCATCATCCAACAAGCCGTACTTGATGGAGGATCCGCCGAAATCCAGGCAAATGAGCATTTTTCCGATCCCTCTCTTAGTCCAGGTCCTCGCCGTTGGAGCGGTAGACCTTCTGTATGTAGTAGAAACTGTCTTTCTTCATCCGCTTTTGGGTGCCCTGACCTTTGTCATCCATATCCACATAGATCATGCCGTAGCGCTTCTCGATCTGTCCGGTCGTGAAACTGACCAGATCCAGGAAACCCCATACCGTATAACCGCGCAGATCCACGCCTTCTTCGACCGCTTCCTTCATGGCCTTGATGTGCTGCCGATGATAATCGATCCGATACTCGTCATGGATCTTTCCATCTTCTGTGACCTGATCAAAAGCGCCGAGGCCGTTCTCTACATTGAACAAAGGCTTGTTGTACCGATCGTTGAGGACATGCATGAAATACTTGAACCCGATCGGATCGATCTGCCAGCCCCACGCGGAAGCGCCGATATACGGGTTTTTGACACCGCGGCTTAAATTGCCCGTGGATTCATCCGGTCCCTGATCTGTATGGGTCGTTACACAGTTGGAAGAATAATAAGAGAACGCAAGGAAATCCGACTTTCCCTCCATCAGGTCCTTCTTATCCTCTTCCGTAATATCCAAATGCACGCCAAGTTTCTTCCAAAGGCGGACTGCATACCTCGGATATGCACCGCGCATCATGGTATCCGCACAATAACCGAACTGGTCCTGGAAAGCCGCATAAGCCGCCATCACATCCTTCGGATCCGGCGTCAGCGGGTAGATGCAGCAGCCAGCGATCATACATCCGACCTTGATCTCCGGATCGATCGCATGCGCCGCTTTGACACTTCTGGCCGCGGCGACCATCTGATTGTGGACTTCTTCCAGACGACCTTGTGCTTCTGCTTCCATGCCCGGCATGTTCACCCACATGTACAGTACATTGATCTCATTGAAGGTCAGCCACTTGTTGACCAGCCCCTTATATTCAGTGAAACAGGTCGTCGCGAAAGCAACGAATTCGTCGATCATCCTGCGGTCGGTCCAGCCACCGTACGTTTCCTCAAAATAGATGGGCTCGTCATATTTGTAAAGAGTGATCACAGGCTCTATATTGTACTTTCGAAGTTCCTGAAAGACGCTGCGGTAGAACTCCACGCCTTCCTTGTTCACGCCGCCCGCGATCCCATGCGGATAGATGCGCGCCCAGGAAATGGTCGTGTTGAAAGAGGTCATGCCCATCTCAGCGAAAAGCGCGATGTCCTCCTTATACGTGTGGTAAAAATCGACCGCTTCATGATTGATATAGTGTACATCATCGAACAGTTCATAGCTGGCGCCTTCCGGCAGATGCTCGAACTGACGCAGTCTGCCTCGCGTCCCGTCCGCCTTGCGGTAATGGATCCAGCGCATGTCCTTCGTGGAACCGGCATCACCATAATCGATCTGGACCGGGCTCTTGCCGCCCTCGTTCCAGGCGCCTTCCGCCTGTGCCGCACTGATGGAACCGCCCCATAAAAAACCTTTAGGAAAACTCATAGTATTGCCTCCGTTTTGTTCTGTATTCAGCATAACACAGGCGGTCATCGACTGTCAATGAAGCGAAAATAATGTTTCGTAAATATTGCGCAACATGTTGCATTTTCGGTATAAACCAGGTATACTGGAAGCGTCATCTATCATGAAAAGAGGAAGCATCATGTCTCATCCAAAAAGAAGATCCATGCGGGCGCTGGCTAAAGAACTGGGTGTTTCACCCGCGACCGTTTCCCGCATCGCCTCCGGCATCGGCAGTTTTTCAGAAGAGACTGAGGAGAAAGTAACACAGGCGCTGCTTAGGGAAGGCTATCGGATCGGGGCGGATCCGGATCCCTCGCCCCAGACCGTCGCCGCCATCGTTACGGACCTGAGCAATGAGATCTATCATTCCATTCTCACCGCTTTAGGACGCTACCTGAAGCGCAAAGGCTTTCTACTGCAAATCTTCACAGAAAACCAGGATCAGCGCCTCCTGCTGCGTAAGGTGGAAGCTTTGCATGTCTCAGGGCTTTTTCTCATCGGTACACCTCTGACGCCGGTCTCGGAAGAAGCCTCTGTTCCTGCCGTCCAGGTACTGAGCGGCAATGCGGTATCCTGGCAGGGTCAGGTATACACCGTATTCTCTGATGAGTACGTCGGCGGAAGACTCGCTGCCCGTTGTCTTCTGGAAAAAGGCTGCCGTCTGCCGATCATTCTGAACAACCGGCACACCAGCAGCGCCGACTCCAGGAGGATCCAGGGTTTTCTTTCTGAATGGACAGAGGAAGGTCTTTCTGCCGCGTCCGTCTATCTGCATGATGGAGAACCGTTTAAGTCCGCCTTCAATTCCGCACACGATATCACCGCATATCTTAAGGCCAAGGGCCAGCCCTTTGATTCCGTCTTTGCCTGCAGCGACTGGCGTGCCTACGGTGCCATCGTGGCGCTCCGCTCTTTGCATGTGGCGGTTCCGGAAGAAGTGAAGGTCATCGGTTTTGACGGAGAACGGGTCTCCCGCTACTGCGATCTTCCTTTTACGACCATTCAGCAGAATCCGGACATGATCGCCTCGGCGGCATTTGAATCACTCTGCGCTTTAATGGAAGGGAAATATCCTGCCGCGTCGACGCTGGTTCCGGTACAGGTGCAGAAGGGATTGACCGTATAAAAAAAGTGCTGTCGGCTTCAAGCCGCAGCACTTTTCTTTATTCTACCCATTGGCCAGTCGTTACATCCAGGATCCTTCTGTCGGTCTGCCCGTCCGGGCTGGCAAAGGTGACCAGACCTGTCGTCTCCAGAACTGCCCTTACCCCGATCGGATGAAGACCATCCATAGCAAAGGATTCCAGGATCTGTCCGGAGCCATTATAGTCATAACCGACCGCGATCCCGTCTTCCATCCGATACAGGCCGATGGAGGCCACGTCCCCGTACAGGAAAGCTTTCATGATGACAGAGCCCGTCTCCCGGTTCCATTCGGTCGTCTTGCGGATCTCCTCGGTCACCGCTTCCGCCGCCGGCCCTAGCTGGAAGACATCCTCCGGATCGCTCACCAAGAACCCTTGGTCCTCCGCTTCCTGGATATCCAGGAAATTGCTCAGATAGACCTCTTCGATGTCCGGATCCACATACAGGAAGCTGTAGCAATGGGTCGTGACCGCCCGGTCCTTGTATTCCTGGACCGTCCAGCAACCGTTCTGGTAATAGAAATGCTGGATGATATCCTCGGCTGGATCGATCAGGCGCATCTCCGCAGGAACCCCGCAGAGGGACCGGTCCAGAAAACGATCGATCACTTCCTGGCCTTCGATGGTATCACGGATATACACCAGGCCGGTATCGAGACCCGCTTCCTGATCGTAGAGCTGCTCTACGAACTGGACATATTCGACACGTTTGGCCTTCTTGACGATGTCAAATTCCGCCACAGCGATATGATCCGCGGATTCCGCGGTCTTAGATTCATCGTACCAGAAAGGCACCACCAGACGATAGTGTCCTGTCGGGAATGAAAAATCCCGGATCTCGGTGTCCGCTTTTCCGCTTGTGCGCCGGCCCGCCGGAAGAAAGGGCTGGCTCATGGTAAAGGCAGTCCCCGCTTTGATCGGAACAGTATACCAAGTATCATCAGACCGGTACTCGAACTGCGGAATGCCCCAGTACAGAGTCTTGTCTGTTGCATTCTCCAGGATCCAGTAGATCTCCGTGTCCCCTGCTGCGTACTCGGGATAGTCCATCACGAGACTGACCTGTGCTTCCTCGGTCTGCCCGCTGTGCTCTGCCTTTTCCAGCTTGGAAAGGTCCACGCCAGCGCCTGCGCCGCAGCCGGTGGAAAAGACCAGTACGATCAGCAATGTGGCTAGAACCCGTAGGCTGTGTTTCATCATCATAAAGCCTCACTTATAATACATATAATAGTTGCACTTGATCATGCCGTTGTAGAGTTTGCGCTTCTTGTCCGCCCTGCGGCCGAAAAGTGTCTCGAAACGCTCATGGGGCGTGATCACAAAGAAAGTCTGTCCATCGCCCGGCTGGAAGACGGAGCCCATGGTCTTATAGATCTGCTCCGCTTCTTTGACTTCCAGCAGACGCTCTCCATAAGGCGGGTTGCAGACGGTGATCTGCCGGTCCGCGTCTGGCTTAAAGTCCTTCACATCCCGCTTTGCTACGCGGATCCGCCCGCCGATGTGGGCCTTTTTCGCGTTTTCCTTCGTCAGCTCCAACGCCGCGGGATCAATATCGTAGGCATAGGCAGTAAAGGGCGCGTCCTTCTTGATCACGTCCATGGCCTCCTCCCGCAGGGTGCGGAAGGTGTTGTCCGGCAGGATGTCCCAGTTCTCACAGGTGAACTTCCGGAACAGACCCGGTGCGATCTGCAGGGCCTTCAGGCCTGCCTCGATGGCGATGGTGCCGGAACCGCAAAAGGGGTCCACCAAAAGAGAATCCGCATGGACACGGGCCAGGTCCACCATACCGGCAGCCAAAGTCTCCCGGATGGGCGCGGCGTTGGCGTTTTTACGGTAGCCACGCTTGTGCAGGCCCGGACCGGAGGTATCCAGCAGGATCTGCACATGGTCCTTCAGGATCGTGAACTGGATCTGATACAGGGCTCCGGTCTCCTCGAACCATTCGATATGATACCGTTCCTTCAGCCGTTCCACCACTGCCTTTTTGATGATCTTCTGGCAGTCGGGCACACTGTGCAGGACCGAATGCAGCGCCGATCCTTTGACGGGAAAGGCGTCCTTCTGCCCGATGTACTGCTCCCAAGGAATGGCCTTGACGTTCTGAAACAATTCCTCAAAAGAAAGCGCGTCGAATTCCCGCATCAGGATCTGGACGCGCTCTCCACTACGGGCCCAAAGGTTGGCCCGCGCCATATCTTTTAAATCTCCCTCAAAGTAGACTTTGCCGTTGTCTGCCTGGACGTACTGGAATTTCTGCCATTTCAATTCGTCGGCAACGATCCCTTCCAGGCCGAACAGCGTGGGGATGACCATTTTCATGTCCGGCTGCTCCGTTCATAGGTAAAAAACTGATAGGTCAGACCATTTTCCGTGATGGGGTCCCCATCCGCCGTAACGGTCCACTCCTCCTCGTTCCATGCGGGGAAATAGGTGTCGGCATCGTATTCCGCATCGATCTTCGTGATGTACATCCGCTCGACGTAGGGCAAGGCAGCGCGGTAGATACTGGCGCCGCCGAAGACGACGATCTCCTCCTCCGCGGCCTGGCACTCCTCCAGGACCCGGTACAGGTCCCGCTCGACACGGACCCGCTTATGCTCCTTATGGAAGTTCGGATCATCACTCACGATGATGTGGAAACGCTTCGGCAGCACCCCCGGGAGCGATTCAAAGGTCTTCTGCCCCATGAGCAGGGTCTTGCCCATGGTCTTTTCCTGCAGATGCTTGAAATCCTGGGACAGGGTCGGCCAGGGCATACGCCCGTCCTTGCCGATCTCACGGTTGCGGCCGATGGCCACGATCAGGGATAACATTATACTGCGACCTCCATACTGATCTTGTCATGATGCTTGTAGCCGATCAGTTTCACATCCTTGACTGTAAAATCGTAGAAATCCTTGATCTCCGGGTTCAGCCAGAACTGGGGTGCCGGATAGGCCTCTGCCCGACGGGACAGCTGCTCCTTCATGGCTTCTACATGGTTTTCATAGACGTGGGCATTGTTGATCACATGGGTGAACAGGCCCGGCTTAAAGCCCGTGACCTGGGCGATCATATGCACGAGCACAGCGTACTGGGTCGTATTGAAGGGTACGCCCAGACCCATGTCACCACTGCGCTGGATCAGCATGCAGTTCAGACGGTCGCCCGTCACATCCCACATGGACAGGAAGCAGCACGGCGGCAGGGCCCCTGTCGCAAGATGGGGGATCTGCCAGAGGTTGATCATCATGCGGCGGTCCTGAGGGTTGGTCTTCAAGGTATGGATCAGATTGTCGATCTGGTCATACTCGCGGACCACCCAGCCGTAGGCCGTACCGATGGTCCCGTCTTCCTGCATCCACTCGTCCCAGACGTGGCAGTTCTGCTCCTGCAGCAGGCGTACATCATTGGACTGATCCTTCATGATCCAGAGGATCTCCTTGACGGCGGTCTTGAAGGCCACCTTCTTGGTCGTCAGGATCGGAAACTCTTTCTGCAGGTCGAACTGCATGACCTGGTGGGGCAGTTTATAGGTGGAGATCCCGGTCCGGTTATTATCATAATAACCGTCCTTCAGGATCCGCTCTACGATATTCAGATACTGTTCATCATATAAACTCATGCAAGATTCCTCCGGATCTCGGCACGTACCGCGCCGGGACCTTCGTTCATACGGGCATAGGATGCCAGGATCTTCTCTGTCAGGCCGGCCTGCTCCAGGTCCACGCCGAAGATCGAAGTGTCTTTAAGGATCTCCTCCGCGGGCTTGTTCTGCACTTCTGAAAGCATAGGATCCGGACTGATCTCGAAGGGCTGTCCGTCATCGCCCACGCCGCTCAGGTACCGGAGCCATCCGGCCAGGACCATGGGGATGATCTTAAGATCCTGCACATCCAATGCATCGGAAGCCAGGTAGGACTTGATGGTCTCACCAAAGCGGATGGAAAGCTTCTGGGAAGTATCGGTGGCGATGCGCTGCGGCGTATCCGGCATGAAGGGGTTCGGCAGACGCAGTTCCAGCACGTCCTTGATGAACTGCTTCGGATCCATGATGCCGGGATCTGTGACCACAGGCATGCCTTCTTCGTAGCCCAGCTTGTAGACCATGGCCTTCAGATCCTCGTCCTGCATCTCATCGCAGATCTTCTTCTGGCCCAGCAGGCAGCCGAAGATCGCAAGGGCGGTATGCAAAGGATTCAGACAGGTGCAGACCTTCATACGCTCTGTCATGTTGACATGTTCTCTGTCAGTGAAGATGACACCCGCATGCTCCAGCGCCGGACGGCCGTTCGGGAAGCTGTCCTCGATGACCAGGTACTCTGCCTGCTCCGCGTTGACGAAGGGCGCCGTCCAGGTGTGCTTGTCCGTGACGATG
>CADBPG010000097.1 GCA_902796435.1 uncultured Eubacteriales bacterium | reverse complement strand
TTGCGCATCAGCTCCTTGGAGAAGGCCTTGCTGCCCTCCAGGATCGCCGCGTTCTTCCGCGGACCGAAGACCCGAAGGCCTGCTGCCTCGAAGGCATCGACTACGCCCAGCATTAAAGGATCATCCATGCCGATGACCGTTAAGTCGATCTGCTGCTCTTGCGCGAATTCGACCAGCGCGGGGATGTCCGTAGCCGCGATCTTGACGCAGGTGGCATCCTGCGCGATCCCGGCATTGCCCGGTGCACAGAAGATTTCCGTGGCCTTGGGGCTCTGTTTCAGTTTCCAGACGATCGCATGCTCGCGGCCGCCACTTCCAACGACTAGTATTTTCATTTTCTCAAACCTTCTCTTTGATGGTGACCCTGTGGTCCTGCACAAGAAGCCTGCCTTCCGCAAGCAATTCCACCGCCTGCGGTAGCAGCTTCCACTCCGCCTGTTCCATGATCCTTCTCTGCAGCACTTCCGGTGTATCCCCCTGCTCGATGGCTACCGCCTTCTGCAGGATGATGGGGCCGGTATCCGTCCCCTCGTCCACAAAGTGGACCGTCGCACCGCTGACCTTCACGCCGCGTTCGAGCGCAGCCTCATGCACGCGCAGTCCATAGAAACCGTCGCCGCAAAAGGAAGGGATCAAAGAAGGATGTACATTGATGATGCGCATGGGGAAAGCTTCTGTCATGGGGCGGGACAGAACCACCAGGAAACCTGCCAGTACCACCGCTTCCACCTGCCGTTCCAGGAGCAGATCCCTAAGCGCTGTATTGTAGCTGTCCGTATCCGCGAACCGCACGGTGGGCAGATACAGGGCTTCTACGCCATGTGCCTTCGCCCGTTCCAGAGCGTAGGCCTTTTTTCGATTGCTTACGACACAGACGAACTCGACTTCCGGCATCTCACCCCGGTCCTTTGCGTCAAACAAAGCCTGCAGGTTGGTGCCGCCGCCGGATACCAGGACCGCGGTCCTCATGACAGGACGGCCTCCGGTGCCTCGTCCGCGCTTGCTTCCACGGTTCCGATCACATAGGCCTTCTGTCCGGCTGCTTTCAGGGCTTCCATAGCCTTGTCCGCATCTTCAGGTGCGACAGCGATCAGCATGCCGATGCCCATGTTGAAGGTGTTGAACATACCATGTTCAGAGATCTCACCCGTTTTCTGCAGCAGGCTGAAGATCGGCGGGATGTCCCAGCTGCCCTTCTGCACCACGGCCTTGGTGTGCTTCGGCAGCATACGCGGGATGTTCTCATAGAAACCACCACCGGTAATGTGGCTGATGGCCTTGATCTCGACCGCTTTGCCCAGGGCTTCCACCGCCTGCACGTAGATCTTCGTAGGCGTGATCAGCGTCTCGCCCAGCGTCGCGCCAAGCTCCGGATAATAGACGGCAAGACGCTCTTTTGCGTCCGCTTCGTCCAGGCCGAAGACCTTGCGGACCAGGGAGAATCCATTGCTGTGCAGACCGGAGGATGCAAGTCCGATCAACACGTCACCGGCGCAGACCTTGCTGCCGTCGATGACCTTTTTCTTATCCACGATACCGACGGAGAATCCGGCGATATCATATTCATCCACCGGCATCAGGCCGGGATGCTCTGCCGTTTCTCCACCGATCAGCGCGCTGTGGCTCTGGACGCAGCCTTCCGCAACGCCCTTGACGATCTCCGCGATCTTTGCGGGCTCGTTCTTACCGCAGGCGATATAGTCGAGGAAAAACAGCGGGGACGCGCCACAGCAGATGACATCATTGACACACATGGCAACGGCATCGATGCCGACGGTGTCATGTTTGTCCATGAGAAAGGCCAGCTTGACCTTGGTGCCGACGCCATCCGTACCGGATACCAGGATCGGCTCTTCCATGTTCAGCCCCGCCAGAGAGAACAGACCGCCGAAGCCGCCCAGGTCAGTGACCACCCGCTCATTCATGGTGCGCTGCACATGCTCTTTCATGCGTTTGACAGCTTCATATCCGGCTTCTACATCTACACCGGCGTTTTTGTATTCGATCGCCATTACCAGTCTCCTTTTTTGGTATTTACTGCTGCTTTTATTCTACCTGTTCAGGAAAAGGATTGTCAATATGAGAGGCTTATTTTGACCCGGTCAAAAAGTACCAAAATAAAGCCTTTGCTTCTTCCAGATGTTGTGCATTGGAGGCAAAGCCGATATAAACGGGCACTCCGTACACGCACTCTCTCAGTTCCTGATTGTCCGAGATATCCACGAAGAAGGGCTGCGGATCCAGCCGGATCTCATAGCCGTTGTCATCATAATCGCCCGGAGCGACCTCGATGATGCAGGAGTCTGCATCTTCCTGGACATAGCCCAGAGAGCGGATCTTTTCCAGTTCCTCCTCAGTGAAGACATCTGTCAGCGGCATCAGGTAGGAATTGTACGCGTCCGCGGTCATGGCCGTCATATCGCCGACGACCAGATCGATACTGCGGGTCTCCATCATGGCCATCATCTTCATGGCGGAAGCATATTCTTCTTCCGCATTGCCCATGGAATCCAGGCCCACGATGTTGGTGATGACCTCGATCTTGTGGTCACTGTCGTAGTATTCCGGGAAGGGTTCCATGAGGGTCTCTTCCAGAGATACCGCCCTGTCCCCGGAAACTTCGATGGCATGGAAGGTGATATTGACAGAAGGCTTTTTCGGCGGATTGATCACATAATGGTTCAGACACCAACCTACAAACAAAAGGCCGAGGATCCCCAGCAGGATCGGCATTCTGTAGTATTCTTTGATATGCTCCCACTTCTGGGCCCTGGTCATTTCTTTGAAGGCTTTTTTCTCTTTTTCCTTCTCATAATCAAGCATTCTGTTTCCTCCTAAAATACCGGTTTGATATCACCGAAGACGTCCTTGAGCACCTGCGGCAGGGTCCGAAGCGCCTTGATCTCGATGTCCGGGTATTTTTCCAGCACGTCACGGCGCAAGGCACCTGCGGGGATGTAGACGCGTCCAAAGCCCATGCGCATCAGTTCTCGGATCCGGCTCTCCAGCTGGGGCACCTTCTTCAATTCACCTGTCAGACCCACGTCTCCGATGAAGACAGAATCGACAGGGATGCTCTTGCGCAGAGCGGAAGACACGATGGCCATGATCACTGCCAGGTTGGCGGACTGCTGGTTCAGCTTCAAGCCGCCGGTGGTCTTGATGACCACATTCTTATCGTACAAAGGATGGCCCGCCCGCTGCTCCAGGATGGAGATCAGCGTGGAGAGCTGGTCCCGCTTCATACATTCGGATATGCGGGAGGGGTACGGGGTAAAGCTCTGGGAGACCAAGGCTTCCACCTCGGCGATGACGGGGCGTGTGCCCTCCTTTACGACGGTCAAGGCGCTGCCGGTCACTTCCTGGCCAGGCGCCCTGCGGGTCATAAAGTATTCCGACGGGTTGTCGATCGCCTTGAGACCATCCTCTTCCATGGTGAAGAAACCCATCTCTCCGGTGCTGCCGAAGCGGTTCTTCGTC
>CADBPG010000096.1 GCA_902796435.1 uncultured Eubacteriales bacterium | reverse complement strand
TGCTGAAGATCCCGGGCCTGCCATCCTTCGACAAAAAGAAAAAAAGAAGACCGGTGCCGCGGCACGTAAGCCGCCGGCCGGTCCATACAGACAGAAACAGAAGACCCCGTGGAAAACGCTGATCGAAACATCAGCGCCCCACGGGGCTTTTTTTAGTTTTCTTCTTCCAGTGCGTCTGCAAGCTCGGACCATTCTTCCATCAGAGCCTCCAGCTGCTGGTTCAAGGTCTGCTGGTCCTGTTCCAGCCGGGCAAACTCGGTGGAGGAATTATAGAATTCCGGATCCAGCATCTTTTCTTCGATTTCGTGCAGCTTCCATTCGATCTCCTCGATCTCCTTTTCGACCCGGGCAAAACGGGTCTTGCGGCGCGTGCGCTCCCGCTGCAGTTTTTTCTGCTGGTAGAAATCCAGTTCCGCTGTGGTGGAGTTCGACTTGGCCTGCTCCGCCTGTTCCGGCGCGGAGGCGTGCTCCAGATAATAATCGTAGCCACCGGGGTAGATGCGGATGCCGTCCTGCGTCAGTTCGTAGATCTGATCGGCGACCTTGTTGATGAAGTAGCGGTCATGGGAGATGAAGAGGATCGTGCCTTCATAATTGGTCAGGTTGTCCTCAAGCACCTCGCGGGACGGGATGTCCAGATGGTTGGTGGGCTCATCGAGCAACAGGAAATTGTTGTCGGCCAGCATGATCTTGCACAGCGAGACCCGGGCCTTTTCACCGCCACTCAAGGCTTCGATGGGTTTGAATACATCGTCTCCACGGAAGAGAAAGGCGCCCAGGACATTGCGCACCTGACCTAAGGTCATCTGCGGAAACGCATCGTAGATCTCCTCCAGGACCGTATTGCCGGGCGTCAGGTTTTCTTGCTGCTGGTCATAATAACCGGGGTAGACTTTGACGCCGGTGCGCAGATAGCCGGAGGTCGCGGGGACCAGGCCCATGATCATTTTGAAGAGGGTGGTCTTGCCGGTGCCATTGGAGCCTAAGAGGGCGATCTTTTCACCCCTGCGGATCTGGAAGTTGACGTGTTCGAACAACAGGTTGCCATCGAACTGCTTGGACAGATCCTCCGCACTGAGCACGTCCTCGCCACTCAAGGTGGAGGGGACCAGGCGCAGCTTCATGTTGGCGTTCAGCTCGGTGGGCTTGTCCAGCACTTCCATTTTATCGAGAATCTTTTCCCGGCTCTGGGCCCGGCGGATGAATTTTTCCATGCCCCGGGAGCGCAGGTCGGCGATGATGCCCTGCTGTCTGCGGATCTCCGCCTGCTGCATGTTGTATTCCTTCAGTGCCTGGCGGGCACGCAGCTCCTTTTCATGAGCGTAGAAAGTATAATTTCCGTGATATTCGCTGCTGACGCCCCGTTCCAGTTCGATGGTGCGGGTGCAGAGCTTGTCCAGGAAATAGCGGTCATGAGAGATCAGAAGACAGGCTCCGTTATATGCGGCAAGGAAGCCTTCCAGCCACTGGATGGCCGCGATGTCCAGGTGGTTGGTGGGCTCATCCAGAAGCAGCAGATCCGGCTGTTCCAGCAGCAGACGGGCCAAGGCGACACGGGATCTCTGACCGCCGGAAAGCTGGGAAACAGGCAGTTCGTATTCGGCCTCCTGGAACCCCAGACCCTTCAAAACGCCGCGGACACGGCTGCGGTACTGGTAGCCGTCACGCCTTGTAAATTCCTGCTGAAGCCGGTCATAGGCTTCCAGAAGTTCCGGGGTAGAAGCGTGGCTGATCTCCTGCTCCAGACGGCGCATTTCCTCTTCCATACGGATCAGATCCGCGAAAACCGTCAACAGGACCTCTTCGATACGCTGCGTGGAGGTATAGTCGGAGGCCTGGGCCAGATAGCCGATCTGCAGATCCTTTTGACGGTAGATCTGCCCATCATCCGGCTCGATCTCGCCGATCAGGATCCGCAAAAGGGTTGTCTTGCCGGCACCGTTGACACCGACCATGGCTACCTTTTCATGTGCTTCTATATGAAATGTACAGTCCTTTAAGACCTGCTGTGTAAGGAAGGCCTTGCGGACATGACTGCAGGATAAAATCATCAGAATATCCTTTCCATCAAGAGTAAATAATCATATTCCAAATAATAATAACAAAAAAACATGAAAAAGAAAAGCCTGTTTTATCGTGTTCTTTCGGCAGGGGATTGACTTTTAGTCAATATGTACGAATTCGTGAAATGCCTACCAAATTGGCTTGACGAAAAACATTATCTATGGTAAACTCTATCCAATATTGATCTGCACCATGGAGATCATTAAAGATTTTTATGGAGGTCAGTTTCATGAAAACTGGAGTAGTAAAGTGGTTTGACGCGAAGAAGGGTTTTGGGTTCATCTCCGTTCCTGAAGAGGACGACGTGTTCGTTCACTTCTCCGCGATCCAGGGCGAAGGTTATAAGACTCTGGAGGAAGGCCAGCAGGTGGAGTTCGATATTGAAGAAGGACCCAAAGGCCCGCAGGCGTGCAACGTTGTGAAGCTGTAACATGAGGCTGGATTTCCCTGCCATTAGATTGAACATGCATCTAGCGAAAAGGAAACTGATTAATCACGAAGTGTTGTTCAAAGGATGGTCATAACGACCATCCTTTTTCCTTGCCCGAAAAACCGATTATCCTTGACAAGACAGGGGTAGATTGGATATAATATATACGCTTGACTTTTTTAAGTTTATGGAGGAAGACGAACTATGAGTCGTTTGAAAAATGTTTTCATCCTTCTGCTTGTACTCATCGTCACAGCGGCACTCTGCCTGCTTTCTTATGTAGGCTGGGGTGACAATGTGCGCCTGGGTGTTAAGAATATCAACCTGGGTCTGGACCTGGCAGGAGGCGTCTCGATCGTATATGAGGCAGAGGAGGGCAGCAACCCCACGTCCGATGAAATGGACGGAGCCCTGGCCGTTATCCAGCGTCGTCTGGACGCGAAGGGCTACACCGAAGCCAGCGCTTATATCGATGGCACGGACCGGATCCGTGTGGACATCCCCGGCGTTAAGGATGCGAACGAGGCCGTTTCCGAAATCGGCAAAACCGCGCAGCTGACCTTTGTCGGCGTCGTCTGGTCTGATCTTCTGGCGGATACTGAATTCATCACGCCGTTCTATCAGCAGTATGTGGACGATGCGCTGGCCGCTATGGACGAGTCCGAGCGGGAAGAGGCCGATACCGATGCGCTCATGGAAGAGGCGCGCAGCTTTTTTGCCACCTATCCCGGGTATGCAGTCCAGGTCTATCCGCAGGTCCTGGAAGAGGCCGTGGACAATGGTCTTGCTGAAGTCGTTCTGAGCGGTACCGATGTAGAAAAAGCTTCTTATCAGTACGGCCAGTTCAGTGAGAACAGCCAGCCTGGTCCCTACGTTTCTCTGAAGCTCAATAATTCCGGTACCAAGAAGTTTGCTGATGGTACCAGCAAATATCTGAACCAGTACATCGCGATCCGTCTGGACGAGGTCGTCTGCAGCATGCCGACGGTCAGCAGTGTCATCGAGAACGGTGAGGCTGTCATCAGCGGCAGCTACACCGAGGAAGAGGCAAAAGGCCTTGCGGATGATATCAACGGTGGTGCGCTTCCGGTCCAGCTGAAGGTCATCCAGATGAACAGTGTCGGCGCGACTCTGGGCCAGGATTCCCTGCAGACCAGTATCACGGCCGCTGTCATCGGTTTCATTCTGATCCTCATCTTCATGATCGTTTATTATAAGATCCCGGGTGTGGCTTCTGCACTGGCTCTCATCCTGTATGTGGCCCTCGTGCTTCTGACCATCAACCTCTTCGATCTTACCCTGACGCTTGCCGGTGTCGCCGGTATCATCCTG
>CADBPG010000095.1 GCA_902796435.1 uncultured Eubacteriales bacterium | reverse complement strand
GATCTGCTGAAAAAAAGTCCCCAACAGGATCGGAAAGAAGAACAACAACAGCTGCTTCCAGATCA
Source organism: uncultured Eubacteriales bacterium (assembly GCA_902796435.1). Classification (GTDB taxonomy): domain Bacteria; phylum Bacillota; class Clostridia; order Lachnospirales; family Bianqueaceae; genus RUG159. Next base: position 3,816 of record CADBPG010000095.1, on the reverse strand, counting down.
CACCATGCACGATCTGGTTCTCACCCTGCTTCCCCTTCAAAACCTTCTCACTATCCGCCATACTCCTACACTTTCTAAGAGCAAAACAACTCCACACACCAGTATACCAACAACCCGATTCAAAAACAAGAATAATAAACTCACTCTCTGAAAAACAAGCAGCAAAGCTGCAACCGTTTTTCAGAGAGTGAGTTTATTCCACCAGTCTCAGCTCGGAATCCATCTCTAATACGCAAATTGCCTTTACCCCATTCCCATAATAGGTCAAATACCCCAAAGCGGCACCACCCCTCACATTCATCCCCCGTCCCAGACAAGCAAGGAAGAAATAAAATTATCCCCCGAAAACTGTTGCAGCTTCGCTGCTTGTTTTCGGGGGATAATTTTATTTCTTTACAGTTTCAACGAGCTTTGCAAAACCTTCTGCATCGTTTACAGCGATGTCAGCCAGGACCTTGCGGTTCAGGGTGATGCCGGCCTGCTTCAGGCCATACATGAAGCGGCTGTAGGAAATGTCGTTCAGGCGGCATGCCGCGTTGATACGTGCGATCCACAGTCTGCGGAAGTCTCTCTTCTTGCGGCGGCGTCCGACGTAAGCGGAACGCTGTGCGCGCATGACCGCTGCCTTAGCGGTACGATACTGGGTATGGCGGGCACCGTAGTAACCCTTCGCCAGCTTCAGAACTTTCTTATGTCTTTTACGTGCGTTCAAAGCACCTTTTACTCTTGCCATATTCTTATCCTCCTAAAAGTTTGCACATATGAGTAATGATGAAACATTACAAATACGGCAGAATCTTCTTCATTACCTTCTCGTTCGTCTTATCCGCAAGAGTTGCCTGGCGCAGGGTGCGCTTTCTCTTGGTGGTCTTCTTGGTCAGAATGTGGCTCTTGTTAGCTTTCATTCTCTTAAGCTTGCCGGTACCCGTTGTGCTGAAGCGTTTTGCTGCAGACTTCTTCGTTTTAAACTTCGGCATTGTGACTTCCTCCTTCGTACGGTTATCAAATTTTACTGACGTTTGGGTGATACAAACATGACCATGCTGCGTCCTTCCATCTTCGGTGCCTTGTCGATGTCACCAAATTCGGAAATACGCTCAGCGAACTGATTCAGGACGACTTTTCCGACCTCCGTGCGGGATAATTCCCGGCCGCGGAAACGCACAGAAACCTTGACCTTATCCCCATGCTTCAGGAATTTGACCGCACTCTGCACTTTCGTGTTCAGGTCATGTTCCTCGGTGTTGGGCGTCATACGTACTTCCTTGACTTCCATGGTCTTCTGTTTTTTGCGTGCTTCCTTTTCCCGTTTGTTCTGATCGAAGCGATACTTGCTGTAATTCATGATCTTGCAGACGGGCGGATTAGCCTGAGGCGCGATCTTGACCAGATCCAGATCTTTCTCATGGGCCAGGTCCAGAGCCTCTTTAGATGTGACGATACCTAACTGACCGCCATTCTCGTCGATCAGCCGGACTTCGCGATCGCGAATCTCTTCGTTGATCATTAACTCGCTAATTGTCGGATACCTCCATGTCATGTTTGTGATGTACAGCCAAAGGCAGCCGTGCACCTTTGTCTGCGTCGCGCAAAAAAGCGGATCATAAAGATCCGCCTTGAATTTCCTGCATATTGGCATAACACAACCTATGCCTGATGTAGTACGTTATGAACCTATGTCACCCTTTGTGCATAGGTGAGAAGCGGACCTTCTGCTTGTTTTGCATCAGCTATTGTATCACGCCATATTCTGTTTGTCAACAGTTATTTCTGCAGATACTGCATCATTTCGGAGATGATCTCCTCCGGCGTCAAGGTACCATCAATGCAGACGACATGTTCCTCGTCCTGCAGCCGGTCGAAGGCCTCTTTGTACAAGGCCTGCACGCTCTTCAGCTTGTCGATGCGCTCGAACAGTTCTTCCGCATCACGGCCACTGTGGATCCTGCGCATGCACTCTTCCGGCGGTGTGTCGATGAAGATGACCACGTCCGGCGTGATGGCGGTCCGGGCCAGGCTGTTGAAGCCCAGGATCGTGTCCATGGGCGCCACGTCCCCCTGATAGGCCAGGTTGGAGAAATAGTACCGGTCGCAGAGCACGTCACGCCCTTCCTTAAGTGCAGGCATGATCTCGTTCTGTACATGCTCGAAACGGTCCGCCGCGAACAGAAGCGTGAAGGTTTTGGGATCCAGGGTGATCTCCTTGGTCAGTGCCTGGCGGATCAGCCGGCCGATCGGTCCATCGCTGGGTTCACGGGTCAGGAAGGGTTCCGGGGCACCCGGCTGTGTCAGCTTTTGCTTCAAAAGCTCCGCAGCCGTGCTCTTGCCGGACCCGTCCAGGCCCTCCAGTACGATAAATCTTCCTTGTTTCATGTTCAGCCTCCTAATGCGGCAAGCGCCTCCGCATGCAAGGCTACCGCGTCATCATAGAAATCATCACGGGCGATGTAGGTATCCAAAAGCGACTGAGAAGCATCGACCGCCTCCTGATACTTGCCCAGCATCAGGCAGGTATCCGCGAAGCAATAGGCCGCCCAATACTGCTGCGACGTCATGGGTTCAGAGAATTCCATGGCGATCTTCAGCGCGCCATAGGCGGAGTTCAGCAGATATTCTCGCTGCGACTCATCCTCGGTGGATTTGGCCTCGTTATAGTCTGCCCGGCCGCTCTGGTACATACCGTCCACGTTCGACGTCATGGATTCCAGCAGCACATTGTACAGGTCACGGCTGGCGTTTTCCAGATCATTGACATCGATATCTGCCAGGATCATGGCCATTTCCGAATCCCGGCCATCCAGATGTGCGAGCACCGCCTTGGCCAGTGCGTCTTCCAGTTCCATGTTGGAAAGCTCGGCGACCTGGGCTTCCAGTTCCTTTACCTTACGCTCGTTCTCGGTGTTCTTCTGCTCCGCCTCATATTCATACTGCTGGGCCTTGAGCAGTTCCTGCTGCACCCGCTCCAGAGAGGAAGCCTGCTGCTCCTCCGCCTCTTTCAGTTCCGCGTTGGAACGGCGCAGTTCGGACAACTCATCCGGGATCTTCAGCGTATAGATGAAGGCGTACATGCACAAAGCGCCCAGGATGAACAGGACGATCTGTCCGATGGTCGCGTGCCAGTTGCGCAAAGAAACCTTCTTGTTTTTGCCAGCGCCGAAGATCTCGGTCAGGTCCGGCTCCACCAGGGAGCGGCGGACACTGGAGTGCTCGCTGATATCCTGCACGTCCTCGTCTTCCGCGTCGGTCTGCCCCTGCTCGGCCAGTTCGGTGATCCAACGGCGGTACCTTGCCGCGATGGGGTGCAGCGGGTCGATATGGGTGACGCGGTCCAGTGCGTTCAGTGCTTGTTTGTAATGCTTTTGTTCAATGTGGCATAAGGCCAGCAGCAGATGTGCCTTGATATGGTGTCGGTTCAACGAAGTGGCTTTGCGCAGTCGGGCAATGGCAAAGTCCAGGCTGCCGGAACGCACCTGCTCCAGTGCTTCATTGTACAGACGGACTGCCTCCTGTTTACTGCGCAGCCGGGACTCGTGCTTCTTCAGGTCGTTCAGGTAGACATGGGCCCTGTTCTCCGCACGATCATCGATGGAAAGGCTGCGCTGCCAGAGGGAAAGTGCCTCTCCGATATTGCCCACGTGGTAATAGATCAGTCCCCGTAGGTTCAGAAGCTGCGTATTTTTCCCATCATAGAACAGTGCCTGGTCCAGGAATCCTGCCGCACTGGACAGATCTCCGGACACCAGGGCCTGATAGCCCTTCCGATAGAAGGCATCCGCCGTATGCCGGATCCGCTCCTCCAGGCTCTTGTCCATACCG
>CADBPG010000094.1 GCA_902796435.1 uncultured Eubacteriales bacterium | reverse complement strand
GGAGTGAGGCATCGGGGTTTCGAACCCCGAACACCCAGATTAAGAGTCTGGTGCTCTACCAGTTGAGCTAATGCCCCATGCATCGGGTGATGCGATATTCGCGTTGCGAACAGATGATATTATACTGCATATCTGCTGTTCTGTCAAGCGTTTCCTGAAAGATTTTCATCTTTCTTTAGGTAAGCCGCGAACTGGGTAGGTAGGATTCGAACCTACGAATACAGGAATCAAAATCCTGGGCCTTACCGCTTGGCGACTACCCAACGAGGGTGCCCAGTGGGACTCGAACCCACGACCTCCAGAGCCACAATCTGGCGCTCTAACCAACTGAACTACGGGCACCACGTAAGAGTGATGTATGAACCGGACTTGGTCGATCCGGAAACGTGCCTGCAGGGATTCGAACCCCGGACACGCGGCTTAGAAGGCCGCTGCTCTATCCGACTGAGCTACAGGCACATGCAGAGCGGGTGAAGGGAATCGGACCCTCGTATCTAGCTTGGAAGGCTAGTGTTCTACCATTGAACTACACCCGCTTGACTCGGGGTGACAGGACTCGAACCTGCGGCCTCTTGATCCCAAATCAAGCACTCTAGCCAAACTGAGCTACACCCCGTCCTTTCAACGAGTTGAAACGAAGTGTTGTTAGACACGTCGCTGATTATTATATAATAGGTGGGCCTCCCTGTCAAGCGTTTTTTTGCACAGAAAGCATATGGGAAAGATAGGCTTGTACTGTCTTTTTTGCCTCCTCCAGGAGTTTGCGGGTCTGCTCCTCCGGCTGTTTCGGGTCTTCCTGCAGGGAAACCTGTGCTGCCTTCAATAGGAAACCGATGGCCGTATCCCGATCGACCTGCACGAATAATCTGGCCGGAACCTTTTTGAGTTCAGACTTCAGGGCGCAGCGCAGGTAGGTGCGTTTTTCTTCATCTATGTACAGCATCGGGGCCTCTTCCCGTACCACGGGCTCGATATACTGCCCCACCTTTTTGAGCCGTTCCGGCGTCAGTTGATAGGTGTAGGATAAAGCCTCCAGTCTGGCACAGCAGAGGCTCGTCACTTTTCTACACTTAAGTTTTGTGAAAATGCCAGGCTTGTCCGCCACAGCCAGGGTCTCTACACGGGTGCCGGCCGCAGCTATCTGCCCGGCCTGCTGGTCCAGCGCAGCGTCTGCGAACTGCTGCAGTTCCTGCTGGCACTTCCAGATATATTGCAGATTGGCCCGTTCCTGGATCTGGGACTTGGCCCGCTCTACGGCGTGGTCGATCCGTTGGGGATGAATGCCCTGTACGAGAGGTGTTTTCATTGGGTCTGCCTCCTTTAACTTCTTCTGGTATTATATCATAGAATGTCGTTAGCGCAAAGGAATAATTGCGGTAAAGGGTTTATTTCGTTGCATTTTTAACAGAATCATGATACACTGAACATCAAATGAATCTATCAGGAGGAGGATATATATGATCCCTTCAAACTTAAATAACTACATGTTCAACGAGAACGATTTCTTCAACGAAAACTTCGTTGTGACGGACTCGGAAAAACATGAGCTGGTCAAAAAACTGGCCTGCATGATCACCGACGATATCCAGATCCATCGTCCGGCGGACGTCACGCCGCAGCATCCGGATTACTGGATCCTGGACCGTCTGCTGACCAAGGATCAGGTCCGCTTCATGCTCACTTTCAAGAAAAAGCGTGTCGTCAAGCTGGTGCCTGAGGAAATGGCCGAGCGCAATCCCGGCATGACCGCCGAAGAGTGCGAAAAGATGGCCTTCGAGATCTGCGAGATCGGCCTTATGGAGTTCGACCGCGAGCGTGAGGACCATCGTCGCCAGTACTTCATCCCCAAGTGGGTCGTGGGTTCCGGCGAGTACATGATGATGACCTCCCGGATCCTGGAAAAGCATCCGGAGATCGCCACCTTCTTCAACTACGCTTCCAGCGTGCCGGTCGGCAAGGTCGCCCGCTTCGTTCCGCCAGGAGGCGGCGGGCTGGGCATGCACGTCATCCCGGTCGAGAAAGCCATCGAGCATGAGAACAAATCTGTCAGCGTGGAGCATCTGTCCCATTGGCTGAAGAAATACGACAAGTACTGCGTGGACGTCTGTGCCTGCCGCAGACAGCAGGCCATGCGTGGCGAAGGTGTCGGTGACATCGAAGGCTACATGTGCCTGGCCGTCGGTGATATGGCCGAATACCTGGTCGAGACCCACAAGGATGCCCATTACATCACCTACGATGAGGTCATGGAGATCCTGGAGCGTGCTGAGGAAAAGGGTTTCGTGCACCAGATCACCAATCTGGACGGCGAGGACAAGATCGTTGGTATCTGCAACTGCTCTGCCGGTACCTGCGACGCCATCCGCACCTCTCAGCTGTTCAATACACCGAATATGTCCGCTTCCGCCTATCGTGCCCATGTCGAGGCTGAAAAATGCGTCGCCTGCGGCAAGTGCGTGGAGGTATGTCCTGTTGGCGCCGCCAAGCTGGGCCAGAAGCTCTGTCTGAAGGATGGTTCTTCCATCACCTATCCGAAGACGGAACTGCCGGATGCGCAGAAATGGGGTCCGGACAAATGGAACAAGAACTATCGCGAGGATGCCAAGATCAACGTGTATGAGACGGGTACCTCTCCATGTAAGACTGCATGTCCCGCCCATCTGGCGATCCAGGGCTACGTCAAGATGGCCGCAGAAGGACGTTATATGGATGCCCTGAAGCTCATCAAGCAGGATAACCCGCTGCCTGCGGTCTGCGGCGCAATCTGCAACCGTCGCTGCGAGGACCGCTGCACCCGCGGTTTGATCGACCAGCCGGTCGCCATCGATGAGATCAAGAAATTCATCGCGGCACAGGAGCTGGAGGCCGACAAACGCTACATCCCCAACTGCTACAACGATGTGGGTGAACAGTGGGATGAATACAAGATTGCCGTCATCGGCGCCGGTCCTGCCGGTCTGTCCGCCGCGTATTATCTGCGCACCAAGGGCTACCCGGTCACTATCTTCGAGAAGGAAGACCAGCCCGGCGGTATGCTGACCTACGGCATCCCCACCTTCCGTCTGGAGAAAAAGGTCATCGATGCTGAGATCGAGGTCATCAAGGCCATGGGCGCCGAGATCCGCTGCGGTATCGAGGTCGGTAAGGACGTCACCTTCGACCAGCTGCGTGCGGAAGGCTACAAGGCCTTCTTCGTGGCCATCGGTATGCAGGCCGGCCGCAAAGCCGGTATCCCGGGCGAAGAACTGGCTGTCTCCGGTGTGGACTTCCTGCGGGAAGCCAACAAGACCCAAGGCCAGCTGCTCTCCGGCAAGGCTGTCGTTATCGGCGGCGGCAATGTGGCCATGGACGTCGCCCGTACCGCTCTGCGCGCGGGTGCTGAAGAAGTAGAAATGTACTGCCTGGAAGGTCCGGACGAAATGCCCGCCGCCAAGGACGAAATCAAGGACGCGAAGGAAGAAGGCGTCGTGATCAAGAACTGCTGGGGCCCGAAGGAGATCCTCTCCGAGAATGGCAAGATCACCGGCATCGTTCTGAAGCAGTGCATCCAGGTCTATGATAAGGACGGCAAGTTCGCTCCGCTCTATGACGAGGAAGAGACCAAGACCGTTGCCTGCGACGCAGTGCTGCTGTCCATCGGACAGGCCGCCGTCTGGGGCGATCTGCTCAAGGGCACCAAGGTCGAGACCCGTCCGAACGGAACGGCCATCGCTGATCCGACCACGCTGCAGACCGCGGAGCCGGATATCTTCGTCGGTGGTGACATCTTCCAGGGCGCACGTTTCGCTATCGATGCCATCGCGGACGGCCGCGAAGGCATGGTCTCCATCAACCGCTTCGTCCATCCGGGTCAGAGCCTGACTATCGGCCGTGATCTGCGCGAGTTCAAAGAACTGGATCGTGATGATATCCAAGTCGAGTCCTATGACACGGCAAGTCGACAGGTACCGGGCATGAAGCCAGGCAACGCGGCCAAGAGCTACAACGATCTGCGCCTCCCGTTGACGGAGGAACAGGTCAAGATCGAAGCGAACCGCTGCCTGGGCTGCGGTGCCTCGGTGGTAGACACCAACCGCTGCATCGGCTGCGGCCTGTGCACGACCCGATGCGAGTTCGACGCGATCCACTTGAGCCGCGACATTCCGGAAGCTTCCCGCATGTACACGGCGGAGAACGGTAAGATCAAGGCGATCCTGCCGAACATCGTCAAGCGCGGTGTCAAGATCCTGACAAACAAGAAGAAGTAATATAAAAAGCGGAAGATCAGCCTTTCAGGCGTCTTCCGCTTCTATTTCTTTGATGATGCATTCGTTGCCGGTGACAAGAAACGTCCTTTCACTGCCACAGTGGGGGCAGGTCCTGCCATAGCGGACCGTTTCATATTCCTGCTTACACTCCTCACAGAAGGTCACGGCAGGGATGGTCTCCAGCTTGAGTTCGGACTCCTCCAGCAGGGGGTGCTTGCGTTTGAAGTAATCCCAGCATTCGGTGAAATAATCCGTCATGATGCCGGAGACCTCGCCGATCTTCAGCGTTACGGACCCGATCTTGGCCAGGTGGTTCTCCTCCGCCAGTTCCTCCAGCGTTTTTGCCACATGTGTCACGATGCTCAGTTCATGCATAAGGTGCTCCTTAGTCTGAAAAAGCCCCGAGGCTTCGATACTTCGGGGCTTTTCTTGTTGTGTTTGGGTTCCGTAAGCCTTACTTAACGGTGATCTTCGTTACGTGCGGCTGCGGGCCTTCGTACCAGTACAGGTAACCTTCGACATCGATGGTCTTGCCGGCTTCCAGAGCTTCGGCCGCCTTGTAGACATCGGTATCACTGCCGGTCAGATAGGACTCCAGCGTGAAGGTGTAGGTACCCATGTTCGCGGTAACGTCGAAGTAGATGTCATCGCCCTGTACACCGGAGTTGTCCCAGTTGTACCAGAAAGCAGCGCCATCTTCCTTGGCTTCTACAGTAGCGCCCTTCACGACGACCTTCTGGTTCTGATACTTGATCAGCTCGTCTGTACCCAGCTTGTCGGTGATATCGACCGCCTCAGCGACCCACTTACCGTCTTCGATCTCGATGGTAGCGCCCTCAGCAACTTCGACTTCGCCAGACCACTCAGCCTTGTAACCGGTGACCTTGATCTTCTGGCCTTCGCCCAGCTTGTTGTAGTCTTCCTCAGAGATGTAGGCATTGTAGATGAAGTAAGCGCCATCGCCGTCCTGTGTATACAGAGTGGCTTTACCCTGGCCGTTATCTTCCCACCAGCCCTGCTTGGCCTGTACGTAGGTCTCGATCACGACTTCAGAATCCAGCGCTGCCGCATCATATTCGGCATAAGTCATAACACCTTCAGATTTCTTGGTCGGGTCTTCGCTGGACTTTTTGCCGGAGCAAGCAGTCGCAGACAGAGCCAGGACCAGGATCAGCATGATTGCTAAAACCTTTTTCATTGAATATTTCCTCCCAACATATTGTGCACGTCCCACGTGCCAAAAGATATATTATACCCAAACCGTGCAGAAATCAAGGCTTTTTCGCACGTTTCTTGCGGATCTGCTCGTACAAAGTGTACAGGCCGATCAGCACCCAGACCACGACCAGCGTGACCAAAAGCGCCACCGCGGTGGAAGGAAGCCGGCCCAGATCCGAGCCGTCCGTGCGGGACTGCTGGGACTGGAGCTGATCCAGACGGTACAAGGACTGGGTGTCCTTATAAAGCTTCTCAAAGTACGCATCGTCCACCGTTTCATTTCTGCGGACGGACTTGGCCGTGCTCTCGATCAACTGGCCGGCGGCATCACGCAGAGAGGTGGAACCGTTGAAGACCGGTGTCACGAAGGTATCCTGGGTATGGGCCATGAGCAGCTGCGTCGCCGCAAGCTTGACATCATACTGGGCAGGATCATTCAGATAGGCCTGATACTCTTCCGACTGCTGCGCCTTCAGCGTGACCGGTACATATCCTTCCGTCCCGGCATAGGCATTCTGCACATCGTTGGTCAGCAGATACTGGGTGAAGAGCCAGGAGGCCAGGACTTCCTGGGGATCATGCTTGTTGAAGATGCAGATGGACGGTCCCTGGGAGATCATCTGCGGATGCTCCGGGTCAAACTGCGGCACAGGCCGCACCGCCGTCTTGAACTGCACATACTTGTCCGGCGCGATGTCTGACAAAGGCGCTTCCGAGCCCATCCAGGTGGAACCGGCGGTGGAATCCACGGCGAAGACGCACTGCCCCGCGTTCAGGAAGTTTGCCGGATAGCTGGAGATCTTGAAGGTGGAGAAGGCGCCGGTGCGCACATGCTCCGCTACTGTTTCCAGGATACTGCGCGTCTCATCGTTGAAGATCAGGACTTCACCTTCCGGTGTGGAATAGCCCGCATCCAGCTGCTTGAGCATCTGGATCATCATATTGTCCGTGGACTTGTAGATGAAGGGGATCATGACGTTCTGCCCGTTCAGCTTATAGGTCCCGTCCTGGTTCTTCTCGGCGGCCTTGTCTGCCACCTCCCAGACGAAATCCCAGGTCAGCACGTCCGGCAGTTCATAGCCCAGCTGTTCTACATAATCCTGGTTGATGTACATGGCCTCGGTGGAGCGCATGTAGGGGACCGCGTAGTGGATGCCATCGCCATTGAAGGCGCATTCCTCCAGGAATTCCGGCACCATCTCCCCAAGAGACGGCCCGTCGAACTGAAGCTCTGCCCCGTCCAGACCATACTTCGCGTCCGCGAAGAGTTCGTCCAGCGGCACGATGACATTGTCGCCGGTCATGTAGGTGGCGATATGATCCGGATAGGTGATGCAGACGTTCGGTGTCGTCTGCGTCGCGATATTGGTGATGACATCGTTGTAGATCTTGCCATAATCGGTATACAGGCGCATGTTCACGTGGATGTTCGGATACAGCGCTTCAAAATCCCGAATGGCCTTTTCGTAGATGTTGGTCTGCGTTTTGTTGGTATCGTTCTTCGCCCAGAAGGTGATCTCATAGGTTTTCGAAGTGTCAAAAGATTCCGGAATGACGAAGGCCTGGGCTCCACGGGAGCCGTGGCAGCCGGAAAGCAGGGACACCATAAGTACCAGGAGCAGGAACAAAGCACATCCTTTTTTCATCCCTTGGTACCTCCTCTCGAAACACCGGCCATGATCTTCTTGTGGAAGATCAGGAAGAGGACGATCAGCGGCACGGAAATGACCACGACCGCCGCCATCATCGCCGGGATATTCTCTCGGCCGAAACCATTTTCACGGATCTCCTGGATACCGTTGGAGACCAGGTAATAGGCAGCATCATCGGTGATGAGGCGCGGCCACACATAGGAGTTCCAACACTCGATCACCTTCAGGATGATGACCGTGATGAGGGTTGGGCGGCAGATCGGGACCATGACCTTGAGTAGGTACTTGAAGTCCGAGGTGCCATCCACCTTCGCCGCCTTGTACAGTTCCTCTGGGATGCTCTCGAAGTTCTCCTTCAGCAGGTAGATGTAGAAGATGGAAGTGATCGAGGGCAGGATCAGGCCCCAGAAGGTGTTGCGCATGCCCCAGTCCGTGATCGTGACAAAGTTCGTGATGATGACCAGTTCGTTAGGGATCATCATCAGGGACAGGAACAGGGCAAAGACCAGGTTCTTGCCTTTGAACTCCAACCTTGCAAAGGCGAAGGCCGCCAGGGTGATGACCACCAGCATGACTGCCGTGGTAACGACGGTGAAGAAGGCGGTATTCAGGAAATACCGGCCCAGGGACACCGTGGTGAAGGCATCCACATAGTTCTGCAGCGTCGGCTGCGTCGCGATGAAACGCGGGATATATTCCGAGTTATAGGAACTGTAGCTTTTGATGGAGGTCAGGATCATCCAGTAGAAGGGGAACAGGACGAACAGTGCCCAGATCACCAGAAATGTGTAGACGATGATCTTGCGCGTGCGCTCCCTGGCCCGATCCGCTTTGATCAGCCGTTGGGTATCGTAATTTTCAGCCATGTCCGCACCCCCTTAGTACTGCACGTTGTTTTTGCTGATCTTCAGGTTGATGACCGTGATCGTAAAGACAATCGCGAAGAGGATCAGCGCCGCCGCTGAGGCGTAGGAGGGATAGCCTCCGCTGTTGCCGTACAGCATATCATATACATAGCCGACTATGGTATTCATGCCCGCCGCGTTCAGGTCGGTACCAAAGATGGCGACCTCATCACTGTAGGCTTTGAACGCACCAATGAAACCGGTGATGATCAGGTAGAACAGCATTGGGGAGATCATCGGCAGGGTGATCTTCCGGAAGATCCGTCCGCGGGAGGTCCCGTCGACCTTGGCCGCGTTGTAATAGGTCTGGTTGACAGACGCCAGGGCGCTGGTCAGGATGAGGATCTTGAACGGCATGACGACCCAGATGGTATAGAAGCACATGACGAACATCTTGGCCCAGTAGGGACCTTCGATGAAGTCCACCACTCCGCCGCCGAACCACTTGATGACCAGGTTGATCATACCATCGGAATAGGGGGTCTTTTTGAACAGGATCATGAAGACCAGACCGACAGCCAGTGTATTGGTGACGTAGGGCAGGAAATAGACCGTCTGGAAAAGGTTGCGCAGAGGCTTGATGGAGCTCAAAAGCACCGAGATCAACAGCGCGATGCCCGTGGACAGCGGCACCGTGATGATGACCAGCAGGAAGGTATTCTTGATGGCCTGCAGGAAATAGGGGTCATGCAGCACATAAGAAAAGTTGTACAGACCGATGCCCTTGTAGCTCTGGGACGCGGAATTATAGCCCTCTTCCACTGAGTAGATGATAACATCCACCAGCGGGTAGACCATGAAGACGCCCAGGAAAAGAATCGCCGGCAGCAGGTAGAGCCAGCCCTTTAGATTGTTCTTTCCACTCATGATCCTGCCTTACCCTTCTACCGGGATCCGCTCTTCCGTCTCATGATCGAAGATGTGGACCTTGTACGGTTTCAAGGAGAAGCGCACCTGAGCCGCTTCCGGATCGACCTTGTTCTCCGCCGTATCGATGATGGAGCGGATGGTCACGCCGGTGAATGCCGGATGCGTGGAAACGACGCTGGTGTCGCGGCCCATGACCTCCACCGCGGACAGATCACAGACCAAAGGCCCGTTTTCGTCCAGGATGAAGCCTTCGGGACGCACACCCACATAGACCTTGCGGTCCTTGACGTTCTTCATTTCCAGCACGTCCTGCTCGCCGATGAAGAGGCGGTCGCCCTTGACCTCGCCCTCGAAGACGTTGATCGGCGGCGTGCCCAGGAATTTAGCGACAAAGAGGTTGACCGGGAAGTCGTATACATTCTGCGGTTTGTCGATCTGCTGGATGATGCCATCCTTCATGACCACGATCAAATCGGAGATGCTCATGGCCTCTTCCTGGTCGTGGGTGACGAAGATCGTCGTAACACCTGTATCCCGCTGGATGCGGCGGATCTCCTCACGGGTCTGCAGACGCAGACGGGCATCCAGGTTGGACAAAGGTTCATCCAGAAGCAGGACCTTCGGGACCTTGACCAACGCCCGGGCGATGGCCACACGCTGCTGCTGTCCACCGGACATTTCGCTCGGCTTACGATCCAGAAAAGGTTCGATCTGCACCAGACGGGCCACTTCTTCCGCCTTGGCATTCATGGCCTCTTTGGTCATCTTGTCCTTACCTTTAAGGTTCTGCAGCGGGAAAATGATATTGTTGCGTGCCGTCAAATGGGGGTACAGCGCGTAGTTCTGGAAGACCAGGCCTACACCCCGGCGCTCCGGCGGCAGGTCCGTCACATCGTCCTCACCGAAGAAGATCTTGCCCTCTGATACCTTCTCCAGTCCAGAGATCAGGTTCAGGGTCGTGCTCTTGCCGCAGCCGGAGGGGCCCAGCAGGCCGATCAGTTTGCCGTCGGGGATCTCGAAATTGAAATTATTGACAGCGACGACCTCGGCTCCACCCTTGGTCTGGTTGGGGAAACGTTTGTACAGGTTTTGCAATACGACTTTCATCAGGTTTACCTCTGCTTCACTTATTATATTTCATGTATAAAGCAACACGTTTTTCAGGATCCGGCTCTTTGGCCACGAGATACTCATGCAGCCTGCGGATATATACGATATGCAGAAATCCTGCGGTCACGATCAGCGCAAAGAACAGGATGACCGTAATGATGAGGATGAGCAGAAAGTCCTTCTGCTCGGCTCCATGTACGCTGATCAGAAAGATCCCCGGCAGAAAAGAAGCTGCCAGAGCAAAGATGACCGGTATGACCAATGACAGGACCTTGACCGCATGTTCCAGTTTCCGCACCGATTCTTTGCGTTTCTCATAACGCTCGGGCGCATAAGGAGGAATATGTCCGTCCATCTGATTTCTCCTTTCCTGACGATTTTACTGCAGCACAGCCCGGATCTGGATCCGGCCTTCCGGCATCTCCACCAGACGCTCTTTGGGAATGGAGCCGCAGGGCACCGGCTGTCCGTTGAGGTACAGCGCCCCTACCGTATACTGCTCCGGCGCAAGGTGGTCTGGGTTTTCGATGATGACTTCCAGATCCCGCTCTGCGAAACGCAGGCTGATGCTGGCGGTGCCGGCCTCGTCGAACTGTTCCGGCAAAAGGGCCGGTGCGATGCAAAGGTCGCCCTTGTCGCCGCGGACACCGAAGACCTGTGTCACCAAGGTCATCATATACCAGCTGGCTGCACCCGTCAAGTAATGGTACACGCCCCTGCCATCCGGACGGAAGTATTCCGGGATTCCCGGATAGATCCGGCTGGTATCCAGGTCGATGGCGGCCCGGTACAGGGCCTGCAGTGATTTATAGCCCTGGCGGGCAAACCCGCGCTGGTACAG
>CADBPG010000093.1 GCA_902796435.1 uncultured Eubacteriales bacterium | reverse complement strand
TCGCGTTGATCCAAAAGTTTGGTGATGGCCGTGACAGTTTCTTTGAACGGCGGCTGGGTATGTTCGTGCACTGGGGCCTCTACAGCATCCATGCCTGGCATGAGCAGGAGCTTTGGCGGCAGGGCACGCCGCGCAAGGAATATGAAGCATTGATGCAAGAGTTCAATCCGGTCAAGTTCGATCCGGACCAGTGGATCGACGCGGCGGAAGCGGCCGGGATGAGCTACATCTGTTTCACGACCAAGCACCATGATGGCTTCTGTATGTGGGATACCCAGTATACAGACTATAGCATCATGCACACGCCCTACGAGAAGGACATCCTGCGGGAACTTGCCGAGGCCTGTCAGCGCCGCGGTATGGGCTTAGGACTGTATTATTCCATCCCGGACTGGCACCATCCGAATTACAACAACCAGGGCCGGCATCATCAGATGTTCGGTCTGCGCGCGGGCGATGAACCGGACGAAGAGAAGTATTTCACCTATGTGAAGAACCAGGTGGAAGAGCTGCTCACAAAGTACGGGCCTATCTGCCAGTTGTTCTGGGACGTCAACGTGGATGAATGGTATGAGCCGGAATTCAACGAACAGGTCCGCCGGTGGCAGCCGGGCATCGTGATCAACGACCGCGGCCCCGGTCCGGGGGACTTTGCCACGCCGGAGCGCCTGATCCCCGAGGGCAAGGAGTTCCAGAAGCCGACCCAGGGCAATTCCGCCTTTGGCCGGGAGAGCTGGGGCTTCCGCTTCGACGAGGATTATTACGCGGACAAGTACCTGATGGCTTCCATCGACAAGATCCTCTCGATGGGCGGCACCTATCTACTGAACGTGGGTCCCAAGGCTGACGGAACGCTGCCGGAAGAGAATATCAAGTCGCTCCAGGTCATCGGGGACTGGTACAATAAGGTGAAAGAAGCCTTTGAAGGCGCACGTCCTGCGTCTTACCTGATCAATGATGATTTCTGGGGACTGGAACAGAAGATCATCCGCGACCGCATCTGGACGACACGCAAGGGGAATACGGTCTATGTGCATCTGCCGGAAGGCGCGCAGAGCACGGGCCTGATCCTCAAACCGGTGCGCACCCTGCCACGGAAAGTGGTCCTGCTCAACAACGGGCAGGAGCTCAAAGCCAAAGTGGAGGTCACACCCTGGCATTATATGGAACCGGCCTGGCTGCACGTGATCGGTCTCCCGACCAACGAAATGCAGGATACCGTCATGGTGCTGCGGCTGGATTTTGATGAAGAGGACTTCATCTGACATAAGGAGTGGTATTATGGAATTCAATGAACTGATCGTCGAGCGCAGAAGCGTTCGGGCCTACAAGGACCAGCCTGTTGATGTGGAAATTCTCAAGAAGATCGTGGAGCAGGCGCAGATGGCACCCTCATGGAAGAATTCGCAGACTGCCCGCACCTATGTGGCAGCATCGAAGGAGATCCTGGAAGAACTGCGCGCCAAGGGCCTGCCGTCATTCAACCAGAAAAGCTCCAGCGGCGCGGCTCTGATCGTGACCACCTTCGTGCGCGGCGTATCCGCCTTTACGAACGGTGTGGCAGATACTGAACTGGGCGACAAATGGGGCGCTTATGATCTGGGTCTGCATGATGCCTATCTGGTGCTGGCCGCGAAAAACGCCGGCCTGGATACGCTGATCATGGGTCTTAGGGACTATCAGGCGATCCGTGCACTGCTCCAGATCCCAGAAGAAGAGGATATTGTATCAGTGATCGCGGTCGGATATCGTGATCAGGAACCGGCACTTCGCCCGCGGAAACCGTTGGAAGAGGTCGCTAAATTCTTTTAAGCAGTTATGAAAAGCATCATTCAAAATTATCCGATCTGTGCCATTCTGCGCGGTACGGATCCTAAGACCGTCATCCCTTATGCCAAGGCCGTCTTTGATGGCGGTGTGCGCATGTTTGAGGTCGCCATGAATACTGAAGGCGCGGCCGGCCAGATCGAAGCGCTGCGCGAGGCCTTTGGTGACGCGGCGATGGTCGGTGCAGGAACTGTCATCAACGAGGAGCGCTGCCTTCTGGCAGAGGAGGCCGGTGCCCAGTTCTTCCTGACACCCTCCGCCACGGAATATGTCCTTCGGTACTGCCGGGAGCGGAGCATCCCGCTTTTGCCCGGTGTCATGACACCGACGGATGTGGCGCTCTGCCTGTCCTATGGGTATGATACCATGAAACTGTTCCCCGCGGGTGATCTGCCCATGGGCTATATCAAAAGCCTGAAAGGCCCCTTCAGCGGGACCGAATATGTCGCGGTCGGCGGTGTCGGACCGGCGAACATTCAGCAATTCTTCGACGCCGGATTCATTGGTGTGGGGATCGGTTCCAGCCTGGCACCCAAAAACCTGGTGCAGGAAGGCCGTTGGGATGAAGTAACGCAGTATGTTGCAACACTGGTCAAGGAGATCAAAAAATGAAGATCCAGAGAATCAATACCTACCGGGTACGTCCCCGTTGGTGTTTTGTCGAAATCATTACGGATGAAGGCCTGACGGGCTGGGGCGAGCCGGTGCTGGAAGGCAAGGCGGCCACTGTGGAAGCCTGTGTGCAGGAAATGACGGAGTACCTGATCGGGAAGGACCCGATGCGCATCGAGGATATCTGGACCACGTTGTACCGTGCCGGATTCTACCGGGGCGGCGGCATCATGATGAGCGCCATCGCCGGTATCGACCAGGCACTGTGGGACATCAAGGGTAAGTATTACAACGCCCCGATCCATGACCTGATGGGCGGCCGTGTCCGTGACAAGATCAAGGTCTACTCCTGGGTCGGCGGGGACCGTCCTTCGGATGTGGCGACCGCCGCTCTGGAAAAGAAGGAAGCGGGCTTCACGGCCATCAAGATGAACGCGACCGAAGAACTGCAGATGGTCGACACGTACGACAAGATCGACGCGGTCCTGGAGCGAGTGGACGCCATCCGCAAGGCCTGCGGCCCCTATTTCGGCATCGCCATCGATTTCCACGGCCGTGTGCACAAGCCCATGGCACGCATCCTTGCGAAGAAGCTGGAAGCCTATGATCCCATGTTCATCGAGGAGCCGGTGCTCTGCGAGAACATGGAGGACTTCGTCGAAGTCGCCCGGGCGGCCAACATCCCGATCGCGACGGGTGAGCGCCTGTTCTCCCGTTATGATTTCAAGCGCCTGCTGCAGACTGGCGTGATCGACATCATCCAGCCGGATCTGTCTCATGCCGGCGGTATCACCGAAGTGAAGAAGATCGCCTCCATGGCCGAGGCTTATGACGTGGCGCTGGCGCCGCATTGCCCGCTGGGCCCGATTGCTCTGGCCGCCTGCCTGCAGGTGGACGCGACCAGTTACAACGCGTTCATCCAGGAGCAGAGCATGGGCATCCATTACAACCAGTTCCATGGCGTCCTGGACTATATCCTGGACAAGGAGACCTTGACCTTCCACGATGGCTGGGTCGACATGCCGACGAAGCCGGGTCTGGGCATCGAGGTCAACAAAGAACTGGTGCTGGAAGAAGCAAAAGAGCCGCACATGTGGAAAAATCCGGTATGGCGGCATGAGGACGGCAGTATCGCCGAGTGGTAAGCATATGAAGATCGGTTTTATCGGTAATGGATGGCGGACCCGCGGCTATTGGCGCATCGTCCACCAGGTACCTGAAGAATTTGAAATCTCCGGCGTTTTGTTCCGGGATCCCGCTAAGGCCGCGGCTTTCACAGAAGCTCCTGCATTCACGGACCTGTCCGAGTTCCTGCAGCAGGAGCATGACATGATCATGATCCTGATCCCGCGGAAGGTCGTCTTCCGCTACATCGAAGCCTGCGTCGCAGCCGGCTTCCCCGTCCTGGTGGAGACCCCGCCGGCAGCAGACGTGGAGGGTCTGGTCAAGGTCTGGGAACTGCAACAGAAGTACAACGCGAAGATCCAGGTGGCGGAGCAGTATTTCCTGCAGCCCTACCACAGCGCCGTGCGTGCTTTGTGCGAGCAGGGACTGCTGGGCGACATCCACAACCTTCGGATCGCCATGGCGCATGATTACCATGGCATCAGTGTGATGCGCAAGCTTTTGAGTGTCGGAGACCAGCCCTGTACGATCACGGCACAGCGGTTCGACATCCCCGTGCTGTACCATTGCGGCAGGGGCGGCATGGAAGAACCGCGGATGGTCACCGACCGCCGTAAGGTTGCCAACTTTGCCTTCGATAACTGCAAGGTCGGCTTCTTCGATTTCGCAGACGAGCAGTACTTCAACTACTTCCGCAGCCGCCACATGCAAGTGCAGGGCACCCAGGGCGAGATCAATGACTACCAGGTCAGCTGGTGGAACGGCACCATGCCGGTGGCCGGCCGCCTGGAGCGCCAGGATCTGGGCCAGGACTCCAACCTGGAAGGCTACTTCCACCGCGGCATCACCTTCAACGGCGCATTGGTCTACACCAGCCCCTTCGCCAAGTACACCGAATCCCGCCTTACCGATGATGAGATCGGCATGGGATCCCTGCTTTTGGGCATGGGCCGCCTGATCCACACCGGCGAAGAGATCTACCCCCTGAAGGAAGCACTGCAGGACACCTACCTGTACCTGATGATGGACGAAGCCATCCGCACCGGACAAAGTGTGCACACAGAGCAGATGCCCTGGCAGGTGTAAAGTATCCACTACACGACAACAAAGGGGCTGTCGCACTAAATAAACAGTCCCGCATAAAAGAACTGGCCAATGAGCCAGTTCTTTTTATGGAAAAAGTAAGGAACCGAACTCGCAAAAGTCCGGCTCCTGATGTAAAATATAAGTATGTCAACCCTTATCATTTTACAGCCCGATTATACTTCATATCGGAGAGATTATCAACTGAAAATTCCATTCGATCTGGAACCCATGATCCCTTCTGACGATCCGGTCCGCCTGCTGAGTGCATTCGTGGAGGAAATGGATCTTTCG
>CADBPG010000092.1 GCA_902796435.1 uncultured Eubacteriales bacterium | reverse complement strand
TACTGGGCGGATGTGCCGGGGCAGTTCAAGGCCTTCATCGACCGGTGCACGCCCTGGTGCAATACCCATGAACCCTATGCCACGATCGGCAGCGGGAAGAAGGGCTATTCGATCGTGTTGCGGACCGGACCGAACATGCCTGAACTCGAGCGCCTGATCCGCACGATCGAGCATTTTTACGGACATATGGAGATCGAGTGCTGCGGCCGGTTGGGCCTGACCTCGGTCGAATATAAAGAGGGTGTAGCAGGCAGGGAAGAGGAACTGCGGACCTTTGTTCGCACAATTTAAATACTATGAAGATAAGGAATATTGCGATCGTCAGTCTCTCCAGCGGGATCATTGGAGAGCCATTTGTACAGTTCGAGGTGGAGATCGGCCTGCGCAGATTGCGGGAATATGGCCTGCATGTGCGGTTCATGCCCCACGCGCACATGGGCATGGAGTATATCAAAAACCATCCGGAGAAGCGGGCGGAGGATCTTCTCGCGGCCTTCCGTGATCCGGAGATCGATATGATCCTTTGCGCGATCGGCGGGGATGATACCTACCGTCTGCTGCCTTACCTTTTTGACCATGATGAACTGGCCAAGGCGGTCTCCAACAAGGTGTTTCTCGGCTTTTCGGATACGACAATCAACCACCTGATGCTGCACAAGGTGGGCCTGCCCACCTTCTACGGGCAGGCGTTCCTGCCGGATCTGTGCGAGATCGGGCCGGAAATGCTGCCCTATACCCGAAAGTATTTTGAAGAACTGATCACCACCGGCCATATCAGCAAGATCACGCCCAGCGACCTCTGGTATGAGGAGCGTCAGGCTTTTTCTGAAGATCAGGTAGGTACATCGACACCTGCCCACGAGAACACGGGCTTTGAACTGCTGCAGGGGCCGGCAGTATTCCATGGAAAGATCCTTGGCGGCTGCATCGATACGCTGTATGATATCTTCAATGGGGAACGATATGAGGATATGCCGGACTTGTGTCAGAAGTATCACCTGTTCCCGGATGTGGAGGACTGGCGAGGGCGGATCCTGTTGCTGGAGTCCAGCGAGGAAAAGCCTGCGCCTGAAAAGTACCGCCAGTCCCTGGAATACCTGAAAGAATTAGGGCTCTTTGATGTCATTTCCGGCGTGCTGGTGGGCAAGCCCATGGATGAAACATATATGGAAGAATACAAGCAACTGCTGGTCGAAGTCATCGATCAGCCCGACCTTCCGATCGTCTTCAATGTGAACATCGGGCACGCCATGCCACGCTGCATCATACCTTTTGGCGTGGACGCGACAGTAGATGTGGAAAAACAAAGTACAAGCTTTAGAAACTGAAAAGGGGAGAAACTGATGAAGATTCGTGAAGTGATCGACAGGATCCTGGCGTACCATCCTGACCTGGAGGGGTACCAGGGCTGCGATGAATTCAAGTGCGGTGATCCGGAGCAGGAGTGCACCGGGATCGTGACCGCCATCAGCCCGACCATCGGGGTGATCCGGCAGACGATCCGCTTAAAAGCCAACCTTCTGGTCGTCCATGAGCCGACCTTCTACACCTCCATGGATGAGCCCGGCTGGTTCGAGGATTTCTCCAACAGCGTGTATGAGGAGAAGAGCAAGCTCCTGGCAGACAACGGGATCGTCATCTGGCGGGATCATGACCATATGCATGCCCATCAGCCGGACGGAATCTTTGAGGGCGTGCTGCGGTATACGGGCTGGAAACCTTATGCAGTGGCCGTCATGCCGGAATATGGCGGGTTCGGCCATTTCTACATCGATCTCCCGGAGCCTATGACCGTGCGCCAGGTCGCGGATCACCTGATGCGCTCCATCGGGATGAATGGCTGCCGGTATCTGGGACAGACGGATGACCTGGTGCAGAAGATCGCCATCGTTGGACACCTGTATCCGGCATTCAATGAGCATACACCGAAACGGGCGGATGGCAAGCCTAAAGAATACAGCGTACAGTTGATCAGTGAGCTGGAGCAGGGCGTGGACCTGATCCTGCCGGGCGAGACCATCGACTGGACGGTGCTTTCGTATCTGAAAGACGCTGTAGAGCTTGGACGCTGCAAGGCCATGATCTCCCTGGGACACTTCAACTGGGAGGCCCTGGGCATGAAATACGCCAAGGACTGGATCTCGGAGCTGGTGCCGGAGGTAGAGGTCACCTACGTGCCGGCGGGCGATATGTTCGGATATTTTCTGAATGAGGAAAAGCCCTGGACCAAGCGGAATGAGCAGCTGTTTGCGCACTATGAATTCCGCTCCATCCATCCGGATACGGAAGCAGAGGAAGCGGCCGAGATCGAGCAGATCTGCTTTCCGCCCAACGAAGCCTGCTCCCGCTATCATATGATCGAACGGGCCAATGCCGCACCGGACTTTTTCCTGGTGGCCATCGACAAGGAAACCGGAAAAATGGCCGGATTCCTGAATGGTCTGGCGACAGACGAGGAGAAGTTCCGCGACGAGTTTTTCACAGAGGCTTCTTTGCATAACAAGAAAGGCAAAAATGTCCTGCTCTTAGGACTGGATGTACTGCCGGAATACCGCCTGCAAGGCCTGGGCCGGGAACTGGTCTATGAATACTGCCGCAGAGAACAGGCTCTTGGCAGGGAGAAACTGATCCTAACCTGCCTGGATGCGAAGATCCGCATGTATGAAAAGTTTGGATTCAAGGATCTGGGCCTGTCCGCCTCCGTCTGGGGCGGCGAAGCCTGGCATGAGATGGAGATCGGACTGATTAAGTAATATAAACAATCCCAAGTCTTTAGAACAGGACTTGGGATTTTATTTTACACTGTGTTGACATTGTGTGCATTTATATGTACAATAATACCGGAGAGGTGATATTTATGTCTACAACGAGTATTAATGTGCGCGTGGATACAGAATTGAAGAAGAATGCTGAGGACTTATTCAATGATCTGGGGCTGAATATGACATCTGCCATTACGATGTTCTTAAAAAGCGCCATCAGCCATGACGGCATTCCTTTTGAGGTGAAAAGGGTCCCCAATGCAGAGACCAGAGCAGCCTTGGAAGAATATGAGGAAATGAAGAATAGTCCCCAGAAATACAAACGATACGCATCTTTTGATGAAGTCGTTGATGAGGTGTTTGCGGATGCTTGAGATCGTTGTCTCCAATCAGTTTAAAAAGATCTTAAATTGGCTAAGAAGAGAGGTTTTGATCTGAATAAGCTGAGCGAGGTGGTTAACGAGCTCGCAAAAGGAGAGAATCTGGAAAGCAGATATCGGGATCATAGTCTGACTGGGAATTATGTCGACTTCAGAGAATGTCACATTGAACCAGACTGGCTCTTGGTCTACCGGATATTAGAAAATGAACTCGAGTTGTTCTTATTCCGCACAGGCACGCATTCAGATTTGTTCTAAAGATTAAAGATACCAATTGAGGAGGAAGAGTGAAATGAATGCATACGCTTTAAAATGGACCCGTGAGCCGCTGCGTTTTTCGATCGAGGATGACCGGATCGAGATCACAACGGCTCCTCACACCGACCTGTGGCAGCGCACCTACTATCATTTCCGCAATGACAACGCGCCGGTGCTGCAGATGGAGACGGACGAAAAGTTCTTCAGCTTCATCGTCAAGACCGATTTCACCGAGAGCCACCATCGTTTTGACCAGTGCGGCATCGTGCTGTACCTGGATTCCGACAACTGGCTGAAGGGCTCCGTGGAATATGAAAACGAAGAGTTCCAGCACCTGGGCTCCGTGGTCACCAACCATGGATATTCCGACTGGGCGACGACCGCCATTCCCGCAGATGTCAAGACCATGTGGTACCGCCTGAGCCGCCGGGAGGATGATTACTGCATCGAGTGTTCCAACGATGGTATCAACTTCAGCCAGATGCGCGTCTGCCACCTGTGGGAAGGCGTCGGCACCATCCGCTTCGGCATCTATGCCTGCAGCCCGGAGGATTCCAGCTTTACCGCAGTCTTCACTGACATGCAGATCACAGAATGTGCCTGGAAGGCCCATGACGGCCAGCAGCCGGACGAGGAGTAAGTCATGTCCAGACGCGGATACGCGTTTGACTTCTGCACGAAGGAGAGCAGATGGGAGAAGTTCGAGAAGATCTGCCAGGCTGTAACCAAATATGAATATATCCGATGCGTCAGTATCGGAGAAGCCTTCGAAGCCCATGATAGAGGATAAAAATGAATTATCAGGATATCAACGCCAAGACCATCGATGGATGGATCGAGGGCGGTTGGGAATGGGGCAGGCCCATCTCCCATGAAGTATTTGAAAAGGCAAAAAACGGCGAATGGGAGCAGTTCCTGACACCCACAAAGATGGTGCCGAAAGACTGGTTCCCGGAAATCAAGGGCAAGAAGATCCTGGGCCTGGCCTCCGGCGGCGGACAGCAGATGCCGGTCTTTGCCGCCCTTGGTGCGGACTGTACCGTGCTGGATTATTCCCCTAAGCAGATCGAGAGTGAAAAAATGGTGGCGGAGCGAGAAGGCTACACGATCGAAGCGATCCGCGGCGATATGACCCAGAAGCTCCCCTTCGAGGACGAGACCTTTGACATCATCTTCCATCCGGTCTCCAACTGTTATATCGAAAAAGTGGAACCGGTCTGGCAGGAGTGCTGGCGCGTCTTGAAAAAGGGCGGCATTCTGATCGCTGGGTTTGACCACTATATCAACTATATGGTCGACTGGGATGATGAAACCAAGATCGTCAACCATCTGCCCTTCAATCCGCTGAAGGATGAGGCGCTGATGAAAAAATGCATGGAAACGGACAGCGGCGTGCAGTTTTCCCATAGCCTGACCGAGCAGATCGGCGGGCAGCTGAAGGCAGGCTTCATCCTGACGGATCTCTACGAGGATACCAATGGCTACGGACCTCTGCACGATCTGAATATCCCCACTTTCCTAGCAACGCGGGCGATCAAGCCATGAAGATCGGCATCCTTTCCGACACACATGACCTGCTGCGGCCGGAGGTGCTGGAGCAGCTGGCAGGCTGTGACAGGATCCTGCACGGGGGTGACATCAGCAGCCAGAAGATCCTGGACAGGCTGGAAGAGATCGCACCGGTCATCGTGGTGCGCGGCAACAACGATAAAGAATGGGCAGAGCATTTGCCGCTGTTCCTCGATACGGAGGTCGCTGGCCTGCGTGTGTACATGACCCATAAGAAAAAAGACCTGCCGGAGGATCTTGCCCCCTACGATCTGGTCATTTATGGGCACTCGCATAAGTATGAAGAGAAGCGGGCAGGGGACACGCTCCTGCTGAACCCCGGCAGCTGCGGACCCAGACGCTTCAACCAGCCGATCACGATGGCGGTCCTGTACCTTTCTGCGGAAGGCAGGATCGAAAAAATAGAAAAAATCGATATCCCGCATCAAGGGCCCTTGTTCAAGGCGGATGACTTGAAGAAAAAGGATATCGAGAAGATCGGCAAGATGGTACAGAAGGGAAAGTCCTATGTCGAGATCGCCAAGGCCCTGCACCTGGAGGAAGCGGTCTCAGAGCAGGTATGCCGGCTGTACCTGACCCATCCCGGCGTCGATGCGGAAGGCGTCATGCGGAAGATGGGCCTATAAAGAAAAAGACACCCGATAGACCTTATGGTTTATCGGGTGTTTCGTTGACTAGCACGATCTTACGGATCGATGGATCGCCGGAGAGGGCAAAGGCGCGGTGATCAACTGCATCATCATCCGGTGGCAGTCAAGGGATACTGTCTGCCGAATTTGACGAAACTTCTTGCATCAACAAGGGAAACCTGCTATAATGCAGACAAATCTTGAGAGGAAAAGGTGAAGGAATGATCATTCGATAACTTTGATTTAGGCACGCACAGTAAAAGCAGTCAGGCTTTTTTCGTATGCTTAAATCAGGTTATCGCTCCGTTCACGACCCTCGCGCTGTGGATGTTTTTCTGATAGCCTGTTTTTGTGTGCGAAAGCCTGCAAAAACAGGTTTTTTGATTGGGGGCATATGTATGGCGCAGATCCGTGTCAATGATCTTTCGTTTACTTATGAGGGGAGTTTCGATCCCGTTTTTGAACATGTTTCATTTTCCATCGATACCCGGTGGAAGTTGGGCTTCATCGGCCGTAATGGTAAGGGAAAAACCACGTTCCTGAATATTCTGCGGGGCAGGCTGGAGTATACAGGCAGCATTACCGGCCAGATCTTGGTCGACTATTTTCCTTATGATCTGCCGGAAGACAGGGAATGCTCGGTTTTCGACTGCATGGAGGAATGGAAGCCCGGTGTGGAGAGCTGGCGTGTCATGGTGGAGATGGACAGCCTGAAGGCTGCACAGGAGCTTCTGTACCGGCCGATCTCATCATTAAGCTTTGGAGAGCGCACCAAACTGATGCTGGCGGTCCTCTTTGCCGGCGAGAATGATTTCCTGCTCATCGACGAACCCACCAACCACCTGGACATGGCCGCCCGGGCGATCGTCAAGGAGTATCTGGCGGGCAAGCAGGGCTTCATCCTGGTCTCCCATGACCGGGATCTGCTGGACGGTTGCATCGATCATGTACTGGTGCTGAACCGGCAGAACATCGAGGTACAGGCCGGGAATTTCTCCAGCTGGTGGGAGAACAAGGAAAAGAAGGACGCCTTTGCCCGGGCTGAGAATGAAAAGCACCTGAAGGAGATCAGCAAGCTGAAAGCCTCTGCCGACCGGGCCGCCAGATGGGCGGAAAAGAATGAAAATACGAAGATCGGGTTCGACCCGATCAAGGAACACGACCGGTTTCTGGATACCCGGGCACATATCGGGGCAAAGACCAAGAAAATGCAATCCAAGGTGAAGGCGTACCAAGGCCGCATGCAGCGGGAGATCGAGGAAAAGGAAGGTCTTCTGGAGGATGTGGAGCAGGAGTGGAAGCTGAAACTGGAGGTCCTGGAACATCCGAAAAAGCGGCTGATTGCGGCATCGGAGTATACCCTGTCCTATGGAGAGAACCCGTCGGTCTTCGACCCGGTCACCTTTGAGGTCATGCAGGGCGAGATCGTCTTCCTGCATGGAGAAAACGGCTGTGGAAAGAGCAGTCTGATCAAGGCGATCCTGGGACGTGTCGCGGCACGCCAGTTCTCCAGTGATGGGATGAACTCAAGGAGCAACGCGGAGGACGCAGGACTGGGTTCCTTTGCCATCCATGAGCAGGGCCAGCTGGAGGCCGCTTCCAACCTGGTCGTTTCCTACATCCATCAGGATACCTCGGCCCTGCAGGGCGATCTTCGCACCTACGCGGCGGCCCATGGCCTGGATGTCACGCTTTTCTTTGCCCTGCTCCGGCGGCTGGACTTTGAACGCATCCAGTTCGAGAAGAATATGGAGGATTACTCAGAGGGCCAAAAGAAAAAGGTCCTGCTGGCCTCCAGCCTTCTGACACCGGCGCACCTGTACATCTGGGACGAACCGTTGAACTACATCGATGTCTTCTCCCGCATGCAGATCGAAGAACTGCTGAAAACTGTACATCCCACGATGCTCGTGGTGGAACATGACATACGGTTCATGGAACAGTTTGCCACAAAAGTGATCGAACTTAAGGCTTGACAAGCAGGAATCTTTATGATACCCTTTACGAAATTCTCGAGAAAGGAACTTATGGACATGCATCAGAGCTTCTCTCTGAACCCGACCACCACTACCATTCCGACGACCGCCATTCTTATGAACGGTCTTGGTTTACGTGGACGCGGGACAGGGAAAAGATAAGAGCATGAACCAGCAGGCAAATCTAAAGTGCTAAACCCGTCGCGTAATCCGCGGCGGGTATTTTTATTTCGAGGAGGAAAGTATATGGGTATTCTGGAAGAGTATTACAGCAGTTATAATGAGGATGAGCGGCTCACGATCCGCCATGGGCAGGTCGAGTATCTGACAACGATGCGATACATTCATAAGTATCTGCCGGCGGGGGCACGGATCCTGGAGGTCGGGGCAGGAACCGGACGGTATTCTCTAGCCCTGGCCCGGGAGGGGTACCAGGTCAATGCCATCGAACTGATCCCGCATAATATCGAAGTCTTCCGTTCCAAGCTGACGAAGGAGGATACGGTGGTCGTTGAGCAGGGAAACGCGCTGGACCTGTCCCGTTTTGAGGATCGAACCTTCGACGGAGTCCTGGTCCTTGGCCCCATGTATCACCTGTATTCGGAGGAAGACCAACTGCAGGCGCTTGCAGAAGCCAAACGGGTGCTGAAACAGGAGGGTGTGCTGATGACCGCCTACTGTATGAACGATCCGTCTGTCATCCATCCCTGTTTCCAAGGGGATGGGCAGCTCATGCTCGATGAGATCGAGAAGGGAAATGTAAATGAAGCCTTTCACTTTCGCACGGCGCTGGAAGAGATATTCACCCTGTACCGCCTGGAGGAGATCGATGCACTGAACCATAAAAGCGGCTTGCGGCGGCAGGAGATCATTGGAACCGACCTGTTTACCAAGTATATCCAGGATCAGATCGATGACTGGCGGGAAGAAGTGTTTCAAGTGTATCTAAAGTATCATTTTACGGTATGCATGCGGCCAGACCTGATCGGTGTGTCCCATCATACGCTGGATATTGTCAAAAAGGAGGAACCATGAGCGTACGTTACCTTAAAAACGAACCGTTGAATTACGATGAAGCCTTGTTGAAAAATGACCGCTACACCTTTTCGGTGCTGCAGCGGATCCTCAAGCTGAACTGCCAGCTGACTATCACAGATGATGAAACCTTCATCATCTGCCTTTCGGCCAAGGGATATCCGGTCTGGGTCTGGACCGTGGACGGGATCAGCGAAGAGAAGCTTGCGCAGGTCTTCCAGATCACGATGCAGGAGTTTCCGCCGGAGGAGTTCCACTACAATATCAAGTATGAAGCAGCGGAATACTTCATGGCGCAGGCAAGCGGCCTGAAACTGCTCATGAACATGATGACCTATGAGTGCCTGGAGACGGTGGCGCTGATACCGCGGGCTGCGGGTAAGGCGGTTCCCTGCGAGGAAAAGGACCTGGACCTTTTGGTTGATTGGCTGCTGGCTTTCCAGGAAGAAACCGGGATCGACAAGCGCCCGGCGGAAGAGCACAGGACAGGAGCGGCGGAAAAGATCGGTATGAAGGCTTTGTATTTCTGGGTGGACGCTGCAGGAAAACCGGTCTGTCTGTGTGGTTTCAGGCCCACGCCGGATGGACTCACCAGCCTGGGACCGGTCTTCACCCCGCCGGAGGAGAGAAGGAAGCATTACGCGGAAAACCTGGTCCATGCGGTCACCGAAGAAGTGCTTGGCCGCGGCCTGACACCTATCCTGTATACGAACGCGGATTATGAAGCATCCAATGAGTGCTATAAGAAGGTGGGATTCAAACTGAAGGGAACACTGTGCACGATCGGACAAAGCCTTTGATCGGTGACAGGATCCCTTGAGAAAACGCAGAGATATCTGAAATGGATATCTCTGTTCTTTTATATATCAAAAAATATCAGTTAAATACGATAAAAACGAACATTGAATGCGGAGGTTTGATGCAGTACAATAGAATCAACAAAACAGGAGGTGGGGTCATGAGCATCATCGGCATCGATATTGGAGGTACCAATTTCCGCATCGGCGCGGTAGAAGGGACTGAGGTCGTACGGTTCAAAAAGGTCC
>CADBPG010000091.1 GCA_902796435.1 uncultured Eubacteriales bacterium | reverse complement strand
GATGGTGGACCGGGCCATACATGACCAGAAGCTGCCGCTTTATGGCGATGGCCTGCACGTGCGGGACTGGATCCACGTGGAGGACCATTGCCGTGCGGTAGAGCAGATCCTGGCCCACGGACGCATCGGGACTGTATACAACGTGGGTGCACGTAACGAAATCAGCAACATGGAGATCGTTCACTGCATCCTGCAGGAGCTTAAGAAACCGGAATCATTGATCGAGCATGTGGAGGACCGGAAGGGGCATGACCGCCGGTATGCCATCGATGCCACCAGGCTCCGCGAAGAACTGGGATGGAAGCCGGAAGTACCTTTTGCAGAAGGCTTGCGGGAAACGATCCGGTGGTATGTGGAAAAATACCAATGAACCTTAAGTGTACGGTGGTGAAAACGTACGCCTTTTTGCTTGCTTTTTCTGGCCGGGTCTTGTATAATATCCTTTGCCCGTTTGAAAAGCGGGCCGACAGTTCATTTGTACCTTCCTGTCGCAAAATAAAACCGGGACTGCTTTTTTTGTGTATGAGCTCCGGTGGTACCGGAGTTTTTTTATTCCGGCAATCTCAGTGGCCGAACAGGCCTGAAAGGAAAATATGGAAAACAAAAAACAAGTATCGCAGATCTTCATGATCCTGGGGGCCGTCTATGTGACCTGCCTCCTGCTGTCCAACCTGATCGCGGGCAAGATGTGGGCCGTGGCCGGCAATGTGACCCTGCCGGCAGCTGTCGTCCTGTTCCCCGTCACCTATATCCTGGGGGATGTGTTCACGGAAGTGTATGGTTTCCGCAGTGCGCGTACCATCATCTGGGTCGGCTTCGGCTGCAGCTTCTTCGCCGTGCTGATCTATCTCATGACGATCGCGCTGCCGCATCCGGGCTTCTGGCAGAACCAGGAAGCCTACAAGACGGTGCTGGGCACCACGCCGCGGGTGGCCGCCGCCTCTTTCATTGGCTACCTTTTCGGAGAGTTCTCCAACTCCATGATCCTCTCCCGGCTGAAGGTGAAGACCCAGGGCAAAAAGCTCTGGCTGCGGACGATCCTGTCCACCGTTGTGGGAGAAGGTTTTGACTCCGTGATCTTCATCGTGATCTCCTTCTGGGGCACGATGGACAATAAGACAGTACTGACCATGATCCTGTACCAGTACCTGTTCAAGGTCTGCTTTGAAGCGATCTTCACACCGCTGACCTACGCTGTCTGCGGATGGCTCAAAAAGAAGGAAGCCATCGATACATATGACCATGATATCCGCTATCATGTTGTGAAAGGATGAATGTAATGAGAGAAAAAGAAGGTTTGACCCATCTGGGCAGCCAGGGTACACAGTATTCCGCAGAATATGATCCGTCGGTGCTGGAATCCTTCAGCAACAAGCACCCGGGCAATGATTATTTTGTAAAGTTCAACTGCCCGGAATTCACCAGCCTGTGCCCGATCACCGGACAGCCGGATTTCGCCACGATCACCATCGCCTATGTGCCGGACGAGCGTCTGGTGGAGAGCAAGTCTCTGAAACTGTATCTTTTCTCCTTCCGGAACCATGGAGATTTTCATGAGGACGTGGTCAACGTGATCATGAAGGACCTGGTCCGTCTGCTGGAGCCGAAGTACATCGAGGTGTGGGGCCGGTTCCTGCCCCGCGGCGGTATCTCCATCGACCCGTACTGCAATTATGGCAAACCCGGCACCCGCTGGGAGAATGTGGCCTGGGAGCGCCTGAGCCGGCATGATCTTCTGCCGGAGGTCGTAGACAATCGCTGAGATCCGTGGTATGATGAACCTGAACACTACGTACAGGGAGGATACGACCATGACTGAAAACGCTAGAAATTACCTGTCCCGGATCCAGCCCGGCGCACAACCGCCGCTTTTTGCCACGGATCCCGAATTCGTCGAGCGGTTCGCAAATTTCGCCTTCGACGAAGTCATCAATATGCCGCTGGTGGAGGGCCAGACGCCCATCGATGACCGCACACGGTTCCTGGCGATCCTGGCAACGCTTCTTGGCTGCCAGGGGCTGGAGGAATTCCGCATCATGCTGCCCGCCGCGCTCAACGTAGGCGTTACCCCGGTGGAGGCCAAAGAGGTGGTCTACCAGGCGGTGGATTATCTGGGGATCGGCCGGGTCATGCCCTTCCTGAACGTGACCAACGAAGTCCTGAAGACCCGTGGGGTCAAACTGCCTCTGGAAGGGCAGGCGACGACCACTCTGGAGGAGCGCCTGGAAAAGGGCAATGCCGCCCAGATCGAGATCTTTGGAGAGCAGATCCGCGAATCCTGGACGAAGGGCCCGGAGGAGCGCCGGCATATCAACAAATGGCTGGCCGACAACTGCTTCGGTGATTATTATACCCGCACCGGTCTGAGCCTGAAGGAGCGGGAGCTGATCACCTTCTGCTATCTGGCGGCCCAGGGTGGCTGTGAGCCCCAGTTGACTGCTCATGCCTCCGGCAATATGAACATGGGCAACGACCGTCTGTTCCTGATCCAGATCGTCAGTCAGTGCCTGCCGTACATCGGCTATCCGCGTTCTCTGAATGCGCTTACCTGCATCGACAAGGCTGCGGGACTGGCATAACGTTTAGGACAATATGCACAAGAAAAGGCAAGAATCACTTGCCTTTTTTTTATACGCGTGCTATGATACTCGTAGTGTGCAATTATATGATTATATCCGCACGAATACGCAGAAAGGAGCGCTGCAACCCTGGAATCGATATTCTGTGCGGCTTTTATTGATTTGATTATATTTTTAAGGAGAAAAACGGTATGATGAAAGACACATTTCGTGGTGGCGTTCATCCGCGCGAGCATAAATCGCTCAGCAAGGAAGTGCCCCTCAGACCGTATGATGCCAAGGGAGATATGATCTTTCCCTTGTCGCAACACATCGGCAAGCCTGCCAAACCGGTCGTGAAGAAGAACGACCCGGTGTTGGTCGGGCAGATCATTGCCGAGGCAGACGGGTTCGTTTCGGCCAACATCATCTGCTCCTGCTCCGGTAAGGTCAAGGCCATCGAAAAGCGGCGGATCATCTCCGGCGCCCTGGCAGACTGCATCGTTGTGGAGAATGATGGGCAGTTCACGCCGATGGAAGGCTTTGGGACCCGGGAGGAAGTGGACGGACTGACCAACGAGGATATCCTGGGACGCATCAAGGCGGCCGGTATCGTCGGTATGGGCGGTGCGGGTTTCCCGACCCACGTCAAGCTGGCGCCGAAGAACGCGCTGGACATCAAGTATGTCATCGTGAATGGTGCAGAGTGCGAACCGTATCTGACCTGTGATGACCAGCTGATGCGCCTGAAGGCGGACGAGATCGTGGAAGGCCTTGCGGTCGTGCTGCGTCTGTTCCCCAACGCCCAGGGCGTGATCGCCATCGAAAAGAATAAAAAAGAAGCCATCGCCGCCATGGAAAAGGCAGCGGAGGGCAAGAAGAAGATCCGCGTCCATGCGCTGAAGACCAAGTATCCGCAGGGCGGTGAGAAGAGCCTGATCCGCGTCGTCGCCGGGCTGGATTTCCCCCGGGCCATGCTTCCGGCCGAGGTCGGCTGCATCGTCATCAATGCGGGTACCACCTACGCCATCCAGCGGGCAGTCCTGTATAAGGAACCCATGTACATGCGCGGCATGACCATCACCGGTGATGCCATCAAAGAGCCGGGCAACTATTTCGTCCGGACCGGCACCCTGCTGAGCGAGATCATCGAGGAAGCGGGCGGCATCAAGAAAGGTGTCACCTTAAAGAAGGCGCTGGCCGGTGGTCCCATGATGGGCTTTGCCATCAGCAATCTGGACGTGCCTACGCAGAAGGTCACCAACGGACTCACCCTTCTGGCAGAAGATGATGCCGAGAAGGCGGAGCAGACCATGGCAGCATGTCTGCACTGCGGCCGCTGTACGACGGTATGTCCCGTCGGTCTGATGCCGCAGATGATGGCCGAGGCTTTTGAATTCAACGATCTGGATCGTTATGAGAAGAAACTGTATGGTCTGGAATGTGTGGAGTGCGGTTCCTGCACCTACATCTGCCCCTCCAAGCGTCCGCTGATGCAGACCTTCAAGCGGGCCAAGGG
>CADBPG010000090.1 GCA_902796435.1 uncultured Eubacteriales bacterium | reverse complement strand
CCGGGAGCGTATCCACAGTGCTTTTTCAGCCGCCGGTTTTTCATTTCCCGCCAAGCGGATCACCATCAATCTGCGCTGTCCGGAGGGGATCCGTCCGCGGGCAGGTCTGGACCTGCCCATCGCCATAGGGATCCTCTGCGCCGACCTGCAGGCCCCCTCCCGTTGCAACGACCATACCGTGGTCATCGGGGACCTGTCCCTCAACGGAGATGTGCAGCCGGTTTCCCTAGTGGGGTCCTTCGGGCCCCTCATCCGCGAGGAGCTTTATCCCCAGGGCATCACTTCCATCCTGGTACCTGCCGGCAATGCCGCAGAAGCCGCCCTCCTGCCGGATCTTTCCATACTGCCTGTGGAGACGCTTTCCGAGGCAGCGGCTTTCTGGTGCGGACGGATCTCCATCGACCCGCTTCCACATACGCCGCTTACATATGCCCGTCCCTCTGCGGAGCCCTTGTTGTCGATCCGTGGCCAGTTGGCGGGCAAGCGCGCCCTCACCGTTGCCTGTGCCGGAGGGCATAACCTGTTGTATTTAGGCCCGCCGGGCTGTGGCAAGACTCTGCTGGCGCAGGCTGCGCCTACCCTTCTGCCCGTACCATCTCCAGAAGAACTGGATCATCTTCTGATGATCCGTGCCCTGTCTGATGCCCATCTGACCCAGCAGGTGAGCCGGCCCGTACGCACACCCCATCATTCGATCACAGCCCACGCTCTGATTGGTGGTGGAAGGCCCATTGCTCCAGGCGAGATCACACGGGCGGATCATGGACTTTTGCTCCTGGATGAGGCCGCGGAATTCGGCTCCGGGGTCCTGGAGCATCTCCGGACACCTCTGGAATCCCATAAGATCCGGCTGCGGTATCTGGAACACGCGGAAACTCTGCCTGCGGATTTCATGCTGGTCGCCACCTCCAACCTGTGCCCTTGCGGGCAGTTTCCCTCCCCCGCCTGCACCTGTTCGCTGCAGGCGATCCGCAGATATCAGGGGCGTTTGAGCACCGCGTTGGTGGAACGGATCGATATGTGCGTGCTTCTGGAGGACGTGCCGGATACCGACCGGCAGACCTTTCAGCCGGAGGATGTGTGCAAGATCCAAGAGCGCATACAACAGGCCGCCGACCGGCAGCGCATAAGGTTCCAGCACGAAGCCTTTGCCCAAAACAGCAGGATTCCGCCGGGGAAGATCGAACAGTACTGCACGCTCGCGCCTTCTGCAGACTCTCTGTTCCGGGAGGCCTGTGCCCGCTTCCATCTCAGCCTGCGGGTGCGGCACAATCTGTTAAAAACAGCCAGATCCATCGCGGATCTGGCTGATCGGGATCAGATCGGTATGCCGGAGGTCGCCGAAGCGCTGCAATACCGTCCCAAGGGTTTTTTGTCAGGCACTGTTCCTACAGTACCGCCGCGATGACCGCAATCAAAACGATCAGAATACCGATACAGGTCATCATCATAGCGAAGGTAAAATTAGAAGCCAGGGGGCGCAGCGCCTCCTGCATTTCAGCAAGCACGGTCCGGAACAGGCCGGGATGACGGCGCTCTTCGCCCTGCACCCGACGTTCCCGCATCAATGTATGGCGCAGCAGGACAATGATCCCGTCCGTACTGCTGTCCAGCGTCCGGCCAAGCACCGTGCCCAGAAGGACGCAGCATTTCGCCAACGGCGTAAGGACGCGGTTTTCTCCCGGTACGGAAGCGATCGCTCCGCCGATCTTCGGCAGCAGGCCTGTCAAAAGCGGCCGGTACACCTTTTCTTCCAGATCCCAGGACTTCGGCCACAGGTCTCTGTAGGTGCCCTGGCGCAGGATCCCGTGCCGCACGATGCTCAGATACAAAAGCAATCCGATGGAAAGGGAGATCAGTCCGCCCTTCAGGTTGGTCCATGAGAATGCCTGGAAGCCAAGGATCTCGTCAAAACCTGTCATGAAGGCCGCAAGGCGGGTCATCACCGCCGGCTGGCCCAGGATTACCATCCAGATGGCGCCTAGGCTGATCGCAAGACTGCTCCAGCCATTCATGCAACGGGGGTTGGCGTCATATGCCGCCTGCTTTTTAGGATCTTTGTTCTTCTCGACAAACAGGCAGATGAAAAGCTTCAACATATAAGCAAAGGTCACGCCGCCCGAGCACAGGAAGACCCACTCTGCTATGGACAGGAAGGTATGCAGATCCTCCAGATGATGGATCCCTTCCACGATCCCTTCATGCAGCAGCGTCTTGCTGATATAACCGCCGAAAAAGGGAACACCGCTGATGGACAGGGCACCCAGTGCAAAGGCGATCATCAGCACATATTTTTTGCGGCCCCAGCCGCGGATCTCGTTCAGATCCAGCTGATGCAGCCGCATCACGACGACGCCGGCCGCAAGGAAGAGAACTAATTTGATCAAGGAATGGTTGACCATGTGCAGGACCAAGCCGCTTGCGGCAACGCCTGCCCCCTCCTCTGCACCTGCCGCCCGCAGCAGTACCATCATGCCGATCCCGGTCAAAATGAAACCGATCTGCGACATGGAGGAACAGGCCAGGGTCCGCTTCAGGTCGATGGAAAACAGGGCCAGGACCGCACCTAAAGCCATGGTGATCAGTCCCAGGATCAGGACCAGCAGGCCAAAGGATGCTTCCTTCTGCATGGCCGAAAGGCTCAGCATCAGAATCCCGTAGATACCCACCTTCGTCAGGATACCAGACAGCAAGGCGGACGCGGGCGAAGGTGCGACCGGATGCGCTTTTGGCAGCCATACATGCAGGGGAAACATACCTGCTTTCGCGCCGAAGCCCAGCAGGATGCAGACCGCCGCGGCTTTGACCCTGCCCGGGTGTGCCGCTGTGTCCATCGCGTTTTTCAGCTGTGCGAATTCCAGTGTGCCCACTTCCGTGTATAAAAGCACCAGACCCATGAACAGGACCAGACCGCCGATCACCGCTATGAACAGATAGGTATAGCCCGCCCGGATCGCGCCGGGTGTTTCTTCATGGATGACCCAGGTAAAGGAAGTGAAAGACAGGATCTCGAAAAAGAGGAAGGCTGTCATCAAGTCCATGGAAAGCAGGACACCCTCCGTGGCCCCTAAAGTCACGATCATGAAAAACCAGAAACGGTCCAGATGCTCCTGCTCTTCCTCGAAGTATTCGCGGGAGAAGATGCTGGCGCCGGTCCACATGAAGGCGGCGACCACCGCGTACACCGTGCGGAACCCATCGGTGCCGAACCGCAGTCCTTCCGGAAGCAGCAAGGAGATATGAAGGGTACCCGGATACAGCAGCAGTACCAGCGTAAGGACCAGCTCCAGGGCCGATACCAGGATCACCCCTGTATCCCGCACTGCCGTGTGCCTGCGCCCCACGATAAAGAGGATCGCGGCGCACAGCATCGGGCCAAAAACGATCGATGTGATCAACATACGCGCCTCCTTATACGCCCTGGATGATCCATTCCATGAAATGGACCACAGGCTGTGGGTGTAAGCCCAGAATGATATTGACCAGGCAGAAAACTATGATCGGGATCAGCATCAGCACATGGGCTGGGAAGGGACCGGTCCGGTCCGCGAACTGGTCGGTATGGTTCATCGGGAAAAAGGCCCGGATGCTGACGTTCAGCGTATACATCGCGCACAGGAAGGCGGCGATGATCAGGGCGAAGGAACCGACGGTCCCCAGAAGTGTGTCCGAATCCAGACCCGCCATGATCAGATGCCACTTGGAAATGAAGCCGCAGAATCCGGGGATCCCGACCAGGGACAGGGCCGCCAGGGTGTAGCATACAAAGACTGCGGGCATCCTGCGCCCTACTCCGTTGATCTCATAGATATAGTTGCGTCCTGTGACGTGCATGAAGGCACCGGCACACAGGAACAGTGTCATTTTGATGATGCCATGGAACAGCATGTGCAGCATGCCTGCCTCCAAGCCCTGGGGCGTCATCAACAGGATCCCGAAAAGCATATAGGACAGATTGCTGACCGTGGAATAGGCAAGCCGGCGCTTGAAATGACGTTCCTTCTGCGCCATGCCTGCGGCAAATACCAATGTGCCGATACTGCACACAAGGGCGGCCTGCTGCGGCCAGGTCCCCAACAGATATGAGGGCCCGTAGACATACCAGGACAGCCGGAGCACGGCGAACACGCCGGAATTGACCACGGCCACCGCATGCAGCAGCGCTGTGACCGGTGTCGGTGCGGCAGAAGCCGTCGGCAGCCAGTCGTGCAGCGGGAACAGGGCCGCTTTCACACCAAAGCCGAAGAAGCCGAACAGAAAGGCGACCTGCATGATCCGGGATCCGCCAATATCGCCCAGGCTGCCGCCCAGGGCAAAATTACCAGCATCACCAAAGACAGTCGCTACGACAACAGCAAAGAAGCCCAGGCCTGC
Source organism: uncultured Eubacteriales bacterium (assembly GCA_902796435.1). Classification (GTDB taxonomy): domain Bacteria; phylum Bacillota; class Clostridia; order Lachnospirales; family Bianqueaceae; genus RUG159. The sequence goes on along the minus strand of CADBPG010000090.1, from coordinate 1,989 downwards.
ACCGCCGATGGTATAAGCGGCATATTTACGGCCCGCGAACATGCTGTCATGGTCCTGATAGTAGGCAACCAAAGGCACGGTAACCAGTGTCAACATTTCATAAAACACATACATCGTGGTCATATTGGAAGCAAAAGCAACACCCAGGGTGACCCCGTAGGTCATGATATAAAAAGCGAAGAACATGTTCTTGCGCTTCGTTTCTTTCATATAATCGAAAGCGTACAGCATGACCAGCGGCCACATGCAGGAGATCATGCCGGCGAACAGCATGCCCGGGCCGTCCAGCTTCAAATCTATGGAAAAACCACGTGTAAAACTATATAACTCGACCGGTTCTCTGCGGACCCACAATATGGCTGCCCACACCGTGATCGAGGTCAGGCAGACGATCACTTCACCATAGATATTCCGCAGTTTATCCCGTCCCATGGGGATCCTAAGAGGGATCAGCAGAAATCCTCCGATGATGGGCAGCAGGATCGGAACCAGCAAAAACAGAGGGCTCAATCGTATCTCCTCCTACGTTTATAATCCGAAAACATGACAGACCAGTGCATGACCGAAGAGGCCGACATACAGGCCTGCAGCACTAAGCAGGATCAGCGGAACGAGCATCCAGGCGGAGGCTTCGTCCTTCTTTTGGGCCTTGACTTCTGCCCCGTGTCCCGGGAAGAAACCATCGATCACGATCGGGAACAGGTAGCCTGCTGTCAGCAAGGCTGAAAGCAGGAGGACCGCCGGTGCCAGGAACTGGAAGACCGGGATCCCGCTTGTCACCGCTGTTTCCGCAATCACCCATTTGCTGGTGAAGCCGCCCATCGGCGGGATGCCCACCAGCGACAGGGCAGAGATCATGAAGCACCACAAGGTCACCGGCATCTTCTGTCCGATGCCCTTCAGATCCGCCACCTGCCGGATATCCCACTTGTAGATAAAGATACCGGCGACCAGGAACAGGCAGCCCTTCGCGGCCGCGTGTGCCATGACGTGCAGCATGCCGCCCGTCAGCCCTTCCACGGAAAGGAAGGAAAGGGAAAGCATGATATAAGAGATCTGGCTGACAGTGGAATAGGCCAGTCTCTTTTTGATGATCTTTTCCTTATATGCCATCATGGAGCCCATGAAGATGGTGATCAGGGCCAGGATCATCCAGGCGGTCTGGACCCAGGTGCCTGCAAGCACCTCTGCTCCGACCGAGTAATACACCAGACGGATCACAGCGATCACACCCGCTTTGGCAATGATGCCGGACAACAGCGCGGAGGCCGGCGCCGGTGCGATGGGATGTGCCGCCGGCAGCCATCCATGCATGGGGTACATACCGGCCTTGGTCCCAAAGCCGATGATCCCGACGAACATGGCTGCCAGAAAGACCGGTTCATGACCCGCAAGCGCTACCTTGTCCAGGCTGCCGCCCAGCACGAAGGTAGGTGCACCTGCAGCATATTCATACACAAAGAAGATGGCAAAAAGGCCCAAAAGCGCTCCACCTATGGAATAGAACAGGTATTTGAGACCTGCCGCGATGGCGTCCCGGCTCAACTCGTGCAGGACCAGGGGGACGGTGGAAAGCGTTGCCAGTTCAAAGCAGAAGTACAGCGTGACCAGGTTATCCGCCATGCAGACCGCGTTCATCGCACCCATGGATACGAAATAGAAGGCAAAGAACCGGTTGGGCTGCTCTTCCTTCTTCATGTATTCAAAGGCATAGAAGCAGACGACCGTGTACAGGAACAGAACGACACACTGGCATAAGCGGCCGAACCCGTCCATGGAAAAGGACAGACGGACCGTATCCGAGAAAGAACAGATGACGGCCGTTCCACCCTGCAGCATCGCGCCTACCGCACACAGGTCGGAAAGCAGCAACACCGCGATATAATACCCTCTGCGCCGGGCATCGCTCTTGGCCGGCACAGTCGCTGCCAGGATACCCGCAGCCATCGGGATAAGAAACGCAAGAATATAGAGCATATTTCTCCACCT
>CADBPG010000089.1 GCA_902796435.1 uncultured Eubacteriales bacterium | reverse complement strand
TCCGGATACAGGAGCAGGTCCAGATACATGTCCTCAAAGGTGGGCACTAAAGGATCATCAAAATGGACCGCGGCGGCGATATCAAAATAGATCTGCACCAGCCGGTTGTCCTGATCGAACATGGCGGTCAGCCAGTACCGCGTATCACGCAGGGCGATCTGCAGCCAGGTCATGCCCTGCTCCACGATCGTGATCCCGTTTTTGACCAAGGGTTCTCTGACCTCATCCATGATCAGGATGTGGGCAAGCCCTTCATGTCCATCGATACAGACCGGTCTGCGGTGCATGGTCCGCTTTAGGATGCGGCTCCAGTTCGGCCGATCGATACTTCTGATATCCATATCAAACCTCAAATATTTCGTATGTGCCGGCCTTAAGATCCACACGCACACCACAGGTCTCGAAGAGGACCTCCTGCCGGTCGTAAGAACCATCCAGGAATCGGTGGGCCTGCATCTTTTCCATGGCCACCTGCTGATGCAGCCGGCACACGGTCTTCGCCCGCTCCACTGCTTCTTCCACCGGGATCTCCTCCCCTGCGAAGGCGCCGTCGATGCCCACATAGGCAGGATCCCTGCGCACATAAGGAGCACCGCCGTTGAGCAGCGCGTACAGCATGTGATCGATGCCCGGGTATTTATCCATCATCCAGGGGATGATGACACAGTCATGATAGACCAGGTTGAACAACGGGACCGGAACACCCTTGCGCACCGCGTCCGGCGCCTCCAGCTGAAACGCGTAGGGTGCGTAATGGCAGAAGACCAGGCTCCGCATGCTCCAGTCGGAAACCTCCTCGGAGCTGGGCAGGATGCCATGGGCAAGCAGCCAGTCAAAACACTGGCGGCGGTACTCATAGCAGTCTCTGCGGGTCATACGGTGCATCGGGTTCGCACATTCGTCACCCTCGTTGCAGGTGAACACGTCCAGATACGCCCCGTCCAGAGGTACATGGGCCAGGATCTCCTGGAAATTGCGGCGCACGTAATACTGCGCCTGGGAAGCACACAGGTAACTCTGCGGACCACCCGCCCAACGGGCATGGCCCGGATGCGTACCATCCACATTCTGAACGGCATAGGCCGGGTCGTAGGATGGTGCCTTCTCATAATAATCCCGGTACTGGTCATGGATCCCGAACAGGTAGCCCTGCTGGTGCAGGCTGTCGGCCAGGGCACGCATGCCCTCCCAGCCGCCCGCTTCCTTGCAGGCAGGCAGATAATCCGGATGCTGATTATCATATCCAGGCTGAGCCCAACCATCCAGGTGAACGTACAACCGCTCAACGCCAAGCTTTTTATAGACTTCCAGCTCCTCCTGCCGCTTGGCGAAGATGGTCAGATGGTTGTTCTTGTCCGGCTGCTGCGGATCAAAGAAGGAAGAATCTGGATCCACATGGGTCTTGATCCCGGTGTGCACGAAGGCGGTCCCGACCAGTTGCTCCACACTGGGCAGGCGGGCTGCCTTCTCCTTCAGGGTCGCCGTCAGTCCATGCTCATCCACATACACGCGGTAGATCCGGCACAGATCATTATAGTCACAATTTCTGCGGAAACTGAAGGACAGGATCCTGCGGTAGTCCATCTGCCCCAGGCTGGCGTCCCAGATGACGGCGGCCGTGGCTGCCCCCGGCGCTGGATGATCGATCTTCAACCGGCCATTCCAGGGCGTTTCCGCGATGGCGATATATCCGGCCCCCTCTTTTACCTGTCCGAACCAGGGCATGTAGCAGCCATGGGTCAGGAACATCCCGTCAAAAGGCAGACGGGTCAATGGTTCCGGCCAGTCATTTGGCAGAAGCAGGCCCTGCCCATTGGGGATCAGCGTATACCAGTCTGCCCGGTCCGCGGCAAAGGCAAAGGGTGCCGGCCAGCTGACGCTTGTGATCCCGCATTCTGTCAGCGGAATCCACTCAAACCGGACCACACCGGAAGCCTGCTCGATCCAGACATAGGTCTCGAACAGTGGTTTCTGGCCCTTACTGTAGACCGAACACAAACCACAGCCGACGCCGTTCTGCACTGGGCTGAACTCTGCAGTAAGTTCCGCAAAAAGATGCTGCCCCACGGCATCGGTATAAGTAGGCGGTACCTGGGCATCACTCTGCCACAGCACCCCCTCCGCATCGACCGTATATTGCAAGGTGGTCTCATCCAGCAAAAGCCGGATGAGACCTTGATTTGTCATACATTCAATTTTCATCAGTGCAAAAGTTCTCCATCAACAGTCCAAAGGGACCCCATGCCTACGGCAGGCGGAAGCAGTTCGGAAATTCCCTCAGAAGAAACTGTACAATTGACTTTCGTGCCACAGTAGGGGCATGTCTGACAGGGGAAGGCCAAGTCGCGTCCGCACATGTAGCAATCATGCTCCTGATACACATCCTGGTCTGCTTGCAGCACAAAAAGACTGTATGTACTGTCGCTGCCGACCAGATACTCTGTTTTCATCCGCAGGAAGGACGCGATCACCGGGTCCTTGACGATCCTTTGCTCAAACTTGATGACTTCATGGTAGCCACCGCCCTGGATCTCCTTTTGGATCAGCCTGCCGTCTTCGTCATAGGTGTAGCTTTCCGTCGTGACAGTATCCTGTTCCCGGCTCGTGATCTCCCGCAGCAATCCATCCTCATAGCGATACTCGAACCGGATCGTACGCCCCGCTTCCTGGAAATCGACCTGCGCTATATCCTGGCTGTCTCCCGCATACGTAAACTTTAGGGTCTCCTGGGTCTGATTTCCCTCTGCATCACGCGTCTGATTCGTTTGGGCGATCAACCTGCCTTTGGTATCATAGGAGCAGGAAAGGGATCTCTCAAAATGATCCTTGTACTCCGGCTGATCAAAAACGAAGGCTTCATGGATATATGTCAGATCACCCCGGGCATTGTGCGCATAGGACCCTTCGATCTCGAGCGAAGCTGCAGAAATCGTCCGATGCAGTTCTTTCAATCCCGTTTCATCAAATGCATAAGCCGTTGTAGCATCGGAATCAGAAAAATACCCCACAGATTCGGTCATCTGCCCTTCCTGGTCATAGGTATAGGTACATGTCTCCTGGGGGTTTTCCGATTTCAAAAGACGCCCCGCGGCATCGAACCAGTATTGCACAGGCTGCGTTTCCCAGGTTCCTTCGGAAGTCTGGTATTGGCTCAGTCCGGATGTGCTGATACAGCGTTCTTTGGCATCATAGGAAAAGGTCGCGGACTGGATCTGCGGCGCCTCTTCTCCCACTACCTGGGCTTGACTGACGTAGGAGACCGGCATGCCGTTTTCATCATAAGAAGTTTCTATGTGCGACGATACCACACCCTCGATCTCGAAATCGATGGAAACGATCAGCGGGATCGTCTTCTGCGCAAAAACATTCTTCTTACTGCAGCCGCCAAGCAGGGCCGGCAGCAGGAATACCAGAAGCACGAGGAGACATTTTCGTTTCATACTTTTACTCCTAAAACTACTTACCGCAGGCCGTCACCCGGGACCGCGTTCAGACTGAGATCCGCGAAATCCTGCTCCAGATACTGGTAATATCCGGCGCAGCCGATCATGGCGGCATTGTCGGTGCAATAGATCAGTTCCGGGATACTGAGCTGGTATCCACGGTCGGCGCAGGCCTTCTGGAATCCAGCGCGGATCGCAGAGTTTGCGGATACACCGCCGGCCAGCGCGATCTTCTTGATCCTGTAAGTCTCCGCTGCCTGCATGGTCTTGAAGACCAGTACGTCCACGATGGACTGCTGGAAACTGGCGGCGATGTCTGCCCGGTCATAGGTCTCCCCCTTCATGGCCAGCTGGTTCAAGTGGTTCAGCACCGCTGACTTCAGGCCGCTGAAGGAGAAGGAATACCCTTCTTCATCGATACAAGGCCTTGGGAAATGGACCGCTTCCGGATTTCCGTTCTTGGCTTCTTTATCGACCTTCGGACCGCCGGGATACCCCAGACCGATGGCACGTGCCACCTTGTCAAAGGCTTCGCCAGCCGCATCGTCCCGGGTCTTACCCAGGATCTCGAAGTCCGTATAATCCCGGACGATGACCAAATGGGTATGCCCCCCGGAAACGACCAGACACAAAAAGGGCGGCTCCCATGCCGGATCACAGATATAGTTGGCAGCGATATGGCCGCGGATATGATTGACGCCGATCAAGGGCTTGCCTGTGGCAAAGGCCAGTGCCTTGGCTTCGGCCACGCCGACTAAAAGTGCGCCTACAAGGCCCGGTCCATAGGTGACCGCGATCGCGTCGATCTCGTCCATCGTCACATCCGCCTCACTGAGCGCCTGGGTGATGCAGGTATCGATCGCTTCCAGATGCTTGCGGGATGCGATCTCCGGCACCACGCCCCCATAAAGCTCATGGGTGCGGATCTGCGAGGAGATGATGTTGGAGCGGACCTTCCGTCCGTCTTCTACGACGGCCGCCGCCGTTTCATCGCAGGAGGATTCAATACTTAAGATTCGGATCATGGTTCTTCAAACCTCAGTGTAGTTTCTTTACGGTCTTTGCCGGGGATGGTGTTCGGGAATATGGCCTGTGCCAGCTCCAAATACTCTTTGGGATTGACCAAAGAGGGACTGTAGTGTGTCAGCCATAATTCCTGCACCGCGCCGTCCCGGGCCAGGCGGGCCGCTTCCTGATATGTCATGTGCTTTTTCTCACGGGCGCTCTGCTGCTTTTCCGGATCTCCATACATGCCTTCGCAGATGAACAGATCTGCGCCGTGCACCGCCTCGGCAATGGATGCCTTCGGCCGGGAATCCGTGCAGTAGCAGAATTTCAAACCTTTTCTGGCGGGGCCCAGCACCATGTCCGGCGTATAGACCATATCGCCATCCGTCACGGTCTGGCCCTGCTGCAGCACTTTCCAGTACTTGATCGGGATCTGCAGTTCCTGCGCCCGTTCCGGCTGGAATTTCGGCAGGCGGTGGATCTCGATGGCGTAGCCATAGCACACCACACGATGGTCTGCCCGGAAGGGACGGACCTCCATGCCATAAATATCAAAAGCATCCTCCGGACCGGAGATCTCCTGATACTCCAGGGGGAACGGCAGGTCCGGAGCAATCAAAAGCAGACCTTCCACGATCCTCTTCAGGCCCTTCGGTCCAATGAGCCGCACGGGTTCTGTCCGTCCGGCATTCCCGATGGTCAGAAGCATCCCCGGAAGGCCGCCGATGTGGTCTCCATGAAAATGTGTAAAACAAATGGCGTCGATGGCCTTGAAACTCCAGTTCGTGCGCCGCATGGTGATCTGCGTGCCTTCCCCACAGTCGATCAAAAGGACATGACCCTCATAACGTACAAGGCAGGCGGTGAGCCACCTGTTTGGAAGTGGCATCATCCCGCCTGTACCTAATAGACAAATATCAAGCATGCTTAGAATAATCCTTTAACGGTGTCCACCACGTTCTGTACGGTGAAACCGAATTCTTCAAAGATGCGGGCTGCCGGGGCGGAGGCTCCGAAATGATCCAGGGTGATGCAGGCGCCATCCAGACCCACGTACTTGTGCCAGCCGAAGGAAGTCAAAGCTTCCACAGCGACTCTGCGGCGTACGTTCTTCGGCAGGATCTGCTCCTTATACTCTTCCGGCTGCTTTTCGAAGAGTTCGAAGGACGGCATACTGATGACACGCGCCTCGATGCCTTCCTTGGCCAGTTCGATCGCTGCTTTGTAGATCAGCTCGACTTCGGATCCAGAGGCCATCAGCAGAACATCTGGCTCTTCCTTTTCTGCATCGCGCAGGATGTAGGCGCCCTTTCTGGCATCCAGGCAGGACTCCGGATACTGTGGCAGGTTCTGACGGGTCAGGACCAGGGCGGTCGGACCATCTGCGGTGACTGCCTGAGCCCAGCCGACAGCGGTCTCTGTGGCGTCTGCCGGACGGAAGACCGTCATACCCGGGATGGAACGCAGGGCTGCCAGATGCTCTACCGGTTCATGGGTCGGGCCATCCTCGCCGACACCGATGGAGTCATGGGTCAGGATGTAGATGACGCGCTGCTTCATGAGTGCGGACAGGCGCATGCTGTGCTTCATATAGTCAGAGAAGACGAAGAATGTGGCAACGTAGGGCTGCAGGCCGCCATGCAGGGCGATACCATTAGCGATAGCCGCCATCGCGTGCTCGCGGACACCGAAGTGCAAGGTCTGGCCGGTATAATCCTCGGCGGAGAAATCACCACTGCCGGAGATGGTGGACTTGTTGGACGGAGAAAGGTCCGCGGAACCACCGAAGAAATTCGGGATCTTCTTGGCCAGATAGTTCAGGGTGTTGCCAGACAGGTTACGGGTCGCGTTGGGCTTGTCCGGCTTCGCGAACAGTTCGCTGTCCTGCCACGGATCATAAGATCCGCCTTCATAGAATTCTTTGTACTTTGCTGCCAGTTCCGGATAAGCCTTTTCATATTCTGCGAACATGGCCTTCCAGGCTTCTTCCGCCTCTGCACCCTTGGCGCAGGCTTCCCCGGTCGTCGCATAGACTTCTTCCGGTACGAAGAACGCGGGCTCCAGCGGCCAGCCGAAGTTTTCCTTCAAAGCGTTCAGATTGTCCACACCCAGAGGCTCGCCATGGGCAGAAGCCTTGCCCTGCTTGGCCGGGCAGCCATAACCGATCTCGGTCTTGATCTGGATCAGGGACGGACGCGGATCCTTCTTGGCATTTTCGATCGCTTCGGCGATCTTCTCTACATCATTGCCCTCTTCGACCACCTGGGTATGCCAACCCTGGGCGGCAAAACGAGCAGGTACATCCTCGCGGAAGGCGATGTCGGTGCTGCCCTCGATGGTGATGTGGTTGGAATCATACAGGACTGTCAGCTTGCCCAGCTTCAGGGTGCCGGCCAGGGCCGCCGCCTCATAGCTGATACCTTCCATCAGGCAGCCATCGCCCACGATGGTGTAGGTCCGATGGTCAACCACCGGGAAGCCTTCCTTGTTGAAGAGCGCTGCCAGATGGGCCTCTGCCATGGCCATACCTACCGCATTCGCGATACCCTGGCCCAGCGGACCTGTGGTGGTCTCTACACCGACTGTATGACCATATTCCGGATGTCCGGGGGTCTTGGAACCCCACTGACGGAACTGCTTCAGGTCCTCGATGGTCAGCCCGTACCCATACAGGTGCAGCAATGCATATAATAAGGCGGAACCGTGGCCCGCGGACAGGACGAACCGGTCGCGGTTCTTCCACTGCGGATCAGCCGGGTTGTGTTTCAACTGATACTGCCAAAGGGCATAGGCGGCCGGCGCCGCACCTAAGGGCAGACCGGGATGGCCACTGTTCGCCTTCTGGACACTTTCCGCAGCAAGGACGCGGATCGCACTTACAGCCTGAATATCTTTTTGACTCATGGTAAAGGATCTCCTTCCGTGAATTTATACACAGCCATGCCTACGGCCAACGAGAGATTGAAACTATCGACCTCTGCACTTTGCCGTATCGTGACACTATGTTCCATATCTGCAAAGGCGGCGGGCAGTCCCGTTGCCTCATTGCCAAAAATCAACGCGTACCGCTCATTCTGCGGCCGCACGAGCTCCTGCAGAACATGCTTGCCATGGAGCACGAAGGGGTACAAGGTACGCCCCTGTCCATACTGCCTTTCGTATTCCTGAAAATCAGGATACAGGCTGACCCGCTGCCGGAACATCGCCCCCATGGAGGACCGTACGACCTTGGGGTTGAACACGTCCGCCGCCGGCTCGATGATGGCGATATCGTGGATGCCAAACCCTAGGCAGGTCCGCAGGATCGT
>CADBPG010000088.1 GCA_902796435.1 uncultured Eubacteriales bacterium | reverse complement strand
TCTGGTGGTCGTTCCCTTGATGAGCGTCGTGATCACCGCATCGCTCCTGTCGGTCCTGTTGTCTGTGGTCTCCGCAGGTGCCGCCAGGTTCCTGATGGGCTGCGTCTATTATGTCCTGGTGTTCTACCGGAAAAGCTGCTTGCTTTTGCTGAAGCTGCCCGGAGGGATCCTGAAACCCGGGGCCTTGCCCTGGCCCGCGGTCATTTGCTTTTATGCAGGATATGGCATATGGATCGGGATGCATGGAGTAAGCAGCCAGGCACAAAAGAGGAAGAAGCGTTGGGCAACTGCCTGCATGTTCATACTGTGTCTGAGCATCCTGCAGTATCGGATGCAGACGCAGGTTTTGTTCCTAAGTGTGGGACAGGGCGACTGTGCGCTGATCCGGGCCAAGGGCAGGGCCTATCTGGTGGATGCAGGACCTGGATATGATCGGGTACTGAAACCTTGCCTTACCTATTATGGGATCCAAAGGATCTCAGGTGTATTTCTCACCCACAAGGACCAGGACCACTCGGAGGGCGTACAGCGTCTTCTGACAGATCCTGATTTTACGGTGCAGGAAATGTATCTGCCGGAACACACGGTGCATGACTTTCATGAACTCATGATCGAGAATGCAGAACATATGCAGAATCTTACGGCGGGGGACCATCTGGAGATGGCAGGGCTGAAGATCCGGGTGCTCAGTCCGGACCCGCAGGCAGAGTATGCGGACCAAAACAGTGCTTCATTATGCTTGCAAGTAGGAACAAAACACGGTACAATATGTTTCATGGGTGATGCGGATCAGGCAGCAGAGGAGATGATCCTTGCGTCTGGGAGAAATGTCCAGTGTGACGTGCTGAAGGTTGGACATCACGGGTCACGTACGTCCACATCGGAAGACTTTCTTATGGCAGCAGAGCCGGTTGCGGCCTGGATCAGCTGTAAGAAGGACAATAGTTACGGGCATCCCCATCCGGAGGTCCTTGCGCGACTAAGCGCCTGCGGGGTCCGACCGGTCATATCTTATGAAAACGGCTGCCTGGTCATGGACCGGGCCTTATATACGTATCAGGAGGCATATAGAAAACGATGGATGCAGTAAACGGTATGGATCTGCTCAAACAGCAGATCGCGGAGAAGAAGATAGGGTCCCTGTACCTGTTCTATGGCAACGAAGCCTATCTGATCGATACGTACCATGCGCGTCTGAAAAAGAGCCTGCTGGCGCCAGAAGATGAGCTGATGAACCTGGATGAGTTGGACAAGCCATCTGCGCGTACGATCATGGATTGTGCGGAGACCTTCCCCCTGATGGTCGACCGCAGACTGGTCATCGTGCAGGACAGCGGTCTGTTCATGCTGAAGGGTAAGAGTGAAGGGGAAGAGGATGCGCCCCAGGAGAGCGCGGACGTCCAGGAACTGGCTTCCTTCTTTGAAAACGTTCCAGAAACGACGGTGCTGGTCTTCATCGAGACCAATGTCGACAAACGGAGCCGTACATATAAAGCTTTAGAAAAAAATGGCCTGGTCGTCGAGTTCAAGACTCTGGACCAGGATGATCTTGCAAAATGGATCGCCATCGAAGCCCGGCGCCGGGGGCTCCGGATCGATAAACTGACAGCCTCCTATCTGATCGGTGCGGTAGGCACGGACATGAGCGTGCTGCAGACGGAGATGAACAAGCTCTTCTCGTATAAAGAGGGCACAGGTCTGATCCAGCGGGAGGATATCGACAAGGTGATCACGCCTTCGCTGGAGACTGATATCTTCAAACTTCTGAATGCCATCGGCAGCCATAAAGCAAAGGATGCCTTCCGCATCTACCGGAACATGGTCATCACAGGGGAAAGCGAGCACATGATCTTCGCCATGACCCGCCGGCAGATCGACCTGCTGTACAAGACGGCCGTCTATCAGAGAGAAGGCTATAGGGCCGACCAGATCGCGGAGCAGATGAAGCTGCGCAGTTTTATGGTCACCCGGAATCTGCAGCAGGCATCTCGATTCTCATTTCCGAAGCTGAAGGAAGCCATGGAGGAGACCCTCAGATTCGACGTGGGCATCAAGAGCGGTACGATCACGCCGGGGCGCGCCATGGAGCTTTTGATCGCGCGGTATGGGTCCAGAATGGCGGAGAAATGAAGAGTCCCCGTACCTGGTCTGGCGATGACCGGGTACGGGGATGTTCGTCCTTGTAGTTGAAATTTCCTAAAATCTATAAGTCTGCTTCGATTATGCCATGCGGTTGACGGCTTTGGAAAGACGGGCAACTTTGCGGGAAGCGGTATTCTTATGATAGATACCCTTGCTCTTTGCCTTGTCGATAGCGGACGTAGCATTCTTGAGCGCTTCAGCAGCAGCTGCCTGATCGCCGGTAGCGATCGCTGCGTTGACCTTCTTGATAGCGGTCTTCACTGCAGACTTGATCATCTTATTGCGAAGGGTCTTTTTCTGGATGACTAAGATTCTTTTCTTCGCGGATTTAATGTTTGCCATGGAACTTTCAATACCTCCTGAGATGTGAATTCTATAAGTTTTATAGAACGGACGACTAAGACACAACTGATATTATATAGCCAGGCAGGAAAGAAGTCAACAAGAAAAATGAAAAAAGTTGGCTTTTTTAGCGGACTTATGCTATAATAAACCGAATCTGATAAAGGAGCAATACCAAGCTTTTATGACACCACAGGATCATATCCGAAATTTCAGTATCATCGCGCATATCGACCATGGTAAATCCACGCTGGCGGACCGCATCATCCAGAAAACAGGCCTTCTAACCGAGCGGGAAATGCAGGACCAGGTGCTGGACAACATGGACCTCGAACGGGAGCGCGGCATCACGATCAAGGCGCAGGCGGTGCGTCTGGTTTATCATGCCAATGATGGTGAAGAATATGTATTCAACCTGATCGACACCCCCGGTCATGTTGACTTTAATTACGAAGTATCCAGAAGTCTGGCGGCCTGCGAAGGCGCGCTTTTGGTCGTTGACGCGGCCCAGGGCGTGGAAGCGCAGACGCTGGCCAATACCTATCTTGCGATGGAGCACGATCTGGAGATCGTACCGGTCATCAACAAGATCGACCTGGTCGCCGCGGACCCCGAGCGCGTCAAACAGGAGGTTGAGGATATCCTGGCGATCGATTGTTCCGATGCGCCGTTGATCTCTGCCAAGGTCGGCATCAATATCGAAGCGGTGCTGGAGAAGATCGTGGAGCAGATCCCGCCTCCACAGGGGAACCCGGAAGCGCCCTTAAAGGCCTTGATCTTCGATTCCTTATATGACCCCTATCGGGGCGTCATCGTTTTCGTGCGGATCATGGACGGCGTGATGAAAGCGGGGACCCGTGTGCGCATGATGGCGTCCGAGCAGGAGTATGATCTGGTCGAAGTTGGCCATATGGGTGCGGGGCGCCTCTTCCCCTCGGAGGATCTTTCCGCGGGTGAGGTCGGCTATTTCACCGCGAGCATCAAGGAAGTCCAGCATACCCGTGTGGGTGATACGGTCACGGACGCGCTGCGGCCTGCCGCGGAGCCTCTGCCTGGCTATAAAAAAGTGCAGTCCATGGTCTTCTGTGGCCTGTTCCCGGCGGACGGTTCCAAGTATCCGGACCTGCGGGATGCCTTAGAGCGCTTGAAGCTCAACGATGCTTCCTTGTCCTTTGAGGCGGAAACATCCACTGCTTTGGGCTTCGGCTTCCGCTGCGGTTTCCTGGGCCTGCTGCATATGGAGATCATCCAGGAGCGCTTGGACCGTGAATTCAACCTGGACCTGATCGCTACGGCGCCAGGCGTCATTTATAAGGTGCATAAACTGAACGGTGAGGAGATCGATCTGTCCAATCCGGCGGATATGCCGGACCCGGCGGAGATCGCCTATATGGAAGAACCCATCGTCAAGGCGGAGATCATTCTGCCGACGGAGCATATCGGCGCGATCATGGACCTGTGCCAGGACCGGCGTGGTGAGTACCAGAGCATCGAATATCTGGAGGCGACACGGGCCATGCTGACCTATCACATGCCTCTGAACGAGATCATCTATGATTTCTTCGATGCACTGAAGTCCCGCTCCCGTGGTTATGCTTCCTTCGATTATGAACTGATCGGATATCAGCGTTCGGACCTGGTGCGTCTGGACATGCTGATCAACCGTGAGCCGGTCGATGCCTTGTCCTTTATCGTGCACGAGTCCAAAGCCTACGAGCGCGGCCGCAAGATCGCGGAACGCTTAAAGGAGGAGATCCCACGGCATCTGTTCGAAGTGCCCATCCAGGCGGCCATCGGCAGCAAGGTCATTGCCCGGGAAACCGTCAAGGCCCTTCGGAAGGATGTTCTGGCCAAGTGCTATGGCGGCGATGTCAGCCGTAAAAAGAAGCTTTTGGAGAAGCAGAAGGAAGGTAAGAAGCGCATGCGCCAGTTCGGTAATGTGGAAGTGCCGCAGTCTGCCTTCATGAGCGTACTGAAATTTGATGAAGATGATAAATAAGATCAGCATGGGGCCGAT
>CADBPG010000087.1 GCA_902796435.1 uncultured Eubacteriales bacterium | reverse complement strand
TATGCTTCAAGACTTTTTGAGGAATCGGAATGTGAAAAACTCAAAATCGAGATCACAGCGCAAAAGTGGGACCTTTACGAAACGAAAATGCTTCGAGTTCTCGGCATAGCGCATCAGGAGGCGCCTTCCTGTCAAGCAAAGGACGGAACGTATGTAAATGCTTTGCTTGGAGCCTCTTTTTCCATCAAAGATAATATTCTGACAGACCCGGAAGGAGTCCATAGGAGGCTTTCTGCCAAAACACCGACAGAATTCTTTATCGAATGCTTGCCTGAAACATTATGCTTTTTCGGAGATGATACAGTGAAGCTATGCGGTCAGCAGATCATCCCTCAATGGTCAGAAACGGGAACGGTTTATACAAGAGAAAGGGATCAGAGAGAATTGTTATGAACGCAAAGCTGTTAGGACTGTTCAGCGGCTTTCCAATGCATCATTTTTCCGATGAGATCGCGCTGGTGCTTCGGGAGAACCTGCTCCGACGTGAAAAACTTGTTTTTATCAGCGCCTGGCCTACAGATTACGTACAGAATGACGATGACAGTGACGGGATGCATGAGATGTTTGCGGAACGTGGTATGGCGTTTGCCGAACGTCGTGTGATCGATCGGCGAATGAGCGCAGCGGATGGCGTGAAACAGGTGCGGGCGGCGGACTGTATTTTTCTGATGGGCGGGGATGAGACCCTGCAGATGGCGCTGATTCGTGATCTCGGGCTTAGTTCGGAGCTTCAGGCCAGTAACGCCGTGATCCTCGGTGTCAGTGCGGGGGCCATGAACATGGGTCGATACGTGGCTGAGATTTGGGAATCAAAGGCGATGTATGAAGGGCTTGGTCTGACGGACATCACCGTAAAAGGGCACTATACCGAAGACGCATGGTTTATTCCGGCATTGAAGGAGATCTCCGGAATCCGGCCGGTGGCTGTCATGGAGGATGAAAGCGCGATCTTTATCAAAGCCGGTTCTGTCTGGAAGCTTGGAAATATCCATTGGATCGACAACGGTGAGATACGGGATTGGTTTTCATTGGATATTCCGGATATGTGAAGAAGTATTTGGAGGCAGGATCGTAATGGAAAAAGCAACAAGAAAATATCTGGCGGCGGTTGCTGAGAAAGCAGCTCAGATCCCTTTTCATGGATACATTGAAGGGAAAGAATCAAATCTTGTGCCGATCATTCGATTTTTCCATAAATGGACGTTGAGAGAAGCCGATGGCTTATGGTGTGCAGCATTTGTATATTACTGCTGCAGGGAAGCGGGATTTGAGATTCCCATACGGCCGGATGAATGTAAAACCTGCCATCTGGCAGGCTGTATCGCCTGGGAAGAATTTGCGAAAGGCGATGCCCGGATAGAATACCACAAAGGAAAAGAAAGCTTTGCTCCGAAAGCCGGTGACATCGTCATTTATGACAGAGTTTTTAAGAATCGGGAGCATGACCATATGGGCATTGTCCTGCAAAGCACCGGAAACAAGATCATCGCCGCGGAAGGCAATCTGACCAATGCATCCGGGATCATCGAGCGCTCGAGAGATGAGCATATCAGAGGTTATATCAGGATTCCGGACGGATACAGATACCAGAGTATGATGGATTATCAAGCAGATAACCTGATCCTTCATTTCGTAACGGAAAACGATCTGTCCGAAGTCATGCGGACTTGGCCTTCTGACCATCATCCGCTTTCTAACGCGGAGGCACAGGATGCCATCGCGTATATGCGCGGAAACTACGGAAAGAATACGAAAGGCTGTATCTATCATCTTTGTCTTGCGGTGTGCGGGCAGGATCATCCCGGAACGATCATGGGCTGGTGTGGGCTGGATGGCAGCCGCAATCCGGCGGAGCCTGAGATCTTCATCCTTCTGGATGAAGAATACAGAAACCGGGGATACGGAACTCAATGCGTCAGGGAACTTCTGAGGATCGCCGCAGAGGATTATTCGCTTTCTGGCGTGCACGGCGGCTGTGCCAAAGAGAATACTGCTTCCGCTCGGGTTATGGAAAAGGGCGGCATGATACAGTATGGCATGGAAGAAAACGGTGATCCGCTGTTCAGATTTACAGCAAAGGAGAAATCTGAGTGATGAAAAAGAGACTGATCCTCATCAGCGGATCTCCATGCGTGGGCAAGACTGCCGTGGGCACGAGGCACTTTGAGAGCTATGACAACAGCGCGTATCTGGACGGAGACTGGTGCTGGTGCGTGCATCCCTTTTCCGTGGAGGACAAACGCCTGCGGAACGGAGACAGAAGCGTGTCCTTTGTCCTGTCGAATTATCTGG
>CADBPG010000086.1 GCA_902796435.1 uncultured Eubacteriales bacterium | reverse complement strand
CCTTCGGGTTCTGGTACTTACGATCCTTCCATTCCAGCTTGCCGGTCTTCTTGTTGAAGTAATAGACGTGGCCCTTGATCGTCTTCTTGCCGAAGGCCTGGCGTCCCTTGCTGTCGTAGTAGATCTTGTAGGTCTTGCCCTTCTTATCCGTCTTCTTGACGAACTTGGATTTATACATGGCACCGGCCTTGCTGGTAAAGTGATACTTATACTTGCCGATGGTCTGATCGCCGAAGACCTTGCGGCCATATTTGTTGTAATAGACCGTGTACTTCTTGCCCTTGGAGTTCGTCAGTTCGATGAACTTGCTCTTGACCATGACATTGGTCTTTTTATCGAAGTAATAGTAGTATTTACCGATCTTGTGCTGGCCGCTGTACAGAACACCCTTGGCAGAAGCATAGTACTTCTTGCCGCTGATGGTGTGCCATCCTGTCAGGCGGACGCCCTCATCACTCAGCAAGTATTTCTTGCCGGAGATGGTGGTGATGCCGGTCGCCATAGCGCCGGTGGACGGATCGAAATAATAGACATTGCCTTCGATGGTCTGCCAGCCTGTCTTCTGAATGGCTGTTGCTTCATCGAAAGCATATTTCTTCCCATTGATCAGCACGATACCGAAAGCCGCTACTGCCGTGCCCTCATCGAAATAATAGCGGTTCCCATCGATCGTCTGCCAGCCGGTCTGCTGGAACCCATCCGCATTGAAATAATACAGGTGGTATTCGATCTCCTTAAGGCCCGTTACAGGCGTACCGTTGTCCCAGTACTGGGTTCCCCCTTCCGTCTCTTTCCAGCCGGTATAGGGTTCCTCAGGCTCTTCCGGTTGCTCCGGTTCAGAAGGTTCTTCCGGCTGCTGCGGCTCCGTTGGCTCTGTCGGTTCTTCCGGCTCCGTTGTTTCGGAAGGCTGCTCTCCTTCTGCCGGAGTCTCCGGTTCCGCGGGCGTTTCCTCGTCCGTTGTTTCTGCTGGCTCCTCTGTAGGCGTGATTTCCTCCGTAACAACTTCATCCTCCGCCGCAAGTACCGCCGGCTGCAGAGATGAGAATGCAAATATACCGATCAAAAGCCAGGAAATAATAGACCATAAGCTCTTTCGTGACATAATAAAAAACTCCTTGACACATAGGATACCCATATTTTACTGGTTTTTCCTGAATACGTCAAGGAGTTTCTATCATTTCTCCAGTACGCCTGCTTTTTTTAAAGCGGTTTTAAGGATCGGCCCCAAAACCGCGGTGACCACGATCTTCGCCGCGTCTCCGGGCAGGAAGGGGATGACACCCGCGCCTAATGCTTGGGAAAAGCTCATATGCATCTGCAGTGCCAGCCAGGCAGTGCCCAGCACGTACAACACAAGGGTTCCAACGATCATACCCAGGACCGGACGGACAGCATCCTGATACCGTTCCACGGCCCAGCCAGTGGCAAATGCCAGTGGCAGATAGCCGATGAGATACCCACCGGTGGGACCGACCAGATTCGCAAGCCCTGCGCTGTAGCCGGCGAAGACCGGCACGCCGATCAGGCCCAGAAGCAGGTACAGCGCCACACTGCACAGGCCCATCTTCCACCCCAGCAGATATGCGGCAAGCAGCACCGCAAAGGTGGCAAGCGAGATGGGCACCGGGCCAACAGGCACAGAAATCGGTGCCAGCACGCAGATGACAGCCGTCATCAGCGCCGTCAGCACCAGGATATACACATGGTTTTTCTTCATAAAAAAGACCCCCTTTGGATTCATACCAGGGGATCTTATCATATTTCGTTTTAATTGTCAACCTTATTACTTGTTTTTGGTTGACGGTTGCTTTCTGACATGCAGCCGCACCTGTACGATCTCAGGCTTCAGACCCAGTCTAGGGCCACCCAGGCCGGAAGACAAGACCAGCAGTGTGTGATCCTGCAGATACAACCCCTGGCTGTACCTGGGAAACAGACCCTGCCCCGGCGCCAGCAGGCGCTTATGCAGCAAAGGCAGTTCCAGCAGGCCGCCGTGGGCATGTCCACTGAAGACCAGATCCGCACCGAACATGGCATAGTCTTCCAGAAGCTCCGGTTTATGCGCCAACAGGATCTTGAAGCCCACCGGTTCCTCCCCGTAGCGGGCCATCGCCTTCTGCAGGCGGTCCCAACGGACTTCCGGCGCTTCTTCCTCCAACATGCCCTCCTGTGGATTGGGGTCCAGGCCTGTGATCCCGATCCTGTCTGTACCGCGGGTCACGATGGCGGACCGGTCACGCAGCAGGCGCACGCCCGTGCGGCGCATCTCCGTTTCAAGCTCCAGCAGTGCATCACTGCGGATCTCATGGTTGCCCATGGAAGCATAGACCGGTACATCCTTGGCCAGTTCTTCCATCAATCCATTGATCTCAGCACGCCGTTTCGGGTCCTGTTCTTCATCGTACATATCGCCGGTGAGCAGGATCAGATCCGGCGCAAGCGCCCGGACATGGTGCAGAAGATCTGCCTGTTCCGGTCCGAAGACACGTCCATGGAGATCTGTCAGGTGCACGATCGTACAGCCATCGAAGGCAGCCGGCAGGCCCGGCGGATACAGATCATATGTGGTGGTGATCAATGTCCGGCCGGCCCGGGTCCGGTTCCACAGCAGGACGACCTCCGTGCCTAAGATCCACGGCAATCGTATGATCCTGCGCAACAGTTTATTCATAGCACCTCTCTGCCGGTATAGACCGGTAAGTGTTTTTATTTATCAAGTGCCGCATCCAGGCCGCGGATGATCGCGTCCTTATCCATGTTCTTGCCGATGAAGACCAGACGGTCCATACGGTCCCCGTAGACTTCATCCCAATCTTCCTTGATGGAAGGATCGCGGCGGATCGCTTCCTTCTGCTGCCACTTCGGCGCCGTTGCCAGCCAGTAGCCCGCATCGACTGCCTGGATCTGACGGCCGGACTGCTCGAACATATAGGCGGTGGTCCGCTCATCGGAGAACCAGAGCACACCCTTACAACGGATGACTTCCACCGGCCAGGAGTTGACGAATTCTTCGAATTTTGCCTTGTTGAAGGGACGGCGGCGATAGTAAACGAAGGTACCGATGCCGTATTCCAGCAACTCGCCCTCTTCTTCCTCTTCTTCCGGGTTCTCCAGCGCTTCGATCCAGCCGGCAGACATGGAGGCCTTCTCGAAATCGAAATTGTGGGTATCCAGGATCTCGCCGACGGCCACATCGCCCTGTACTGCCTCGATCATCTTCGCGGAGGGCTGCAGCTGACGGATGATGGCCTTGACTTCGCCCAGCTGTTCCGGCGTGACCAGGTCCACCTTGTTGATGATGACGGTGTTGCAGAACTCGATCTGCTGGATCAGCAGGTTCTCGATATCATCCTCATCCAGGTCCTCGGTCAGCAGCTTATTGCCGTTCGCGAACTCGGTGACCAGACGGGCCGCGTCCACAACGGTGACCATGTTGTCCAGATAGCAGACAGCCGGGACCCGCGGATTGTTGGCGGAACCATCCATGTAGGAGATGGTCTGGGCGATGGGCAGCGGCTCACAGATGCCGGATGCCTCGATCAGGATGTAGTCGAACTTGTCCATCTTCGCCAGGTCGATGATCTGGTTCATCAGGTCAGCCTTCAGCGTGCAGCAGATGCAGCCGTTGGTCAGCGGTGCGACGTCTTCCTGCTCGATCTGGCCGCCCTTTTCGATGAGGCCGGCATCGATATTGATCTCACCGATATCGTTGACGATAACAGCGACTTTATAACCTTCCTGGTTCTTGAGAACCTTATTCAGCAGAGTCGTTTTGCCGGCACCCAGGTACCCGGTCAAAACGGTGATCGGAATCAACTTGTTTTTTGCCATGATATAAAAGCTCCTTTTCTTTTATAGGATCCCCTGTAAGGGCCATAAACTACATACGAAGTTAGTATACCATAAACTGCCATCCTTTGGCAATAAAAAAAGAGAGGGTTTATACCCTCTCCAGCATATCCAGCTGATAGACCAACGGGATCTTGCATTTCTTCGCAAAGGCCAGACCCTTCTGATACAAAGTCTCGCTGCTCAGCATCTCCGGTGCATGCGCGTCCATGCCAATGATCGCCTTGCAGCCTTCCGACGCCGCCAGGGTGAAGAACCGCTCCGTCGGATAAGCCCGGCCCTGGAGCAGGCCCAGCAGATTGATCTCCAGCGGCATACCACAGGCTTTGGCCGCCTGGCATACCGGCCGCATGATACGCCTGTACTCCGCGTTGGATCCACGGAAATCCGGCAGATCCGGATGGGCTACATATAAGAAGTGTCCGCTCTCCATGCCCGCAACCAGCCGGTCCGCATAAGCCCGCAGCAGATCCGGGTCGGTCATGCGCATACCCGAATAGACCTGTTCATGCTCCACCGCCAGGAAATGCTGGCCCTGGATCAGATATTCGCAGGGGTAGTCATCCAGAAAGGCTTTCAACCGGGGAAAACTCTCCCTGTCATACTCCGCCTCGAACCCGATGTGGATCTCGATCTGGTCCTTGTATTCTTCCTTCAGGCGCAGCAGGGTGTCGAAATAGCCCCGGGTCTGGCCCAGCGTCATGCGCATGTGGGAAACATGTCCGTCCAGGAAGGGATAGGGTACATGGTCCGAAAAGCCCAGCACCCGGAAGCCACCCCGGATGGCGGCCTCGATGTACTCCCGCTCGGTGCCGGTGGCATGGCCGCAGCGGATGGTGTGCGCATGATAGTTGCATTTGATCGGCGGTGTCGTTTTTTTCATGATGTTCCTCGCTTGACAATCCGGGAGACCGGACGTATAATTTCTATGTTAGTGGTTTTACTTGATTCAGGGGATGTCAAGGTTTCGACGGGGGTCGACGAGATCCTGGGAGCTATCCGTGGGCCGGGCCACGCAACAACCGGACCTAAATATAAACGCTAACGACGAATCTAATTTCGCTTTTGCTGCTTGATCATTTGATCGCAGCCGCTCTTGCATAGACGACCCGCGGTCTGTGCCGGGGCCCATCCATAGCGGGCCACTTACGTACGTCGCCCGGGCGTTCGTAAAGATCTTTACCGGGCTGCCGGTGCCCACTGCCCTGCCGACGGGGCTGGAATCCGGGAGATCTTAAACATCGGCTATGATAGTAGAGCCCAAGATGGAGGGGCTTTCGGACATGGGTTCAATTCCCATCATCTCCATTCATCCCTGATCCCAAGGAGTACTGCACATGCGGTACTCCTTGATTTTTTATTACAGCTGCACCGTTTCGTCGATGACCTTTTTCAGGGTGGCGGCAGACTCGCTCAGCTTGGTGTACTCCGCAGCGTTCAGGCGGATCGGCACCATGGCTTCGATACCGTCCCGGCCCACGATGGCCGGCATGGAAAGGGCGATATCCTGCACACCGTAGTTGCCCCGCTGGATCGCGGAGACCGGAAGCACACTCTTCTCGTCCCGGATGATGGCCTCGCAGATGCGTTTGACCGCCATGGCCACACCATAGTAGGTCGCCTTTTTCCGCTTGATGATCTCATAGGCGCTGTCCCGCACCTCTGCCGCAATCTGCTGCATCGCTGCGTCATGGTCATGATGGCCGCGCATCTCGCAGAAATCATTGACGGGCACGCCTGAAACATCCAGGCTGCTCCAGGCCACGAACTCACTGTCCCCGTGCTCACCGATGACAAAGGCATGCACATTACGCGGATCCACGTCCAGGTGCTCGCCCAGCAGGTATTTCAAGCGTGCCGTATCCAGAACGGTGCCGGAGCCGAAGACGCGGTTTTCCGGGAAGCCGCTGAGTTTGGCGGCTACATAGGTCAGAATATCGACCGGGTTGGCAACGATCAGCAGGATGCCCGCACAGTTGCGTTTGGCGATCTCGGGAATGATGCTCTGGAAGATGGCTACGTTTTTCTTGACCAGGTCCAGGCGGGTCTCCCCCGGCTTCTGCCCCGCACCCGCGGTCACGATGATGATCGCGGCATCATCGATATCCTCATATGTGCCCGCATAGATCTGCATAGGCTTCGCGAAAGGCAGGCCATGGCTGATATCCAGCGCTTCGCCCTCTGCCTTCATCGGATCTGCGTCGATCAGTACCATTTCTGAAAACAGACCGCTCTGCATCAATGCGAAAGCAGATGCGGAACCTACAAAACCACAGCCAATGATCGCTGCTTTTCTATTATTGACCTCAGCCATATTCTGATTCTTCCCTTCTCTGATAAAAGTTTTTGAAAAAAGGCTTGCATTCTTCAGCCGTTCATAGTATAATACTTGTTGTTCGAAAGAACAAGCGCGAATGGCTCAGTGGTAGAGCATCGCCTTGCCAAGGCGAGGGTCGCGAGTTCGAATCTCGTTTCGCGCTCTATATCCACCTGATATCGGGTGGTTTTTTTTATGCCCAAGGCGCTTTATGCCTTGTCACGCACCCGCACGCTGTTCCATTCCGCGATGGAAAACCACAGGGGCTTCTGTGGATAGGCCGTCAGCAGGCTGTAGGAGCCTTGCCCCGCCACCAGATGCCAGTAGATCTCCTTCGGAAGATCCAGCAGGATGGTCGCCAGGACCCGCATCGGGCCGCCGTGGGATACGATGAGCAGCGTATCATCCACGTCGGAGGTATCCAGGATCTGATGGACGCCCTGCTCGACACGTGCATACATGTCGTAGAAGCTTTCACCTCCGCCGACAGCAGCAGTCCAGTCCGCCTCATGCCGCGCCGCGCCTTCCGGATCCTTTGCTGAAGCTTCCTTCCAGGTAAGACCTGTCCAGTTCCCGACGTCCAGTTCCACGAAGGCATCCATGGTTTCGACCGGATGTCCCGGGACCACAAGCTGCGCCGTCTGGACCGCCCGCTTTTGCGATGAGGCGATCACCCGGTCGAAGTGGACGTTTTTCAGCATTTCAGAAACTGCGCGCGCCTGGGCCTCCCCCTTAGGATGCAACGGGATATCCGCCCTGCCGGTATAGTGACCGGTAAGATTATATTCCGTCAGGCCGTGCCGCATCAAGAAGATCTTCATATATTCTCTCCAATCATGCCAGATAAAAAACTGCCTGGACCGCCGCCAGACTCATGGCAGCCTCCATCCATTCCAGCCCAGCGCCCAAAGTATCTCCGGTCATGCCGCCGATCTTACGATAGCAGCGGAATCTGTGCCAGATTCCCGCAAGGGCAGCAGAGCCTACCAGCACAAGGCTGATCACCGAAGGCAGCATCAGATAGATCAGCCCTCCGGCCAGAAGCAGTGTTATGAAAAAGGCCACATCCAGTTGATTGCGATAGGTGAAGAACATACCGCCGAGCCCCTGCTCTCTGGCATAGCGGGAACTGTAGATCAACAACACCATGCCGGTCCGGCTGATGCAGGGAATGACCGCCAGGATGCCCAGCAACATCCGCAAGGGCAGTTCCTGCTCCAGCAGTGTTCCATATAAAGCGACACGGCCCAGCAAAACGCCGATGATGGCCAGCACGCCAAAGGTGCCGATCCGGCTGTCCTTCATGATCTCCAGCATACGATCGCGGTCCCGCAGGCTGCCAAAGGCGTCCGTGGTATCCGCCAGACCGTCCAGATGCAGTCCTCCCGTGATCCAGATATCAAACAGGACCACCAGGCAGGCGGTGGCAAAGGGGCCCATCCAATGGCCCAGGAGCCAGCATACAAAAGCATCGCACACGCCGATCAAAGCCCCTGCCACCGGGAAGAATACCGTGCCCCGGGCAAACAAGTCATCCGGACCTTCGATGCGGAACGGCAGCGGCAGTCTTGTCAAGAACTGCAGGCACAGGGCCAGCGCTTTCAATTCATTCAGGAGCACGGCTGGTCTCCCTTCACCATCAACGGCAGACCGCAGACCATCAGACAGACCTGGGGCATGGCCTGGGCCAGCATCTGGTTGGCGCGGCCGGCCATATCCCGGAAGACGCGGCCCAGCAGATGCTCCGGCACCACACCGGAACCCAGCTCGTTGGTGATCAGAAGTACGTTGCACGCAGTCTCCTGGATGCCCCGGATCAGTTCCTGGATCGTAGCCGCTGCCTCTTCCTCTAATTCTGCGACCTGTTCCTTAGTCAGCGTATCCGGATCCTGATCGCCGATCCGGTCAAAGATCCCGTTGGTCAGAAGCATGGTGACACAGTCGATCAGGACCGTTTCATACTGCTGCCCCCATTGGATCAGATGTGTGCCCAGATCCTGATAGCCTTCATATGTATCCCAGGAAGCCGGCCGGTTGTCCTGGTGTTTTTTTACCCGGATTGCCATTTCCTCGTCCCAGACACGGGCCGTCGCGACGTACAGCACGCGGCCCTGGGGACTGATCTTCGCCGCGGTCTCCTGGCCGAACCGGCTCTTGCCGCTGCGGGTCCCCCCGGTGATCAACATTTTGGTCTTCATCATATAGTATCCCTGATATCGATTAAAAATGTTCCGTCTGTTTCCGCCTCTTGGAAGGTGGACATTTCATTCAGCATGGAACAGGCCGCGTCCATGATGCCGAAAAACAGGGGGCAGCCACTGCCCTCGCCCAGCCGCATGTGCATATGCAGCGGCGGTTCCTGGCCCATTTCCCGGCTCATGACCTGATAGGCAGGTTCTTCAGACGCATGGGAAGCAAAGAAATAGGCTTTTGCCTCCGGGCAGATCTTCCAGGCCAGATAGGCGGAGATCATGCTGATCACACCATCGATCACCACGGGCATGCCCTGTTCCGCGGCACCTAAGTACGCACCTGTCATGGCGGCAATCTCCAGGCCTCCGACAGTCCGCAGGGCCGCCAGCGGATCCTCCGGACCCAGGCCGGTCCGGGCCACAGCCTCTTCCACGACGCGGATCTTGTTCAGGTACTGCTCCTCCGTAAGGCCCGCGCCTTTGCCCACGATC
Organism: uncultured Eubacteriales bacterium; assembly: GCA_902796435.1. Lineage (GTDB taxonomy): Bacteria > Bacillota > Clostridia > Lachnospirales > Bianqueaceae > RUG159. The sequence continues at coordinate 46,092 of CADBPG010000086.1, read as the reverse complement.
TGCGTAAGTTCCACGTCCGGGCGTAAGATATGCAGCAGCGCGGCCGTGGCCGTTGTATTGCCGATGCCCATCTCACCGATACCTACCGTCTGGATGCCCTGTGCTTTCAGGATGCGGATCTGCGCACGCCCAACTTCTAAAGCCTGCTGCAGTTCCTGCTCCGTCATGGCATCCTCTCGCAGGATATTGCCGGAACCCTGCCGGATCTTTTCCTGCACCAGGTTCGGCACATCCAGCTGACCCCGGATCCCCACATCCACGACTCTAAGTTCCGCGCCCGCCTGCCTGGCAAGCACGGCGACACCGGTGCGTCCCTCAAGCATGTTCTTTGTCTGGATGGCGGTAAAGGCAGCCGGAGCGCTTGCGACCCCTTCGGCCGTGACTCCATGATCCGCCGCCATGACCAGCACGGCTTTTTTCTCTACCCGCGGGCTTGGCGTGTGCAGAAGTCCTGCCAGCCTAATGGCGATCTCCTCCAGGACCCCTAAGCTGCCCAGAGGTTTCAGCAGTTGGTCACACCGCTGCCCTGCTTCTCTTGCGGATACAGGGTCTGTAGGCAAGACCCGGATCGAAAGGTGCATGTTGTATCTCCCCTGTTTTTTCTTTATGATACCACAATCTGACAGTAGTTGCAAACCGATGGCACGGTTTTATGCTTCGACAGAAAAGGCCTCTTGACGAAAAGTTTGAAATCAGTTACACTATACCAAGTATGTAATTAGGAGGTCGTTCAATGGATACCTTAGGTATTATCTTTACCGTCATCCTGGTGGTGGCGCTCCTGCTGGTCGGGCTGTATTTTCTGGGGAACCGGCTGCAGAAAAAGCAAAATGAATCCCAGGCGTTGATCCAGCAGAACCGGCAGACTGTATCCGCCATGGTCATCGATAAGAAGAAAATGAAACTAACCGAATCGAACCTGCCAAAGCAGGCGATCGAGGGTGTGCCCTTCTATTTGAAGATCCGCAAGCTGCCCATGGCCAAGGTCAAGGTCGGCCCGCAGTTCATGACTCTGCTCTGTGACCCCAAGGTCTTCGAAAACCTGCCTGTCAAGCGGGTCGTAAAGCTGGAGATCGCGGGTGCCTACATCATGGGCTTCTCCACCGCCAAAAAGGGTGAAAAGATCATCGAAAAGCCCCGCAAGCTTACCTTCCGTGAAAAGCTGCAGAACCGGATCAATAAAACGACGGATGCAGCCACGACCACGACCACTACCCAGAAGGCAAACAAGGCCGATGGTAAAAAGGCTGTGGAAGCCGCGAAGAAGGCCGCGCGTGATCAGCAGCGTATGCTGACCGGCAACGCCAAACGCAGCAAAAAGAATCGTTAAAAATCAAAAAGATCAGCTTAAACCAAGCTGATCCTTTTTTTGTTATTGGATACTGATCTCGATCCATCTTTGCACATCCTGCCGCATCTCATCCGGCGCTTCGTCCTCGGTCAGGAGCATCTGCAGGCTGTACGACGCGCGGATCTGGATCTGATCCGCCTCCACCTGTGTCATAAGCTCCTGGGTCGTCACGTAAAAGGACAGAGGCCCGTAGGGCGACAGATAACTGCTCTTCTGCCGGTGGTTCGGATCCAGGACCATGTGGCCGCCGATCCGTTCATGCCGCAGCACCGCCACCTTGTCCTGGTCGATGCGGATCGCGGAATTGACCCGCGTCCCGTCCTCCAGCGTTTCTTCAAAAAGGATGAAGGGCTTACCGCCCTTTTCAAACCAGGCTCCGGTGTAGGCAAAGCTGTCTATCTCCATTTCCTGCTCCGCAAAGGCTGCGGGCCTTTCTCCGGAACGGATGGTGATCTGCACTGGTTTTCCGCCACTCATGCCTGCTTACGTTCCACTGCCAGGCTGATCAGACGATCCACCAGGCTTTCGATGGTATAGCCTTCATGGATCCACAGCGTGGGATACATGCTGATGGAGGTAAAACCTGGGAATGTGTTGATCTCGTTGAAGACCACGGCTCCGGTCTTCTCTTCCACAAAGAAGTCCACCCGGGCCAGGCCGCTGCCGTCCAGCGCCTTGAAGATGCGCACAGCGTCTTTTCTGATCTCTTGGATCGTTTCTTCCGGCAGATAATCCGCGATGACCGTCTGGGATTCCGGATTGTTATATTTCGCGTCAAAGGTATAGAAGCTGTCCGCCGCCAGGATCTCGCCCACACGGGTGGCTCCCACGTCCAGATTGCCCAGGACAGCGCATTCTACTTCATGGCCGATGATCGTCTCTTCCACAAGGATGCGACTGTCATGCTGCGCCGCCAGCTGTAAGGCATCCGCCAGCTGCTCTCGACGATCCACGCGGGTAACTCCCACGGAAGAACCAGCGTTGGAGGGCTTCACAAAGACAGGATAGGAGAGCTTTTCTTCCACACGGCTGATCACCTGATCCATCGCGGCGAGCTCATGCCGGTAAACATCCACATACTGCGCCTGCCGGATCCCCAGCGGATGTACGACCTTCTTGGCCGTGATCTTATCCATGGCGACCGCAGAAGCAAGCACACCACAGCCTACGTACGGGATCCCTGCCAGTTCGAACAGGCCCTGGATCGTACCGTCTTCTCCACCCAGACCATGCAGGACCGGGATCGCCACATCGATGTGGGTCCGCACCACCGGCTCTGCCAGGATGAGGCAGTTGTCCGCCTCGTGGCTGGGGATCACCACCGCCGTGGGGAAATCCTTACATTCTTCCGGGGTATAGTCCCGTACCTGATCGACCTTCTTCCACTGTCCTTCCTTGGTGATGAAGATCAGCGTGACCTGATACTTTGCCGGATCCAGCGCCTCGAAGATCGTCTTCGCGGACATGCAGGAGATCTCGTGCTCGGAGGAGCACCCTCCGAAGACCAATGCTATATTCATATGATGACTCCTTATATACTTGTTTTTAAGACACTTTCGTTATTATAGCGCAGAAGTCCTTTGGAATCAACCGCATTCTTAAGATCCGCTGGTTTTGGGCATAAAAAAACCACCCTCCGCAGAGGATGATTTTGTAAAAAACTGATCAATTGATGGAATCGAACATGGACGCCGCGATCTTGTGCGCGAAATCGACAGCCGTCTTGATCTGATCGTCCGTCAGCTTCGGAGAGCTGAACAGGCCCTTCTTGACCGTCAGGCCCAGGGTATCTACGACCTTGACACCGTTCTTGTCGAAGATGGTCTTCAGTTCGTTGAAACCTTCGTTACCTGTGTTGGACAGCTCGATCAGCGCAACGTTCAGGACCTTGTCGGTGGTCAGGCTTTCAACAAATTCGGTAAACTTCTTCTGCAGCTTGCCATACTTTTCGTAGGTAAGGATGACGAGTTTCTCTTTATTGCACTGATATGCCGGAGGAATCTGGTCACATTTGCACTTAAAAAGATTACCGAGCTGCTCGCCGATCAGACGTGCCTGTCCGCCGTGCTCGTCCTTGCTGAAGAAGAATGTCTGTAATTTCATGGGAATCAGTCCTTTCTTGATGATACCGCATTCTGATGCGGAACTTATTATTTATTCTATTTTAACATCGTTTCCCATGTAAATCAATATCTTACTATGAAATTTCACCCATACAGCTGTCGTAAGATATGGGCCGCCTGCCGGAACTGCTCCTCGTCCGACTCGCGGATCTCATACTCGCTGATCTCCTTAAGACCCATGTGTACGTTGGGATTGCGGTAGATCATCCCACTCTCCCGGGTCCTGCTGCCGGACATATGGAAGCAGCGGATCCCCGTAGCTCTTGCCAGATCCTCGATGATGGCCGGTTTGACACCGCTGCCGCACATGATATGTATCCGGCCCGCCGCCTGTTTGTGCAAGGCCGCAAGCAGTTCTTTGCCATCCACACAGGCATCTCTTTGGCCGGAGGTCAGGATCGTTTCGATGCCTAAGGCGACCGCATCCTCCAGCGCCTGAGCCGGGTCGCAGGTCATATCAAAGGCACGGTGCAGCGTGACCGGCAAAGGATCCGCCGCCCGGATCAGCCTTTCCAGGATGTCCCGGTCCAAGGTGCCGTCTGGCCTGAGTGCGCCGATCACAACACCATCTGCCCCCAGGTCTTTCAATGTCCGGATGTCCTCCTCCATCTCCTGGACCTGTACTTCCTCGAAAAGAAAGTCCCCAAAGCGTGGGCGGATCAAAACACGGAGCGGGATCTGCACCCGCGCCCGGATCTGTCGAAAGACCGATGGGCGGACGGTGGTCCCGCCGACAGGCAGATCCGCACAGACCTCCAAGCGATTGGCACCGCCCCGTTCCGCCGCTATGGCAGAGGCAACACTATCGATACATCCTTCCAAAAGATATGTCTGCATCATGACGCTCCTTTTCCCGATCTGAAGACTTCACTCAGTTTTTTGAAAAAAATCGAAATACCTTGTTGACAAGACACATGAACTATGATAATATATTCGATGTTCGCAGGAACACAAGCGGATGTGGCGGAATTGGCAGACGCGCTAGATTCAGGTTCTAGTGATCGCAAGGTCGTGGGGGTTCGAGTCCCTTCATCCGCATAGGTCTTCGTAAAGAAGACCTTATTTTTTTATCTTCCGGAGGCTGAACCTATGCAACCCACCCAAGAAATCGTTTTATTATACAACATCCAGCCGGCCGAACGTCAGGAGGCACTCCTTGCGCTGTTGGACCGGCTGGCTATGCCGCATAAAATCGTAACACCCACAGATGCGGACCAGACACTGGGCTATCTGCTTAGGCACCAGGGCTTTTCTGCCACGGTCCCTGCGCCCTCCTCTGGCACAGCGCCGCAGGGTGAAATGCTGATCCTGCATGGTCTGTCGAACCTGCGCCTGGATGCGCTTTTGAAAGCCCTGCGCACCTCCGGGATCGCACCTGTGGCCCTAAAGGCCATGGTCACCGATACTAATATCCAGTGGCCGCTGAAAACGCTCTATGGCCATCTGCTGTTGGAACACATGCAGATGCGCAACATGCGCAATCAGCAGGGTCAGGATTAATCCTGCTTGCCCTTTGCCAAAAGTTCTTTCATTTCATCTACTGTGAAGTAATACTTTTCTCCACAATAATGACAACTCATCTCGATGGTCTCACCCTCATCGATCATCTGCTGAAGCTCTGCTTCTCCTACGCTTAACAAGGCACGCGCCACGCGGTCTTTGTTACAGTCGCAGTGGAAGCAGATTTCTTTTTTATCCAGAATGTGATAGCCGAAATCAGAAAGCAGCACATCCAGCAGTTCTTCCGGGGTGTGTCCCATGGCGAAGTATTCCGTCACCGGCATGAAGTTGGAAACGATCTCCTGCAAGGCTTCTGCTGTTTCATCGGAAGCACCGGGCATCATCTGCAGGATGAAACCGCCGGAGGTCCAGACACTCTGATCCTTGCGCACCAGGACGCCCAGTGCTACCGCGGAGGGCACCTGTTCCGAAGCGGTGAAATAATATGCCAGATCCTCTGCGATCTCGCTGGAGACCAGATGAGTGCGGCCAATGTAGGGCTCCTTCAGGCCGATATCCTTGATGATGCTCATCACGCCCAGGCCGACAGCACCGCCCACATCCAGCTTACCCTTGCTGTTCAACGGCAGATCGACATCCGGATTGTGCACATAACCCTTCACTTCTCCATTACAGTTGGAGACCGCGACGATCCGCTCGATCGGGCCATCGCCATCGATCTGGATCGTCAGGGATTCATCCTCATCCTTCAGCTGCCAGCCCATCAGTCCAGCAGCCGTCATGGTACGGCCCAGGGCCGCCGTGACCACGGGAGACGTCCCGTGTCTTCTTCTGGCCTCATCTACCATCTGGGTGGTGACAGCCGCGTAGGCCGCGATCTGTCCGTCGGCCGCCGTAGCTCTGATCATATAATCCTGCATGATCATTTCCTCTTTTCTCTAGTTCTTGCGAATGATAAAATGCACTCTTTCTGCTGTTGCATCCGGTGCCTTCAGCGATAGTTCTCCATAAAAGCCCTCCTCGGTAAATCCGGCCTTTGTAAAGCAGGCGCGGATCTCCTCAAAGGAATAGGCTTTCTGGATGTGCAGTTCTTCATAACGTGTATACCGGTCCTTCTCATCCTCAACAAAAAACGTGACCTGGTATTCATTCTCCCGTGTTTGTGGATCATATTCATTCTGCCAGATGAAGGCAGCGTCCTCGTAGGTATCAGCATAGGTATGATCCGCGAGCACATACTCATATTTATACGGTGTATTGATGTCGAACAGGAATGTGCCCCCAGGTTCCAGGAACATGGCGACCCTCTGGAATACCTGCTCCAGGTCCTGCAAGTCTGTGATATAGTTCAGACTGTCGCAGGTGCAGACGATGGCATCCACCGTGCCGAACAATTCCAGTTCCCGCATATCCTGGTGGATCCACAGGATGTTCTGTCCTGCACAGGCCGACTTTTCCTGGGCTTCTTCCAGCATCTCGATGGAAAGATCCGCACCGATCATATCATATCCGCGGCGGCTGAGCTCCAGCGCCAGGCCTCCGGTACCGCAGGCCAGGTCCAGGACCAGTTCCGGCCGCTCCCCATGCTGATGCCAGACGCTCTCGATATGGTCCGCCCAGGCTTCATAAGGGATCGTTTCCATGAATTCGTCATAGACACGGGCAAATTCCTGATACATTCTGTTCACCTCGCATTGATCATCGTTCTGTATTGTATCATACTTCAACTAAAAGGTAAAGCGACCCTTCTCCTGCGCAGGAACCGTTTCCGGAACCGGCGCCAGAAACCTTCCTTCGGCGGTGTATATACCTCCACCGGCGCAGGATCTGCCTTCGGTGGTTCTGCTTTCTTCTTTTCTTCTTCGATGAAAGCTGGCAATGGCAGTGCGCCGGATGCAAGGTCCTCTGCCCTATTGTACAGGCGGTGCAGGAAGAGGATCGTCCCTTCCTCTGCCCAATGATCCTCCAGGCAATAGCGCATCAGTTGTGCGATCAGATGATGCAAAAACGCACCTCTGTCCATCCTATACCTATGGTCCGGTACATAGATGCCCTTAAGTTCTTTCGCCGCCCCGTTCCACGTCCAGCAGGCCATATTCCAGCACCACCGTTCAATATCCAGGAACATTTCCTCGGATGCCGCCTCCAGCCTGCAGACCGCTTCCAAAAGGTCCAGGATCGCTTCGACAGATGGCCGTCCTGCTCCGAACCGGTCCAGGGCATTGGTGCAGGAAATCTCATAGAATGCTTTCCGCCCGTCTTCTGTGCACGACAGGCAAAAAGCCGCCTGGCCATGGCGCAGGATCTCCCGCTGATAACTGATCACTGTCTCCTCTGCAACCTTTACGATGATCTGGCGGGTATCCTCCCCTTCTTTGATCTGCAGCATATCTTCCATGACCATGTTCTATCCTTTCCTGAGCAGAACTATACTGCCCGCAGCATACCCTAAAGCGATCCATGGCACAAAGGGGAACTGCTGCTTTCTTCCTTTGATGCCAAAGCGCAGCAGCCCGTAGACCGCAGCGCAGAAAAAAGCGATCAGGAAAGTCCACAAAAGGCCGATACCCGTCCGCCAGAAAGGCAAGGCTGCCAGAAGCCAGATATCCCCACTGCCAATGCCATGGCCCGAGGCCCGCCCCGCCAGCCACAGGCACAGCACGACCCAGAAACTGAGCAGGCACTGCCCCACAAGGGCCTGCCGTTCCAGGGCCACAAGGCGCACCAGCCCAAGGCCGAAGAAGGCAAGCAGGCCGTAGACCGGGACCTTCAGGGTCCTGCGGTCATAGAGGGCGAGCCACAAGAGCAATCCGAGGGCCACAATTTCACTTATCCAAACCACGTTCCACCTCCAATGCAGATCTGGCAAGGCTGGTATCCTCCCTGGCAGATCTCGTCCCAGGTCAAGGTGCTGATCTGACTGCCGATATGATAGCAGTTCGGTGCATGATACCGGGTGCCTCCATGGGTGATGACTACGACCTGCCCCACCTGATCTTTACAATAACTGCAGGCCGTATATCCCTGTGCCTTGGCTTCCTGTAAGGACAGAGTATGCAGTGTTTTGTCGATCAGATAGCAGGAGGCTGTGTGATAATGGGTCCCGTTCTGGATCCGGTAATAAACACCGGAGATATCCTCCTGTGCAGACTGTGCCCCGTCGGAGCCATGGCCGGACAGGGAGACGCCTAAAAACTTGCGTGCCGTGGCAGAGACCAGGACCGGCCGCAATGTGGCGAATCTGCTGTTAAAGGGAAATGTGAGCTCGTACAGCAAGGTCATCCGGAAAAGATCTGTCCTGCCCCCTTTCTCCAGAAAGAAATCGGACAGTACATAGGAGATCCTGCCGGTGCCACCACGGATTCCCTGCTCCAGCATTTCTCGGTCCTGCAGCAGATGGGCACAAAAGAACCGGGCGACCTGCTGCAGTGCAAGGTTCTTGACGAACAACCCCGCGCCGGATTCCTGTGCGACGCTCGACAAAGTGTCCAGAAACCCCTGGTACTCGGGAATATAGGTCTGAACCGCCGCCTCTGCCTTTTCTCTGACCGTCTGCTCCAGCTCCCCTGATTCCGGTAGCTTCTCCGAAAGATAGAAGACCGTACTCATCAGCCCGGCTGTGTCCATCGCGGCCGACTGGACCGCGTCATAAATATATACTGTGCGGATTATGAACAGGAACGGCAGTAGAACGACAAAGGCGACTGGTACCAGGATCGAAGCTTCGACCGTCAATGCACCTGCTTTTTTCTTCATGAAAACCCATATGCTCCTTTAGCCTGATACTTTCTTCCATTGACCCTGTAGGTACAGGAAGCCTGGAATGCCACCGGCATCTGTTCCAGGCGGACAGAAACCCCACTCCAATGGCCCAGGTTCAGCTGGATCAGATCCAGGATCCTTCCCTCCAGTTTACGACTGGACATGCAGCACAACAGGATCTTGATATAGTCCTCATAGGGAAGGCCCTGTGTCTTCGTATCCTTGCCCGTCCACCGGTCCTTTTCCTCCTGCCAGGCCTTCAGTGAAAGATTGCGCAGGTCCGTATGCCAGCTGCGGGCGGATTTCAACACCGGCACTTTGCCCCCATGGATCAGGATCTCATAATCACAGATCGATTCCACGCCTGCCCAGACAGCAGTGATCAGGCCTTCCAGCACATGATCGCCCCACCCCGGCGCGACGATGCCGCCGATCGCCCCCATGCTCTTGATCAGCTCACGCTTTTCAGGATTCGTATTCAAAAACCACAGATTGCTGAGCATCCGCAGGCCGATGATCTCCAGCCGGACTGTCTGGCAGTTCTTCAGATCCTTGCCATGGCCGGCCAGAATATACTCCTGCTCACCCCGGAATACACCGGCCCGTTTCTCGCGTCCCCGCAGGGAATGGGCCGGTTTTCCGTGGGCGTCCTGAATGTCTATCTGTTCCCGCAGATTCCGGAACATACCCGTGGCGTATTCGACCATGCAGGCCCGCTGTAGAAGATTCGCCGGGGCATCTTCCAACGCCTGTCCCATGATCCTCGACAGTTCTGTCAAAGAGAGTCCGGACCTGTCAGACCTTGGCATAGATCGGGATGGCAGATCCTTTTGCGCCTCGGCGCTGACTGCTTCTCCTTTGCCTGTATAGACGGAAAGATCGGTCACATACTGCTGGAGCTCCTTCCAGAGTTTCCTCCAGGAGGATAACTCTCCCTCCTGCACCGGCTGCAGCTCATAGGCCACATAGAGATCCGTCTGATACTGCAGCAGGGTCCATGCTTTTGCAGGATCTCCCTCATCGGAGCCCTCCAGCAGAGCATCCAGTCCCTCCTCCGCTTGTTTCAGGTAGGACAGATCCTGCTCCAGGATCTGCTGGATCCTCTGGTCTTCGCTGCCGCCCGTATGCAAAGAAGACAGGATCTTCCGGATCTGCATCTTCTGCTCCTCTGTTTCCGCCTGTGCAAGCAACCTTTCCAGCTCCGGCCGGATCCTGCGCCCCTCTGCCACAAGCTCAGTCCAGGCCTCCAGGGCTTCTTCTGTCACCTCGCAGAAGCGCTCCGTACGCTCGCGCCATGCCGCCACTGCCGCTGGTTTTTCCCCGGGATCCTCTTCCAGAAGTGTCTGATAGGAGGATCTGCTCCATGCTTCCGACCAGAAGCCTTTCACATAGACATCCTCCTGACCTCCGTAGGCATCCACACCTTCCAGTGCGGTGATGAAAGAAGAAAACAGTGCGGCATATGTTTCCGTGCAGGCACTGAGGGAGATCTCCTGATCGATCACGGCGGAGCAGTCTTCGATCTCCTGGAACTGATGCAGAAGATCTGTATACTCCTCGATCAGCCTCAACGGCATCCGGTACTGCATGAATGCACGGATCTGGCCCTCAAATACCTGCTGCTCTGTCAGTACATGTTCTGTGGCCAGATGAATATCCTGCACATGACTGCTGCTTAAGTTCTCCTGCAGGAAAAAGGTCAGATCCTCCTTGGCGGCGGTTTCGGAAAGCAGAGCAAACAGACCGTACTCCTGGTACAGTTCATACACATAACCCGCCTTGACACTTGCGGCACAAAGATCCATAACCTGTCTGCCGCGGACCCCAGCCATCAATGCCTGACTGACTGTATAGAGCACGATCATAAAAATGATCACGCAGCTCATGATCATGCTGAAGAATACCGTAAGACCACCTGGCCTCATTCTTTTGGATCTCGTCTTAACCGCCTCCGCACCACTTGCCGGTAAGGATCCCGGCCTCCTTAAGTGTGCCCGCACATTCCCAGATCAGGTCTGTGATCTGGCAGAATTCCTCCGGGGATGCCTCATAGCCCCGGACACATACCCCGATCTTCATTGGGAAAAACAAAGTGAACAGGCAGTGGGCTTTGATCTCCCGCACCGGGATCAAAAGCCAGCGGCTCTGCCGCACAGAAACCGCCGTGCCCCGCCCAGCCAGGCTGTGTCTCAGCACATCTTCTACGTGCGTCGCGGCCGTTTCATCAGCCACATGGGCGCGGCCCGCAAGGATCCCCTCATTGCAGGCCGCCTGCACATGTTCCCAGGTCATCAGATACAAGGCATACTGCAGGAAGACCATCAACAGCAGAAATACCAAAGGGAAGATCATGGCCGCTTCTACCGTTGCGGTGCCCTTAAGCCTCATCTTGCCAGAGAGGCCGGATCGAAACCGGACCCCTGGGTCGATATGGTCTTCAGCATGTTGCTGACGAAGGTCACGATCGTGTTCTTGAATAAAAGCGCCAGCGCGATCAATACACAAAGCAAAAGGACCAGTTCCAGCGTTCCAAAAGCATCTTTTTCCTTCTTCCAACAGCAGGCGCGCGCCATCAGCAGTGTGAAAATAGTATTCATAGTACCTCCTTACTATACCGTCATCGTCATCAAAGCAGGGCTCAGGACGATGATGATCACCACGATCAGCATCATCATCAAAGGGAGCAATAATTTGGTGTCGGCCTCCTCCGAAGCCTTTCTGGCCTGATTCTTGCGGATATCCCAGGAACGGTCATGCAGCTCCTGCAAATGCAGCAGGACATGCTCATCGCCCCGCTTCCAGCTTGCGCTTAAGATCGCAGCGAACTGCCGTATCTCCCGAATCTTTAAGGATTCCGCCATGATCCGCAATGCCTCCGCAAAGGAGTATCCTGTCCGGATCCGGTTTTCCACCCGCAGCATTTCTTCCAACAAAGGATCCGTCTTGTGATCCTTTTTCTTTTTTGCACGATAATCCGCGTCCATCTTTTCCCAGACCCGCATCATGCTCATGCCCGCACCCAGCAGGATCATGAACCTGTTCAGCATGTCCGGGTAGCTGCGGTAGATCAGTTTCCTGCGCTCCACCGCCTTCTGACGGATCCGGTATCGGTACAAGGCTGGCGGCAGGACCGGCAGCAAAAATGCCAGAACAACATACTCCTCAGGACCGGTCCTTTGTTTCTGTGCGGGATTCCAGGTATACCGGACGCCCTGCTCGTCTTCCGTCGGCAGGAGCACCCTGTCCTCGGCCACATACGCTCCTTGCTCCAGCCGGTCCAGCATGTGTTCTGTCTTCTCTTGCAAGGTCTCCTGCCGCGGATCAAGATGCAGATCGACCCGGCAGGTCCGCTCCTGGCCATAGGCGGTCAGCAGGACCTGGATCCGGGTATCGACCGGCACCTGGATCTGCTTCCAAAGCACAGTTCCCTGCGCATCGATCCACCGGTCCTCCGCCGGAGTGCAGAAGATCTGCACCTCTTCTATATCCTCAGGCCAGGTTTCCGTATGCAGATACCGCGCTTCAAAATACCTGCGCACCTTCTGCTCTGCCTCATCCAGCAAACGTTCGACATCCGCCGCATCCGGCGCCCGGGCCGGGATCCTTACCTGCACCCGGTCCGTGACCACCTCCGCCCCCTCTTCCGCGGCGACCTCCAGCAGGACACTTTGATCCTCCGTGCCGAAGGCAGGGCGTTCTAAAGAGATCTCGGGCTGGGGCCTTTGGGCTGCCTGCTCGCTATACCAGAATGCACCCAGGCACAGGCTGCAGCAGATGATCAGCCCGCAATACCACAGGCCCCACCAGAAGCGGACATATAGCCTTGCGGCCGACTCTGGATCCTGCTCCGGGAAAAGTGTCACTGCCATTTCCCCACGCGTCCTGCCGGCCCGCTTCCGCACAAAACGCCGGGGCAAGAACCCGCCCAGCGCACTGAATACCTCCGGCAGGGTATGCGGTTTGCCGCGCAGGCAAAGCACAAACAATCCCAGCCAGCCCGCCGCCAGGAAAAAGAACAGTATTCTCATACATAACTCCTATAAAGCGATGTCCGCCATGTGCCGGGCGATCAGCACACTGGCCAGCGCCAGCAACAGGCAAACGGACATGATCACCCGGCCTTGCAGGGTCACATACAACGGCCGAACATAATCCGGGGACAACGTCGCCAGCATACCGATGACCAGCAGCGGCATCAGATTCATGATCCGCTGCTCGGTCTTTTTCCTGGCCAGCAAGACTTCCAGTTCCTGGCGGATCTCGATCTTCTCCTGCAGCAGCTGCGCCGTATTCTCGATGACCTGCGTCGTGTCGCCCCGGGTCCGCTTCGCCACTGCTATGATCTCCGCAAAGCTCCGGATGTCATCGGTCTCCGTTTCCGCGGCAAACTCCAGCAAAAGATCCTCCAGCCGCCGGTGCAGTTTCATCTGCGCCACGATGCTCTGGTACACTGGCGTCAATATTTGATAGATATCCCCGTCCATATCCCGTGTCATGGAAGCAAAGGCGCTTTCCAGTGATTCACCTGCCCGAAGCGCTGTGGACAAGGCGTACAGGTTCTCCTTGAATTCCCACAGGACCCGCTGCTTCTTCCGTTCCTTCAGATCCCCTCGTTTCAGCAGTGGATACAGGAACCAGCCGGCCACAGCACCTATGCCCGATACTGCCGGACTGCCATAAAACACCAACAGTACTGCCGCACAGATGCCCGCACCCAGCGCCCCGTAGGTCTGCCATTCCTTCCACGTCAGCCGGTACCGGATCCGTGCGGCCTTTTTATTTCTCAATGAAAACATTGTCTGTCCGGATCAGCCTGTCCTCCTTTCTGATGAAGATCGGCTCCATCACCACCTGGCCTTCACTCATCCCCTTCAGCTGGACGATCTCCGTCAGCTGTCTTCTTCCGTCCGGCCGGTGTGTCAGATAGACCATCAGATCGATGGCAGAGGCGATCTGTGCCCGGATAGCTTCGATGGGAAAGGACGCACCCTGCAGGACCATGCTCTCGATCCTGGATACCATATCCGCGCAGGAATTCGCGTGTCCCGTACTCAAGGAGCCTTCGTGCCCGGTATTCATCGCTTGTAACATATCGATTGCTTCCGCCCCACGAATCTCGCCCACGATGATCCGGTTGGGCCGCATACGCAGGCTGGTACGGATCAGATCCCGAATGGTGATCTCGCCCTTGCCCTCCACGCCGGCCTTGCGGGTCTCCAGGGTGACCAGGTTTTCCAGAGAAGAAAGCCGAAGCTCCGCCGCGTCCTCGATCGTGATGATACGCTCGTCCTTGGGGATACAGTCCGATAGGATATTCAAGAAGGTCGTTTTTCCGGAGGCCGTCCCTCCGCAGATGAAAATGTTGTACCGCTTTCGGACACAGTCCTTTAAGAAATCGGCAGCTTCCTGGGTGATCGTACCCCAGGCGACCAGTTCTTCCATGGTGATCGGCTCCTCCCGGAATTTTCGGATCGTCAGAATGGGGCCGTTCAAAGCGACCGGCGGCAGCACCGCGTTGACCCGTGATCCATCCGCAAGCCTGGCATCCACTATGGGGTTGGATTCATTCACCGTGCGGTTGACCGTGCCTACGATCTGCTGGATCACGTCCTCCAGCCGTGTTTCCGACTCGAAGACCGTATCCGTACGGTATAGTCGGCCGTCCCGTTCGATGAAGATATGCTCCGGCCCGTTGACCATGATCTCGGTGATCTCCGGGTCCTCCAGGTAAGGCTGCAGTACGTCCAGCCTGCGCATGGCGTGGAAGATCCGCCGGCCGATGGAGACCCGGTCCCGCACATTAGTGAAATCCTCATGGGCCTCCTGCGCCAGCACTTGATAGATGGTCTGCTCCACATCCTCGTCGGTATATTCCTGCCGCACAGGCATGGAGCCCTGCACCTTCTGTTTTAAGGCGACATACTGGCTCGTATCATAATCCGGCACGGTGCTCGACCTCCGTCAGCAGATGGCCCACTTTTTTGTACCAGTCAGTCTGCTGGCGGAGCCACCGTACCCCCTCCTTCTCCTGGAAAAGGTCCTTTTCCAAGGGCAGGTCCCACAGATCCGGGACCTTTTTTTCTTTTGCAGAGGCACCGATCCGCACATGCAGACTGTGAGGATCCTGCAGCAGGCCGTCCGCATGCCTGCGCCGCAAGGCGGCGACAAAATCCTCCCATTTGACCCGGCCCGTATCCAATGCGGCGCGCACAAAGATGCGCAGGTCACTTTCTTCGAGGACCGTCAGCTGCAGCTGGCCAAAACAGGCGTCCAGATCACAGACGACCACGTCGAAGGCCTGCCGCAAAACCTGAAACAGGAGCTGCAGTTCTGCCGCATCCAACACTTTAAGGTCCTCACCCCCGTTGCAGGGCTCGATGAAGTACATGCCTCTGCTTTGCCGGGTCGCCATCGCCCGCAGCCGCTCTGGCATCTGCTCTGCCGCCTGCGGGTCCAGCAGCATGTGATAAAGAAAATCCGACAGATTATAGGCGGATTCCGACCGGTAATAGAGCCGCCAGGCCGACAGGCTCTCCAGATCCAGGTACAGAATCTTCCTGCCCCGGGCCGCCCACTGGTCCACCAAGGTCATGGCCAGAGTGGACGTACCGGCTCCGCCGGAGGGCGCGAAAAGCGCAATGATCCTGCCTCCTGCATTCTGCACCTCTCTCCCAACATCCAGTACCGCAGGGACCGGTTCCGGTTTTTGCGGTACCAGCCGGCCGGCTCCCGTAGTTTCCTCATTGATACGCCGGACCTGTTCCATACACTGGGCAAGAAGCCTGGGACCTCCGGTATACGGGTCGATCCTGGGTCCGTCCCATGCCAGACGTCCAGCTTCTTCCACAGTGCCCATAAAGATGGCATTTCCTGTTTCCTTACGGATCCTTTCGGTATCTGTCAACAGGATCTCCATGCGCTCCGGCACTGTTGCCGCATCGATACAGCGCACCTCCAGCCGGTCCGCTCCTTTTTTCTGTAAATACCGGCAGATTCGGCCGGCATATTCTGGATCCTGTAAACAGACAGCCAGTTGGACCTTCATGCATCCACCCCTTTCTTTTCTGGATGAACCCTTCACATTTTGCAGATGATACCGGACTCGGTTTTGTTTCGTTCATCCTGGCCGCATTATACCCTGCCCCGGGATCGGGCCGCAATTTTCTGCCGTTTATTCCAGTTTTTCCCGATACTTGTCTTTTTCAACATAAAAACCGTTTCCGCGCCTGAAGGCCCTCTTGCCCGCTCAAAACAAGGATCCCGGGCTGATGTGGCTCTGTCCGGACCTCAGGCACATGCCCCGGAAAATTAAAAAATCCCCGGATAAACCGGGGCAGCCTGAATCCGAAAACCAGCATCTTCGTCCAGTCGAGCTGGTACCTGCGATTATAGGCACACTTACTCTGAATTACTATTTTTGTCCTTTTATTCAACATTTTGATCATATTGCTTTTTTTCGCCAAAAAAACCGGCTGCAGATATTTTCAAGCCACAGCCGGTCCAGATTTCCTTTAATTCTGCCCGTAATAGGCATGGGCACCGTGCTTGCGCAGGTAGTGTTTATCTAACAGAGCCTGCTGCATGCCCGCCTGTTCGATCTCGCCGCCCACGCTTCTGAGCGCCGCCGTATGATAGGCCATCATCGCCAGCTGCTCCAGCACGACCGCGTGGTAGACCGCGTCATCCGCATCCTTGCCCCAGGTAAAGGGTCCGTGCTCACGCACCAGGACCGCAGGCACCTGCATCGGATCTAAGCCCTTTTCCTTGAAGGTCTCTACGATGACCTTGCCCGTGTTGAGCTCGTACTGGCCCTCGTTCTCACCACCGATCTCCTCCGGCTTCATATGCCGCGTGCAGGGGATGGTGCCATAGAAATAATCCGCATGTGTCGTTCCCAGTGCGGGGATGCCATATCCTGCCTGTGCGAAGATGACCGCCCAGGTCGAATGGGTATGTACCACGCCGCCCGTTTCCGGGAAAGAACGATAGATCTCCAGATGGGTGTCGGTATCAGAGGAAGGACGATACTTGCCTTCGACCACATTGCCCTCCAGGTCCAGCACGACCAGATCCTCCGGCTTGAGCACATCATAATCCACGCCCGAGGGCTTGATCACCACCAGGCCCGTTTCCGGATCCTTACCACTGACGTTGCCCCAGGTATACAGGACCAGACCCCGGCGTACCAGTTCCAGATTCGCATTCCAGACTTGTTCCCGCAGTTTTTCCAGCATGGCTTTTCTCCTTTACAGACGTGCTGCCATATTGAAGCGGTCATGGATCGCTTCCATGGCCAGAGCGACATTGCGTTCCGCAACCAGAACAGAGATCTTGATCTCGGAAGTGGAGATCATGTGGATGTTGACACCCGCATTATACAGAGCCTCGAACATGCGGCTCGCGACACCCGGATTCGAGATCATGCCGGCGCCGACCACAGAGATTTTCGCGAACTGATCACTGTATTTGATATCCTGTGCGCCCAGGGCTTCCTTGTTGGCATCCAGGACCTTCCGTGCTTCTTCCAGATCGTCCCGGGAGATCGTGAAGGAAATATCCTTCGTACCTTCCCGACCGATGGACTGCAGGATGATATCGATATTGATGTTGTTCTTAGAAAGCAGATCGAACAGACGGAACGCTTTACCGGGTACATCGTCAAATCCGATCACTGAAATACGGGCCACATTTTCATCCACCGCGATACCGGTGATCAACAGTTTTTCCACCTTGGTTTCCTCCTTGACCAGAGTTCCTTCTGCCTTTGTCATACTGGAAAGTACTTCCAGTTCTACATTATAACGCTTTGCCATTTCCACGGAACGGTTATGCAGGACCTTCGCGCCCATGGACGCCAGTTCCAGCATTTCGTCGTAACTGATCTCCTTCAGTTTCCGCGCGTCCTTGACGATCCGGGGATCTGCCGTATAGATACCTTCCACATCGGTATAGATCTGGCAGCGGTCCGCGTGCAGTGTCGCGGCCAGCGCTACCGCCGTCGTATCCGATCCGCCACGGCCGAGGGTCGTATAATCCTCATACCGGTTGACACCCTGAAAACCTGTCACGATCACGATATTGCCGCGCTCCAGTTCGATCTTCAGGCGGTCTGTATTGATATTCTTCAGCCGCGCGTTTCCATAGACACGCGTGGTGTTCATCGAGATCTGGAAGGCATTGAGCGAGATCGCCTTATAACCCATATCCTGCAGGGCCATGGCCATCAGCGCGACGGACTGCTGCTCTCCTGTGGTGATCAGCATGTCCAGTTCCCGCTTGCTGGGATTATGATTCAGCTCCTTGGCTTTCGCGATCAGTTGGTCGGTGGTCTTGCCCTGGGCGGACAGTACCACCACGACCTGGTTTCCCTTATCTACGTCCTCCGCGATCAATTCCGCTACGTGACGGACACGTGTGGCATCCGCCACGGAACTCCCGCCGAATTTTTTTACGATCAGCACGTTTCAAACTCCTTTACATGCAAAGTGTTGCTTATTTATTCTGTCCAGCAGGCAGGTTCAAAGATGCCCCGTCTGCGGTCATTCAGAGCGTTCAGTACATCGGATACGATGGCACTGGCAGTAGCTTCGCTGCCGGCCCCCTGGCCCTGCAGCATAATGTCTCCGACCATGTTGCCACGGATCAGGACCGCGTTGTACACGTCCTTGACCTGCGCCAAGGGATGGCCCGCATCGATGGCCTCCGGCCCGACTTTCATGACCGGTGTACCGTTTTCCATCGTGACCCGGGCGATCAGCCGGATCCTTTTCCCAACGGCGCGCATCTGCTGGACCTCTTCCGATGTAACTTTTGTGATCCCTTCTGTGGGGATATCCTCATACCGCACCGCGTGGCCGCAGAGCATGGAAGCGATGATCGCCAGTTTCCGGCAGGCATCGATACCTTCCACATCCGCCGTCGGGTCCGCCTCCGCGTAGCCCTTCGCCTGCGCTTCCGCAAGCGCTGCTTCGTAGGTCAGCCCCTGCTCCATGCGGGAAAGGATGAAGTTCGTTGTTCCGTTGAAGATACCTTCCACCGCAAGGATCTGCTCCTGTGCCAGGCTGTGCCGGATGGTCCGCAGTACCGGGATCCCTCCGCAGACACTGGCTTCAAAGAAAAAGTCGGTCTGATGATCGCATGCCGTTTCCATCAGGTCCGCGCCATAAGCAGCCACCAGAGCCTTGTTGGATGTGACGACAGCTTTTCCTTCTGTCAGCGCCTGATGCACGAACTCATAGGCCGGATGCAGGCCACCCATGCATTCGACCACCACTTCAACTTCCGGATCCGTTATGATATCCTCAATGTTCTGCGTCAGCACCTGCTGTACCGGATGGCCCTCGAATGTTCTTAAGTCCAGCACATGTGCGATCTCGACCGGTGCGCCCAGATATCGTTTGACTTGCTCCTGATTTTCCTTAAGGACCTTCCATACACCAGATCCGACGGTCCCAAATCCCAGGATCGCAGCTTTCATAGTTTCATCCCTCTTCATACTCATTCTCTGGCAACGATCTTGATCTCGTGGATGCCTGTCACCAGCCGCATCTCCTCGACGATATCGCCGAGGCTCAAGGAATCCTCCTTGAGTTCGATGCTTAAGGAAATGTCCGCCAACCCGTTGATCGGGATCGACTGATGGATCGTCAGGATATTGGCCTTGCCCCGTCCGATGACGGTCAAAAGCTGGGACAATACACCCGGCTCATCCTCCAACGTACAGGACAGGGTGACGATCTTCTTGCTGGTCGTATCCGTAAACGGTTCGATCATATCTTTATATTTGTAAAATGAGCTGCGGCTGATGTTCAAAAGCTTAGCCGCCTCCTGCACACTCTGGGCCTCACCCGTGGCCAGAAGACGCTTTGCCTCTACGACTTTGACATACACCTCGGGTAAAGCTCTGCGGTCCACGATGAAATACTCGACCTGATAAGACATGTGATTCTCCTTCAAAATTTTACACATGTTCAGTTTCTGACTGTTTGCTCAGAGCCGACATGTGTACATGCGTCATATAATATAACATACTTACCGAATGCAGTCAACCGCTTTTGCACAAAGAAAAGCGCTTTCTGCAGGCTCCATAAAGGAAGCCGCGCGGAAAGCGCTTCATACGTACAGTAGTGCTTCAGCCTTCCCCGTTCAGGCAGACATCCAGCTGATCCAGGATATCCTGGAACTGGGTGTAGGCGCAGGCAAACCAGGTATCATCGCGGACCTGAGTCACATAATAGAACTCACTGGCACGATAATAGGTGATCTCATGCGTGCTGCCATCCAGGAACTCATACTCGATCTTGAGCATATCGCTCTCATCGATATCTGGAGTTTCCTGATAGATCTCGTAATCCGACATGATGCCGATCAGATCGGTATACAAGGTGCGGAAGGACTTTTCTTCGATCAGCTGTCCGTTGATCTTGAAGACCTGGTCCTGGGTCTCATTGCCCTCTTCATCGACCTGCTTCTCGCCACGTTTGAATTCCAGATCATAGGTCTGGTCTTTGATGGTGACCTTCATGGAAGCTACATTGTCGATGCTGTTCATGTACAGAACACGCTGCACATACATGTAGGGATCAAAGACGAATTTGTCCACTTCGCTCTTGGGCACGCCCAGAACATCGTTGGACTTGGAGAAGCGGAAATAGACCATCTCCGTGCCTTCTTCATTGGTATACTCATTACCGAATACATACTCGTTGGTGGTGTACAGATAGTTGTTACCGGTCTCCTCATCCTTGACAAAATCATCCATGGACAAGGTGGTGTCATATCCGGCTTCGATACCTTCGGAAATAGAGGAAAGCTCCGTATCCGTAAACTGGGTCCGGTAGGTCAGGACGATGTGATGGACAGGTTTTTCACCCAGTCCATACTGATCCAGATCCGTCGCGTGGTCCTCGATCTGCTCCTCCGGCAGGATCGTATCCGGCATAGCCTGGAACATATCGGCCAGGTTACCGGTGACGAAGAACTGCTTATCATAGGCAAAGTCCCCACCGTAGGAAAGCTTCATGGTACCGGCATTGTAATACTCAAGCGTATCACCCTTGTCGTCGATGCCGGCGTAGGTGATCTCGGTATTACGGCCCTCCGCGTTTTCGATCAGCAGATAGTACAGCTCACTGTTTTCCTTGTTGATATCCAGCGAGTTGATGAACCGCAGGTTCCGGGTGGTGAATTCCCCGGTTTTTCCGGCATTGCGGCCCAGGGTGTAGATGGCGTTGTCGCCCTCTACCATACCGTAGTAGTAATTACCATCCGCCGTCCGGTTGCCGACGTAGATCTTTTCACTGGTGCCATCCTTGAAGGTGGCGCTGATGGTGGAAACGGGGTCTTTCAGACCGAAGTCCTCCAGGTTCCGCTCGTTGGCCACCGCATCCTCATCCGCCATACGGTTGGCGAACAGGGAGGTGCAAAGTTCCAGCGTATTGTTCACACTGGTGTGGTCGAGGGTCCATTCCTCATGGCCCTCGATCGTCCAATGGAAGTCTGGATCATTTTCTTTTTCTTCAGTGTAATTGATCGTAAAGTCGTCCAGCGCATTCTTGATGTGGATCGACTGCACGTCATCCACCGTGAAGTCCAGCACGTGTCCATAGCCCTCGTAGGAAGAGTCGGATTCGACTTCCTGTCCATCCTTGTTCTCCTCTACGGGCTTGTTTTTCTGGATGTAGGAGATGACCGAATAGGAGACGATCACCAGAACCAGGGCAACGCAAAGCAGGATCAGTTTCTTGCTGCGCTTCATAACTTCTTCCTCCGCATCCAGATGAACACGCCGATACCGATGATCGCCAGCGGGATCACGATGACGAAGATAACACCACCGGTGATCGCGACACGCATGGAGTTGATCAGGTTCTCACTGGAGAATTCCTTCGGCGGGATATACAGCGTGGATACTTCGTCCTGCATGTAGCTGCAGATGTTCAGGAAAAGCTGGTAGTTACCGTTGGTCACAAGACCGGAAGCTGCTTCATAATCGATGAAAGAAGAGGAACCGATCACACACAGTTCCGCGGTCGCCACGTTGGTACCGACCTGCTCCTGCTCCACCGCCATGGTGATCAGGTTGAAGGGACCCTTCTGGTCACCGTCTTCATAGGCCAGCATGGTATTGCCTTCTGCCTTGATCAGAGCACCCTCTGAAGTGAACAGCAGGTTGGTCAGCTTGGTCAGACGGTTGCGGTCCTCGCTTTCCTTGATGGAGGCAGGTGCCAGGAACAAAAGCTGGGTATTGCTCTCGAGATTCTGGATGATCTCGGTCATATCGTTCTCGGTCTGCATGTTCGGGATGATCAGCTGCGGATAGGAATAATAATGGGTCTGATCCGTTTCCACGATGAAACCGCTGCGGTCGACTGTCATACCGAAACGGGACAGCAGACGATCGAAGTTCTTCAGTTCCGGCAGATTATACTCGAACATGAAGATCAGACGTCCGCCATGTTCCATATAATCAAGGATCGTGTCATATTCCATATCCGTGATATCCGCCTTCGGATTGTTGATGAGGATCGTGTTGTAATTCTCAGGCGTGATCTCATCACCGGATACCAGGTTCAGAGATAAAACATCGAAGTTGGAAGTGTTCAGATAACCGGTCACACGGTCATCCAGCATGGTCTCACCATGGCCTACCAGCTGATACAGGGCGGGCGTCTTGTCGCTCGTGACGTACTGAACAGCGCCGGTGATGGCCGCTTCCGCGTTCCAGCCGGATACACGGTAACCGTTGCTGGAAGACTGGTCATAAGAGAACTGCAGCATGTCCGCCAGCGCCAGGATCTTGTACCGGCCGGTGTTCTTGGCTGTTACGACCACGTTACCACTGGTGATGGTCTCGTTCGGACCCTTCAGGAACTGATTGGCGAATGCCGGATCACTGACCGGATCCTTCAGTTCGAAATGCAGGTTCTTGTTCAGTGCTTCATAACGTTCCAGGAAATTGACGACCATGGAATTGTAGGTGCCGGATTCCTCACCGGAAACATAGAAGCCGTAGATGTCGACCTCTTCATCCAGTTCGTTCAGGATCTCCATGGTTTCCTCAGAAACCGTGTACAATTCTTCCTGGGTCAGGTCGATGGTCAGATTCAGCTTTTCAAACAGCAGGTTGACTACCACCAGGATCACGACACAGATCACGGTCACGATCGTGGCATAACCACCATATTTTAGATTCTTATTGCGTCTTGCCGCATTTTTAAAATCCAGTTTAGCCATGACTGTTCCTCCTTAGCTCCAACGTCTTTTCTCAATGCGCTGTACCGTCAGGAAAACGAACAGGATAGCCAGAGAGACATAAAACAGAATGTGGGCAAACGTGAAGATTCCGGAATAGAAGTCGGAATACCGGGCCGTGATGCTGATCCAGTTGAGAGCCTTCGACACCAGACCGTTATAGACAGACGGCTTCAGGAAATACAGGGCGATCAGACCGCCTAAGCCAAGCACGCCGACCGTAGCGGACAGATATACATCCTTGATCTGCCGGTACAGGAACCAGACCAGAACCGCCAGCAAGACGATGCACAGACCGACCGTGAAAGTGATGGTGGACGGCAGCAGGTCGCCAAGGCCTGCGGAAATAAAGGTCAGCAGGAAGACCGCGATGGAAACGATCAGCGCGACCACCGGGTTATTGGTGCATGCGGAGATGAACATACCGATGGAAATAAAGGCGATGCCCATCAGATACATGGCGATGTAGGCGCCGACCACACGCGGGACCGGCAGTTTGCCGCCCAGACCTACGATGGTCAGAGGCTGCGGGATCGTCAGAACGACGGTGATGGTGAAGACCGTCAGCGCCGCAAAGAATTTGCCCAGTACGATCTGCGCTGTGCTGACCGGAGCGGTGAAAAGCATCTGATCTGTCTTGCTCTTCAGCTCGTCCGCGAACAGGCGCATGGTCAGGACCGGCATGGCGAAAAGGATCAGCGTGGTCACGTTAGACAACACGTAGGAATAGTCGACATAGCCGGCATACAGGTTATATAAGAAGAAGTAAAAACCGAAGATCACAAGCATCATGGCGATATAGATATAGCCAAGCGTGCTGGTAAAGTAGGAGCGCAGCTCCTTGAGATACACTGCTTTCATGTCCGATTACGCCTCTCTTTCCCCTGTGATCTGCAGGAAGATGTCTTCCAGCGTCATTTCCGATATGCTCATCAGCAGGATCGGGAAGTGTTTTTCGCTGCACATTTCGAAGACCTGCTCTCGCACGTCCACCTCGTCCTCGGTCTCCACCTGGATATCGATGGAGCCTTCCTCGCGGATGCGGGTGATATCCACGCTGGTGATGCCTTCGATCTCTTTCAGACCGTTGACGATCTCGGCACGCGGGCCTTTGATCCGCAGTTCCAGCTTGTTGTTGCGCATGATCCGCTGGGACAGGGCTTCCGGCGTATCGATGGCGATGATACGGCCATGGTTGATGATGATGACCTTATCGCAGACCGCCTGGATCTCCTGCATGATATGGGAACTGATGATGATGGTATGGTTCGTGCTCAGCGAACGGATCAGATCACGGAATTCGGTGATCTGCTTCGGATCCAGACCCGCGGTGGGTTCATCGAGGATCAGAACGTCCGGATCGCCCGCCAATGCGGCCGCCAGACCGACACGCTGCTTGTAACCTTTGGACAGGTTGGTGATCAGCCGGTTCTGCATGTCCTTGATCCGAGTCTGCTTGAGCAGTTTTTCCACCTGCTCCTTACGGTTCTTTGCCGGGACCTTTTTCAGCGCCAGAGCAAACTGCAGGTATTCCTGCACCGTCATTTCAGGATACAGCGGCGGAACTTCCGGAAGATAGCCGATCTTCATCTTCGCATGTACCGGATCCTCCAGGATATCGATCCCGTCGATCAAGATCTCGCCTTCCGTAGAAGACAGATATCCGGTCAGCATATTCATGGTCGTCGTTTTACCGGCGCCGTTCGGGCCTAAGAATCCAACGATCTCACCGTCCTGGACCGTAAATGAGCTGTTGTCCACAGCCAGATGGTCACCATATCGTTTGGTGAGGTTTTTTACTTCTATCAAGGTGTTCTCCTCCTTAACGCTTTGTCAGCATTACGCACTGGAATACTATAGTCTAAAATTATGAACATTTTGTGAATATACTTTGAATTAACATATATCCACAGCCATCAGAACAGGCTCATCTGGTCCGTTTCCGGCATATCTGCCAGGAATCCGTTCTGTTTCATGACGTCGACCAACGTCCGGCTGACCTTGGTCCTGGCCAGGAAGTCCTCGATCGTCGTGAATTCTCCATCCTTGCGGGCTTCCACGATGCTTTCCGCAGCGGTGATGCCCATACCGGAAATAGAATTAAACGGCGGCAGAAGCTTCTTGTCTTCTGTGATGATGAACTTCTTGCTGTCGGACTTGTACAGGTCGATGGGCACGAACTCCAGACCCCTGCAGTACATTTCCACGACCAGCTCCAGGATCGTACGGATCTCTTTATCTTTTGCCGTCGTATCCTTCTTGTCCTTGGCGTCGATCTCCCGGATCGCCTCACGGGCCCGGTCCAGACCGTTGCACATCAGGTCGTAATCGAAGCCGTCCGCACGGACCGTATAATAGGCCGCGTAGTAGGCTTCTTTGTAGAAGACCTTGTAATAGGCGACGCGCAGACTCATGGTGACATAGGCGGCCGCGTGGGCCTTCGGGAACATGTACTTGATCTTTTTACACGAGCCGATGTACCACTCCGGCACATCGTGGGCCCGCATGTCCGCCTCCCAGTCCGGTGTCAGGCCCTTACCTTTTCGGACCGACTCCATGATCTTGAAGGACTCCAGACTGTCCATGTTCTTGTGGATCAGATAGGTCATGATATCGTCACGGGTACAGATACACTCGGAAATACCCACGATGCCCTGGTCGATCAGGTCCTTGGCGTTGTTATTCCAAACGTCGGTACCGTGGGACAGACCGGAGATCCGGACCAGGTCCGAGAAGGCCTTCGGCTTGGTGTCCACCAGCATCTGGCGGACGAACTGGGTACCGAATTCCGGGATACCGAAGGTGCCCACAGGAGAATTGATATCCTCCGGCGTGACGCCCAGCGCCTCGGTGCCGAGGAACAAGGACATGACTTCTTTATTATCCAGAGGGATCTCGGTGGCTGGCAGGCCTGTCAGATCCTCCAGCATACGGATCATGGTAGGATCATCATGACCCAGGATATCCATCTTCAAAAGACGGCCCTTGATCTGATGATAATCAAAGTGGGTGGTGACGATATCGGTAGTCATATCATTGGCCGGATGCTGCACCGGGCTGAACTGATAGATGCTGTAGCCCTTGGGCACGATCATCTGGCCGCCCGGGTGCTGGCCAGTGGTCCGCTTGACGCCGGTACAGCCGGCCACCAGCCGGTTGATCTCCGCCGAATTGACCTGCATATGGTGATCTGTCATATATTTCTTGACGTACCCATAGGCGGTCTTCTCCGCCAATGTACCCATGGTACCCGCCCTAAACACCTGTCCTTTGCCGAACAGTTCTTCTGTATAGGCCCAGGCATGGGGCTGATACTCACCCGAGAAGTTCAGGTCGATATCCGGTTCCTTATCGCCATCGAAGCCCAGGAAGGTCTCGAAGGGGATCTCCTGGCCCTGCTTGGTCAACATCTCGCCACAACGGGGGCAGACCTTGTCCGGCAGGTCGAAACCGGAAAGCCCTGCGGCCGCCCGGATCTCCGGCGAATCGAACTCGTTGTACTGACACTTTTTGCAGTAATAATGGGGCGGCAGCGGGTTGACCTCTGTGATACCGGCCATGGTCGCCGCGAAGGAAGATCCGACAGATCCTCGGGATCCGACCAGATATCCATCCGCATTCGACTTCCAGACCAGCCGCTGCGCGAAGATATACAGACTGGCGAAACCGTTCTTGATGATGGAGGTCAGTTCCCGGTCCAGCCGGTCCTCCACCACCTGGGGCAGCGGGTCGCCATACATGCTTTTTGCTTTTTTATAGGAGATCTCCTGCAGCTCCTCGATGGCGTTCGGGATCTCCGGCGTATAGGTGCCGTCCGGGATGGGTTTGACCCAGTCGATGCTCTCCGCGATCCTCTGCGGTACATCGATGACCACCTCTTCTGCCTTCTCCGGACCCAGGTAGCTGAATTCCTCCAGCATTTCTTCCGTTGTCCTGAAGTACAGCGGTGCCTGCTGATCCGCGTCCTCAAAGCCCTTGCCGAACATCAGGATCCTTCGGTAGACTTCATCCTCGGGCTCCAGGAAATGCACGTCACAGGTGGCCGCGACCGGCTTTCCATACTTTTCGCCCAGGGCCACGATCTTCCGGTTGATCTCCCGCAGACCTTCCTCATCCGCCACCTTGCCTTCCCGAACCAGGAAAGCGTTGTTGCCGATGGGCTGGATCTCCAGATAATCATAGAAGTTGACCAGCCGCTCGATGACCTCCGGCGACTCTTCTTCCAACACTGCCCTAAACAGCTCGCCCGCTTCGCAGGCGGAACCGATCAGAAGACCCTCTCTGAGCCGTAAGAACTCACTCTTGGGGATGCGGGGCTGCCGGTAGAAATAATTCAGATGGGCCAGGGAGATCAACTCGTACAGGTTGCGCATGCCCGCCTGGTTCTGCACCAGGATCACGGCATGATGGGACCTGAGCCGCTTGATGTCCGTATGGTCATGGATGTAGGTGTTGATACCGTCCAGACGGGTCAGCCCCTGCTCTGTAAGCTCCGCGATCATATGCAGGAAGATCTCTGCCGTGGCTTCCGCATCGTCGACCGCCCGATGGTGGTGCTCCAGAGAGACTTCCAGATGCTTGGCGACGGAATCCAGCGTATAGCGGCGCAACGTGTACATACCACGGGCCAGCACCAGCGTATCCATGATGGTGTTGGGCACGGGACCCAGTCCGGTCCGCTCCGCCCAGATCTTGACGAAGCCTGTATCGAACATGGCATTGTGGGCCACCAGGACCGAGTCCCCTGCCCAGTCCAGGAAATCCTTGAGCACGACCTCGATCGGGTCCTGCCCATGAACGTCCGCATCCGTGATGGAGGTCAGCTCCGTGATCTCCGCAGGGATCGGGATCCCCGGATCGATGAAGCGGCTGAAGCGGTCCACGATCTGACCGTTGGTGACACGCACCGCTCCGATCTCGATGATATGGTCGCTTTCTTTATGGATACCGGTGGTTTCGATATCGAAGACCGTGAAGGTGCCGGTAAAGTCCTGCCCCTTCTCATCGATGACCGCTTCCATCAGGTCATCGACCAGATAGGCTTCCACGCCGTACAGGACCTTGATCTTGTCGCCCGCCGCCGTCATGGCGTCCGGGAAGCCCTGGACGACACCGTGGTCCGTGATCGCCACCGCAGGATGGCCCCAGGCGATGGCCTGCTTGACCAGGGCCGTCGGAGAATCCACCGCGTCCATTTCGCTGATCTGCGTATGGGCATGGAGCTCCACACGTTTTCTTTCCGCATGATCCTCCCGAAGTACCCGGATCTGCTCCGTCACCGGCATGGCGGCGGTGGCTGTGAGCATCCTTTCATGGGCGAATTCGTCTTCCTGGATCTCGCCCTGCACACGCAGCTGCTTTCCCTTTTTGAAGCAGCCCTTCTTGGCTTTGAATGTATCCGCGTCCAGCATCATCTTGACAGGGATCGAACCCGTATAATCGGTCAGATCGACCCGCAGCATGATCGCGCCGGAACGCAGTTCTTTTTCTTCAGACGTGATGACATCCCCATGGATGATCACAGTGCCTGTGGTGTTTTCGATATTCTTGATCGGCCGCAGCGTGTCGGTAAAGGGCGTGCCGATGATCATCTTCTCGGCCGCTTCCTTGATCGCAGGATCCACCTCCAAGGGTTCGGCACAGAGCGTGATATGGTTGGCCATCAGGACCCAGTCATGCAGGAAGGTATCCTCCTTGACTGTACCCTTGACCAGGACCGTCTGTCCGTTTTTCAGGTGCGGATCCACCGTCTTCTGATATACATCCTGGGCGATGAAGGCCTTGGTGGTGACCGTATGCTCGTAGTCTGTCAGCGTCAAGGTCAGGATGATCTTGCCACCCTTGATCTCGTGCTCGGCCTTGGACTTGACGATGCCCTTCAGGACCACGCCCTTGGCTTCATGATCACAGAAGTTCAAAGGCTTAGGCGCACCCTGGATCTGCTTGCCGAAGATGACCTGATCCAGGCCGCTCTCTTCCGGTTCCTCCCAGGGCAGCTGGACCTCTGCTTCTTCCAGCTCCGGCGCCTGTTCCTTCTGCACCTGCATCATGCCGCGGCGGATCATGGCGGATTCCTTGTCCGCCGCCTTTTCCACGGCAGCTGCCTTCTCTTCCTCCGTCCGGGCACAGGAAATAAACCGCACGGCCATATGGCGTCCGGTTTCTTCTTCGATCTGCTGTTCCAGAAGTGTCTGCGCTTTCTTTTCCTTCAGCAGTGCTTCCGCCGTTTCCGAGATCCGGATCCGGATCACGTCCTCTTCCCGTTTCCAGGAGCTTTCTTCCAGGAACCGGCCCAGGATCGGAGATTCCTCTGAGATATGCTCCAGGACATGGTTCCGGTATTCGTCGAAATTGTCTTCCAGGTCTACGGACGGGTAATGGATGTGGATATCGATGTGCATCCGCTGCCTGAGATAGGCATCCAGGCTTTCCCGAATATCCTCCTCAAGAGCGGGCGGCATCAGCTGCTTCAAGGACATATGCACAGAGACCGTCATATGTTCCTTGGAAATGGTGACCCGGTCTACGGTGCCGCCATCCAGGAGCTCTGCACAGTCCCTGCCATCGAAAGCGCCGGGAAAAACATCAAAGAGTGTCCGCTGCACTCCCTCCATGCGTACCTCCTTCTTCCTGCCGGATCAGATCCAGCAGCGCATCCAGCAACTGATCCTCCGGAACCTTCCTGAGGACCTTACCCTTTTTGAACAACAGGCCTTCGCCCTGGCCTCCGGCGATGCCGTAGTCTGCCTCCCGGGCTTCTCCCGGGCCATTGACCACGCAGCCCATAACAGCCACCTTCATCGGCCGGTCGATGCCCTGCAGGGCCTTTTCCACCCGGCCCGCCAGGCCGATCAGATCGATCTGCGTACGGCCGCAAGTCGGGCAGGAGATCAGTTCCACGCCAAAGCGCCGCTCGCCTGAGAATGTCAGGATCTTACGAGCCGCGTAGATCTCCTCCACCGGATCACCCGTCAACGAGACGCGCAGCGTATCACCCAGGCGGGCATACAAAAGGATGCCCAGCCCCATGGCGGACTTGATGGTGCCGTCATGGACGGTGCCCGCCTCCGTGATCCCGATATGCAGCGGATAGGGCCGCTTCTCGGCAAACAGCCGGTGGGCATCGGCGCAAAGCCGGATATTCGATGCCTTCATGGAGACCACCAGCTGATCATAGCCCAGGTCCTCGATCAGGCGCACATTTTTCAGAGCACTTTCCGCCAGTGCCTCCGCGGTGGGACCCCCATACTTTTCCAGGAGTTCCTTTTCCAGAGACCCGGCATTTACGCCGACCCGGATGGGGATCTGGCGCTCTTTCGCCACTTCCACCACTTTCCGGACCCTTTCGATGGAGCCGATATTGCCCGGGTTGATCCGGATCTTGTCCGCTCCGTTCTCCATGGCCGCGATGGCCATGCGGTAATCAAAATGGATATCGGCGACCAGGGGGATGTGGATCGCACTGCGGATCTTCCGCAGACTTTCCGCCGCTTCCAGATCCGGAACCGTGGACCGCACGATCTCACAACCGGCATCCTCCAGACGCAGGATCTGGTCGATGGTCGCTTTGGCGTCGCCCGTGGGCGTATTGGTCATGGACTGGATGCGGATCGGCGCACCGCCGCCTACCAGCACGCCACCGATATTGACTTGTTTTGTATCCTCATGCGTAAACATGAACTATAACCCTCACAGTAAATTATGGATATCATTGATGGCAATCAGGACCATCAGGCCCATCAGCAGCAGGAATCCGATGGTATAGATCGCGTTCTCAACGTTTTCATTCAACTTCTTGCCCCGAATCTTCTCGAGGATCAGGAACACGAGCCGGCTGCCATCCAGCGCCGGGATCGGGAAAAGATTCAGCACACCCAGGTTGACAGACAGTAGGATGACCAGGCTGCCCACATTGCTGAGGGCGGCCAGTATGCTTTCCTGAATGCCCTCCCGATAACTCTGTCCAATGACGGAGACGATGCCGATCGGTCCGGAGACCTCCCGCATGCCCACCTGTCCAGTGATGAGCTGGACAAAGCTGCGTACCACCAGTTCCACGTCAAAGCACAGGTTCCAGAAGCTCTGGGAGATGATCTGCCCCAAGTGGGGATGTCGATTGGTGCCGACGGCGAATCCCAGCCGGTACCGCCCCTCAGCCTCGTCCAGTTTCGGGGTGATAACGACTTCTTTCGTGGTCCCCTCCTGGGTCCGGACGGTCAGACGCACGTCACCGCCGGTATTGAGGGACATGACATAGCTGAATTTCGTGTACAGATGTACAGTCTGCCCGTTGACGGCAATGATCCGGTCCCCCGCCTCGATGCCGGCTTCCGCGGCCGGATAGTCCGCCTCCACGCTTTCGATCCGGGTATCGATATAACCGTAGGCCCCGGTGAAGGCCATCATCAACGCCATGGCCAGCACAAAGTTCATCAAAGGACCTGCGACCACGATGGCCATGCGTCTCCACACGCTGGCTTCGGAGAAGGACCCTGCTTCTGTGGAAGCTTCTTCCTCACCCCGCATGCGGCAGAAGCCGCCGACGGGGAACAGGCGCCAGGCGTACAGCGTTCCTTTTTTGGAGGTGCGGCCCAGGATCTTCGGTCCCATGCCCACAGCAAATTCTTCAACATAAACACCGCACAAGCGGGCGGCGATGAAGTGGCCCCATTCATGGACCACGATGATGATCATAAAGACCAGGATTGCAATGATGATACTGATGATGCTCAGTCCCTTCTACAGCGAACGGCCGATCTCCAGCACGTCCTCTAAAGTATATGTCTGCGGGTGGGCCACGGCGTCATAGCGCTCCAGCGCCGCCTCTACCCGATGGAAGATATCGGTGAATCCGATGCTGCCGGCAAGAAACGCCGCGACAGCTTTTTCATTAGCCGCGTTAAAGACTGCGGGATACAGTCCGCCGCGGATCAAAGCCTCCCGTGCCAAGCGGATGGAACGGAACACGTCCTCATCCGGCTTCTCGAAGGTCAAGGGGCTTTTGGCAAACAGGTCCAGAGGCTCCACCGTAAGAGCGCCTCGTTTCGGATACTCCAGCGCTTCCTGGATCGGAAGCCGCATATCCGGCACGCCCATCTGCGCGATGACAGAACCATTGGTGAACTCCACCGCGGAATGCACGATGCTCTGGGGATGCACCACCACCTGGATCTGCTCCGGCCGCACATCGAACAGCCACTTGGCCTCGATCATCTCCAGGCCCTTGTTCATCATGGTCGCCGAATCGATGGTGATCTTGGCCCCCATCGACCAGTTGGGATGCTTGAGCGCCTGCTCCGGCCGTACATCCTTCAACTGCTCCCAGGTCCACCCACGGAAGGGGCCACCGGAAGCTGTCAAAAGAATACGCCGTACCGTTTCCGGTCCCCGGCCGTCCAGACACTGGAAGATGGCAGAATGCTCACTGTCCACCGGCAGGATCTGCACGCCCTCTTCCCGCGCCATCTGCATGATCAAAGCACCGGCGCAGACCAAGGTCTCCTTGTTGGCCAGGGCGATGGTTTTATGACGCCGGATCGCCTCCACCGTGGGCTCCAGACCGATCATGCCCACCATGGCGGTCACGACCATGTCTGCTGACTCCAGGGCCACTGCCCCCAGGAGGCCTTCCATACCGGAAACGACCCGGACGTCCATGTCTTTAAGGCGGATACTCAGATCCCTGGCGGCCGTTTCCTCATAGACCGCGACCAGCTGGGGATGGAACTCTCTTGTCTGCTGCTCCAGCAGATCCAGCCTGTGGCCGCCGGCAGCCAGTGCTTCCACACAGGCGCAGCCCGGCTGATGCCGGAGCACGTCCAGCGTCTGCGTTCCAATGGATCCGGTGGATCCTAAAAGTACGATATGTCTCATAAATGTATCCTCAGATCAGCATCAGGACAACTGCCACCACCGTACCGGACAGTAAGATACTGTCGAAACGGTCCAGGATCCCGCCATGACCGGGGATCAGATGTCCAAAGTCCTTGATGTCCATAAACCGTTTGATGGCAGAGGAAAACAGGTCGCCCGTCTGGCCGAGCACCGCGCCGCACAGACCCACAGGGATGGTAAGCAGCAGTGTTTTCGCGGTATCCAGGCCCAGATGGTCACGGACCAGCAGTCCATAGACCACGCAGAGCACCGTCGCGCCGAGCACTCCGCCGACCGCGCCTTCCACGGTCTTGTTCGGGCTGAGCTTCGGCACCAGCTTATGCTTGCCGAATGCTCTGCCGCACAGATAGGCAAAGGTATCACTGCCCCAGGCCGCCCAGAAGATGAACCAGGTGTAATAGAAGCCATTGTCCCTGGAACGCACGAAGAAGAGGAAGGAAAACAGGACCGCCACGTAGACAGTGCCGCAGAAGGTCAGGAAGGCGTCCTCAAAACGGCGTTCCGGATAGGTAAATACGGCGGCGATCATCAGCACCAGGAAATACAGGATCAGGAAAAGGAAGCCATAGGGCTCCTCGACCACGGCGCCGGGACGTAGGAACAACAGCGCATAATAGGCCATACAGGCCAGGTAGCTGAGCCAGACAAAGGGCTTGTGCGCGGCAGAGATCGCCTTGTGGTATTCATAGAGGCCGATCAGGCTGCACACAAGCAGCGCCGCCAGAAGCACATATCCGCCGAAGTACAACAGGGCGAACAGGATCACGATAAGAAAGAAACCACTGATCGTACGTGTCAACATATCATCTGCCTCCAAACCGCCGTTCCCGTCCCGCATAGGAAAGGATCGCTTTTTTCAGTTCTTCGATGGTAAAGTCCGGCCAGTAGACCGGGGTGAAATACATTTCACTGTAGGCGATCTGCCAGGGCAGGAAATTGCTGATCCGCTCTTCCCCGCTGGTGCGGATCAGAAGATCCGGATCCGGAAGATCTGCCGTATCCAGATAGGACGCAAACAGCGCTTCATCGATCGATTCAGGGGCCAGGCGGCCAGAGGCTGCTTCTTCCGCAATATGCCGCACCGCCCGGACGATCTCGTCCCGGCCACCGTAATTGATGGCGAAGGTCAGGTTGAACCGGTCCAGATAGGCCGTATCCGCCTCGACCTCCCGGATCAGCTCCTGCAGATCCGGCGCGAGCCGCTCCTTGTCGCCGATAACACGGATCCTTGTCCGGCGTTCAATGGCGTCTTTTTTATTGCGGATCAGATAGCGCTTCATCAAGGACATGAGATAGGATACCTCGTCCTCGGTCCGCTTCCAGTTTTCCGTGGAAAAGGCGTAGACCGTAAGATACTTCGCCCCCATTTCCGTAAGCGCGTCGTTGATGGTTTCTACATTGTCGGCCCCGGCCTTGTGGCCCTGGCTGCGCAGCTTGCCATTGGCCTTGGCCCATCTGCCGTTTCCGTCCAGGATGATCGCCACATGCTGGGGGATTTGTTCCGGACGCAGATCTTCGAATGTCATAGTATATGTCTCCTGCCGCAAGGCACACGAAAGGCCGCTTCCGTAAGAAACGGCCCCGTACATTGCATTTGTTTTCTTTATGTCTTTAAGATCAGACGGACATGACCTCTTTGGTCTTCTGCTCGACCCGCTTGTCCACCTTGGAGATGAAATCGTCGGTCAGCTTCTGCAGCTCGGTCTCCAGATCCTTCTGCTCGTCTTCGGTGATGGTGGAATCCTTCTTGAGCTTCTTCAGCTGGTCCATACCATCGCGGCGGACATTACGGATGGCGACCTTGGCGCCTTCGCCCTTCTGCTTGACTTCTTTACTGGTCTCTTTACGCTTCTCTTCCGTCAGTTCCGGGAACGGCAGGCGGATGACCTTGCCATCGGTACTGGGGTTGATGCCGACGTCGGACATCTGGATGGCCTTGCAGATGGGGGTGATGAGGCTCGCGTCCCAAGGCTGGATCACCAGAAGGCGGGCTTCCGGCACGGTAATATTGCCGACCTGCTGCAACGGTGTAGGTGTTCCGTAATAATCCACGGTAACACGATCCAGGACATGCGGATTGGCGCGGCCGACACGGATGGTGTTCAGCTCACTGTCCAGATTGGCCAGGCATTTGTTGAATCTGTCTTCACATGATGTAAGGTGTTTGCTTGTTGCCATGATGTAAGTCCCTCCTCGGCTTTTATTTTTATTCGATCGTCGTTCCCACAGACGCGCCCTGGAACACCCGGATGATGCCGCCCTCTTCCTTCAGCGCGAAGAGCTTGGACGGGATCTTTCTTTCCATGAGCAGGATGGCCGCGGACAGGTCGATGACCTTCAACTGCTTGTCCAGGATCTCCTGATAGGTCATGGAATCATACTTTTTCGCATGCGGGTTGATCGCAGGATCATCATCGTACACACCATCGACACTCTTTGCCATCAGCACCACGTCACAATCGGTCTCCGCCGCCCGCAGGGCTGTTGCCATATCGGTGGAGAAGAAGGGATGGCCGCTGCCGCCCGCAAAGAATACGATCTTGCCCTGTTCCAGATCACGGACCGCCTTGTCCTTACTGAAGACTTCCGTATACAGGCCGATCGGATAGGGCACATACACGGATGTGTCCATACCCAGCGTACGGAATACCTCCGATACATAGAGGCAGTTCATAACAGTGGCCAGCATGCCGATCTGATCCGCCTTTACGCGGTCGATACCCTCGGAGCTGCGGCCGCGCCACCAGTTGCCGCCGCCGATCACGATGCCGATCTGGATACCGAGCTCGTGTGCTTCTTTGACCTGCTCCGCCACTTTACGCGTGGTTTCCAGGTCCAGGCCCATGCCGGAAGCGCCGGCAAGCGCTTCACCACTGAGTTTTAACAGGACTCGTTTGTACATTTGAGATCCTCCCTTTTTGCGTCTCTGAACATTTGGGTTCATTATATCATCCAACGCTGGAAAAATCAACAAAAGAAACAAAGCCTAAGGCGACGACATTTCAGGCTTCCGCTATGGGGAAAGTCAGCACCGCCTTGAACAGATCCCCGTCGATGCGGATCTCCAGCTTGCCCTTCTGCAGCTCCGCCAGACTGCGGGCGATGGAAAGGCCCAGGCCGCTGCCCTCCGCGTTACGGGAACGGTCACCGCGCACGAAACGCTCCATCAGTTCCTCTTCATCGACGTTCAGCGGATCCCGGGAAACATTGGAAAAACTCATCACGCAGGAATCACCCTGCCGTTCCAGCCGGATATATACCCGGGTCTGCGGCATCGCGTATTTGCAGATGTTGTTCATTAAGTTGTCGAAGATCCGCCACATGCGGCGTCCATCCGCCATGATCAGGATCTCCTGCTCCGGCAGTTCCAGAACCTGACGCAGGCCTAAGCTTTCCATGCGCTCCTCATATTCACCGGCTGCCTGCTGCAGGAGGACCGCTGTATTGCAAAGCTCCGGGATGATCTCCAGATTGCCTGTGGATGCCTTGGACGCCTCCACCAGGTCCTCCAGGAGCCGTTTCAGCCGGGCGGACTGCCTTGTCAGGACCTCCGCGTATTGCCGGATGTTTTCATTGGCTGCCCCCTCTTTGCTGATCAGGTCCGCGTAATTGATGATGGATGTCAACGGTGTTTTGATATCATGAGAAACGTTGGTCAAAAGCTCTGTCTTCATCCGTTCACTGCGCACCTGCCGGTCTACCGCAGAACTCATGCCCTGCGCAAAACCATTCAGATTCTCGCCCATTTCTTTCAGATCGTAGGGCATTCTGCGGGTATCGATATGATACTCCAGATCTCCCGAGGCCAGATGGGTACTGCCCTTCTGCAGCTTTTTGAAGCAGATGATGGTCCACAGCAGGACCGGGACTAGGAAGATATGCTTCACCAGCCAATAGAGCAGATTGGCATCTGTCAGCACGCGCAGCAGCCAGGTGATGCCAAGATCCAGTCCAGCAAATAATCCGATGGTCAAAAGGAATTTTCCAACGAGGGGCAGCCCATGTACCAGATCACCCAGCCAGGACCCCACCTTGTAGAGCAAGGTCTGCCGTACCAGTTCTCTCCGTTTGATTCTGCAGGCCAGGCTCATGGCATTGCCCACAAACAGGGCTACTACCAGAAACAGCATCAGTCCCGATAAAAGCGGTCTGATGAAGAATCTTATACCGATCTCATAAACAAATACGATGATCAGGATCCCGGCCGCCGTCAACACATCGTAAGGTACCGGATGCAGCGCTCCGGGGACCACGTCCTCTGTATAAGGTCTCCGGCCGGAAACACAGAGCAGCCACACAAGCATCAAGATGCCCGCAAGCACAGACACGATCGAAAAGATGGGGATCTTGATACTGTTTTTATAGAACCACAGTGTGATCCGATCCTCAACAGAACGCGGCGGCTCCTCCAGAGAATAGCAGTCTACATAATAAAAAGCGTCATAAGCTTCCATGTCATCCTTGGCATAGACTACATAAAAGGAATCCCCGGGGGTCGAAGGATCCCCGTTCTTCAGGATCCCATACCAGAAATCATGGACTTCCGTAGCACCCCCACTGGTATTATATTGTTCCGTAGTAGCGACTAT
Organism: uncultured Eubacteriales bacterium; assembly: GCA_902796435.1. Lineage (GTDB taxonomy): Bacteria > Bacillota > Clostridia > Lachnospirales > Bianqueaceae > RUG159. Next base: position 8,659 of record CADBPG010000086.1, on the reverse strand, counting down.
GTTGCCCGCTTCATCCAGGATCCTGAAGCAGACCGGAAAGCTGTCTGTAGGATACCTGACGACCTCGGTACTCGACTGCACTTCCTGCAGCACCTCACTCATGACCTGCCAGCTGGCATCCACGAGATACTCGTCGTCCGACTCCCAGACCTTGGCCCGCAGCAGGGTACCGGTATCCCGCTCCTCGTACAGGCCTTCTTCATTCAGTTTCATCGTCAGATGCGCAGCAAACAGACCGACGCAGAGCAGGATGACCGTGATGAGGAACAGGAGCGTCTTTCCAAATATAGTACGTCCTAATTGCTTCATCTCATGCTCACTCCTCGATCTTGTAGCCCTGGCCGAACACCACTTTGATATACCTGGGCTCCGCCGGATCATACTCCAGTTTTTCCCGCAGATGGCGGATGTGCACAGCGACCGTGTTGTCGCTGCCCAGAGGCATTTCCTTCCAGACCTCCTGATAGATCTGGGTCGGCGGGAAGACCTTGCCCGGATGCTGCATCAGGAACTTTAAGATCTCGTATTCTTTGGGCGTCAGCGCCACCATTTCCCCATCCAGGAAGACCTGCTTGCCTCGGTCGTCCATTTCGATCCCGCCGATCCGGTACCGGTCCTTGGTTTGATTGTCGTTGCCCAGGACCCGGTATCTGCGCAGCTGGGACCGGACACGCGCCACCACCTCCAGCGGGTTGAAGGGCTTGGTGATGTAGTCGTCCGCGCCAATGGTAAGGCCCAGGATCTTGTCACTGTCCTCGCCCTTAGCCGTAAGGAAGATGACCGGCACATTGCTCTGCTCCCGGATCTTTGTCATGGCGGTGATCCCGTCCATCTTCGGCATCATGATGTCCATCAGAACCAGATGGATCTCTTCTTTTCCGATGATCTCCAGGGCCTGCTCTCCATCATACGCAGCAAACAGAGTATATTCAGGATCTTTTAAGTAGATCTTTAAAGCTTCGACGATATCTTTTTCATCATCACAGATCAATATATTGTGCATGATGCCCTCCTTGTTTCGGTCATTTCCATCACTCATATTATACACATTTTGTCCTGAATTAGAAATCTGTATTTTGATTAAATTCTATTGAAGATGATTTTACGATGCGTGGTATAATCTTACGATTCGGCCTTTTGTTAACAAATTGTTCATATTTTTGTTATCTTGAAAGCCGGTTTTTTGACCACAACATCCTGTATTTTATATCTTAAGAATCGTTTAAAAACCCGTAGACTTTGTGCTTTTTGCCGTTTTTCGTCTTAAGAACTCCGAAAATTTGACTTTTTCGCGTCCCCATGATAGAATATGGTACCTGCGTGAGGTGAGCGCAGTCTATTGATGAAATAGACAGAAAGACAAAGCAAGGTATCGTTACGGGAAAAAAGGAGGTATCCATGAGAGAATCTTACAATACGAGATTCTTTCAGTTCTTCCTTGTGCTTGTCATAACGATCGTCGTTTCTGAAACTATTTTATTGAATTACAAAAATGAAGCGTACGCGAGGGAGTCTTCGGACAGTCAGATTTCTACGTCCGACAGTGATCCCGAAATCGGTCAGGTAGCTTTGGAATCCGCTCTGGGTTCCCCCAAAGCACTGCCTGCCCAGACAGTGGCAATGAAGGCTGTAACGCTCAGAGATCAGAAAAATACACAACCGTCTCTGCCCCGGCCGTCACATACCGTTTCATTAGCGGATGTGCAGGCATCAGCCAACAAAGCACAGGAAGCATTGAAAGAAAAGAAAGCTGCTGAGGAAGCCGCAGAAAAGGAACGTCTCGCTAAAGAACAAGAAGAGGCGGATCGTCTGGCTGCGGAACAGGCCGCGCGTGAAGAAGAAGCACGCCTGGCAGCGGAAGCTCAGCAGGCCTCTGAAGAGGAAGAAGCAACTGCACAGGAAGAAGCAGCAGCTGTGGAAGAAGAACCTGAAGAAGCGGCTCAGGAAGAGCCATCTGATAATGGTAACCAATTTGTAGGCACATTCCGGTTGACGGCATACTGCCCCTGCTCTATCTGCTGTGGATCCAACACCGGTATCACAGCAACGGGTACCGTCCCGGTACAAGGCCGCACCATTGCGGCAGATCCGAGCGTGCTGCCTTACGGCACCGTGGTCTATATCGAAGGATATGGCACATTCACGGTGGAAGACACGGGTGCATTCGCATCCAGTACGATCGATATCTTCTTCGATTCACACTCCGTGGCTTATGACTTCGGAGTCCAATATGCCGATGTTTATATCGTAGGCTAACATTATGCCGGCTGTATACTTATACAGCCGGTTTTCTTTTATTCTTCCAGGCAGCAAAAAGAAAAGGGACCAGCATATGCTGATCCCTTGTTTGTTGGTTTTCGCAAATTACTTCTGATTCATCTGCGCGGCGACTTCCGCTGCAAAATCCTCTTCCTTCTTCTCGATACCTTCGCCGGTCTCGAAGCGGATGAACTTCTTGACAGTGATCGGGGTACCGGCTTCCTGAGAAGCACCCTTCAGGAACTTGGCGATGGTCTGCTCGTTGTCACGGAAATAGATCTGATCCATCAGGCAGACATCCTTCAGCTCCTTGGCAAGACGGCCTTCGACCATCTTGGCAACGATGTTGGCGGGCTTGCCATTGGCTTCCTGCATGGCCTTCTCCATAAGGATCTCACGCTCGTGTGCCAGATGCTCTTCGGAGACATCCTCACGGCTGATGAACTGAGCATTCAGAGCGGCGACCTGCATGGCCACGTCCTTAGCAGCGTTGCGTACTGCATCGCTGTCATTGGCAGCATCCAGCTCGACCAGAACGCCGATACGTCCGCCACCATGGATATAACCACCGATGAAACCGTCGGTCGTGATCTTCTCGAAACGACGGATCTTCAGGTTCTCATGGATCAGCGCGATCTTCTCGACCAGCGCATCGTTGACGGTGATGCTAGGATCCTTCTTCCAGGGCTCTGCAAGGAAACCTTCCATATCGGAAGCAGCAGTCTCAAGAGCCTGAGCGGCTACATCGTTGACGAACTCACGGAAGATCTCGTTCTTGGCGACGAAATCGGTCTCGGAGTTGACTTCGACGATCGCTGCGGACTTGTTGTCGTCCGCGATCTTGAAGGTGACCAGACCTTCAGCGGCGATCTTGCCGGCGCGCTTCTGTGCAGTTGCCTGACCCTTTTTACGAAGGTAATCTACGGCCGCGTTCATATCTCCATTGGTTTCAGTAAGCGCCTTTTTGCAGTCCATCATACCGGCGCCAGTCATTTCACGCAGTTCTTTGACCATTCCTGCGGTAATTGCCATGATAATTCCTCCTACGAACTGATTTTATCGATTATTCTTCTTCAGCTTCTTCTGCCGCTTCCTCTGCAGGAGCTTCAGCAACAGCTGCGTCCTCACCCTGGTTGCCTTCGATCACGGCATCCGCGATGGTGGAAGCGATCAGCTTGACAGCACGGATCGCGTCATCATTACCGGGGATGACAAAGTCGATCTCATCCGGGTCACAGTTGGTATCGACGATACCGACCATGGGGATACCCAGCGTATGGGCTTCCTGGATGCAGATGTGCTCTTTACGCGGATCGACGACGAAGATCAGGTCCGGCATCTCGGTCATGTTGCGGATACCGTCCAGATTCTTGCGCAGCTTGTCCAGCTCCTTCTGCAGGTTCAGGACTTCCTGCTTCGGCAGCACGTCGAAGGTGCCGTCTTCCTGCATTCTTTCCAGAGCGATCATACGATCGATACGGGAACGGATGGTCTTGAAGTTGGTCAGCATGCCACCCAGCCAACGGCTGTTGACATAGAACATACCGCAACGCTCGGCCTCAGCCTTGACAGCGTCCTGCGCCTGCTTCTTGGTACCGACGAACAGGACCTTGCCGCCCTCAGCAGCGATCTCTTTGACCTGTGCATACGCATCGTCGATCATACGGCTGGTCTTCTGCAGGTCGATGATGTAGATGCCATTACGCTCGGTAAAGATATACGGAGCCATCTTGGGGTTCCAGCGACGGGTCTGGTGGCCGAAATGTACGCCGGCCTCCAAAAGCTGTTTCATAGAAATAACGCTCATGATACATACCTCCATTTGGTTTTTCTTCCGCGTCCGGCCACTTCTCCTGCCACCACCCTCATTGGGCAGCACCGGCGGATAACTCCGGCCGCGTGTGATATATGTACGCAGATGCGTACCATTCGAAATTATACCAGTCCTGTAGGGAAAAATCAAGTACAATTATGCAAGATATTGGGATTTTTCTTCGGCAAATACAGGGTCTTTCAGGACTCCATCCTTCAAAAGCTCCAATGCCTCCCTGTGCTGCAGACTGACCCAGGAGGGACTGTATCCCAGATCCTTGCTCAAGGTGCGCAGAGACACTTGTTCATAGTAATGTCTGCGGATGATCAACTGCTGCCGGGGTTCCAGTTTTTGGATCTGCTGCTCCAGCATACTCTTAAGTTGTTCCTGGCTCAAACGCTCCTCCAGAGCCTCCATATCATCAGAGGGATCCGCGATCCGCTCCAGCAGATCCTCCTCTGCCCCATCCCCATTCAAAGAGACCGTCTGCGGCAGATATTTGATCTGGGCCCGTTTCACCCCGCTGTGTTCCCTGGCTCCATGGGCGATCCGGCCCCGCATCCAGCAGACCGCGAAGGCCCCGAAGCTGGGATGGGTGCGTGGGTCGAAGCGTTCCAGCGCCTCCATAAAACCCAAGACCGCATACCCGGTGATATCCTCCAGTTCCATGTCCCGCGGGCAATGCAGAACAGCCCGGGCACTGACGGAGCGGATCAGGGGCATGCGGCTCAAGATGAGTTGCTCTTTCAGTTTTTCATCATGTGAAACATGATAACACTTCCAAATATGCAGAAACTGTGCCTCCGTTACATTGCCGCTCATGCAGCATACGCCTCTTTCTTTTGTAACGAAGCGCTTTGGTTTTCGGATGCAGACTTATTCTTCTTCTTCGATCTCGCGGAAATAGCCGCAGCCTTCATTGCGGCAGAACAGACGCTTTCTGCGGCCATTCTTCAGGAACAGACGGCCGCCGCAGTTCGGGCAGGCCTCGTCCGTCGGCTGATCCCAGGACATGAAGGAACAGGTGGTATAGTTCTCACAGCCATAGTAGACACGGCCCTTACGGGTCCGCTTGATCTGGATCCTGCCGCCGCAATCCGGGCAGTGGGCATCCACGTACTCGAAATAGGGTTTCGTATTGCGGCATTCCGGGAAGCCGGGACAGGCATAGAATTTGCCGAAACGGCCCTGCTTCAGCACCATGTGCCGGCCGCATTTATCGCAGATCTCGTCCGTGACCTCCTCCTGGATCTCGACCTTTTCCAGCTTGGTCATGGCCTCGGTCACTTCCGGTTCGAACCCTTTGTAGAATTCCCGGATGATCTCCTTCCAGGGAATATCACCGGTCTCCACACGGTCCAGCCGGTCCTCCATCTGGGCTGTGAAATGCACGTCCACGATCTCCGGGAAATACTCTCCGATGATCTGGTCGACGATGGTCCCCAGTTCGGTCACATACAGTGCCTTTTTCTCTTTGGTGACATAGCCACGGCCCAGGATGGTGGAAATGGTCGGTGCGTAGGTACTGGGCCGGCCCAGACCGTTTTCTTCCATTTCATGGACCAGGGAAGCCTCGGTAAAGCGTGCCGGGGGCTGGGTGAAGTGCTGCTCCTTGTCCAGATCCTGCAGGATCAGCTGATCCCCGATCTCCAGACCTTTGATGCTTTTCAGCTCGCCCTCTTCTTCCTCGTCCATGTCCTTACAGGCTTTCAGAAAGCCGGCGAAGACCAGCTTAGAACCCGAGGCACTGAACCCGATCCCGCCTGCGGAGACCGTGATCTGCATGGTCTCATACTCTGCCGGACACATCATGGCGGCCATGAAACGTTCCCAGATCAGCCGGTAGAGCCGGAGCTGGTCCCGACCGAGGGATTCGGTGATATCCGCGGGTTTCAGATCCGCATAGGTGGGCCGGATGGCTTCATGGGCATCCTGGATCCTGCCATTGTGCTCGTTCTCGCGGACCGCGCCTACATACTCTTCTCCATATAAGGTCTTGATCTGCTCCGTGGCCAGTGCCCGGGCCTCGTCCGAAATGCGGACCGAGTCCGTACGCAGATAGGTGATCAGACCGATCGTGCCATGACCTTTGATCTCGACACCTTCGTACAACTGCTGGGCGACCTGCATGGTCTTGGCCGGTGTAAAGTTCAGGCGTCTGGATGCTTCCTGCTGCAGGGTACTTGTGGTAAAGGGCAGCGGCTGTCTGCGCATTCTGCGGCCCGTGTGGATCTGCTCCACCTGGATCTTGTCAGCAGCGGCGATGCGGGCAGCGATCTGCTCCGCCTCTTCCACACTGGAGCAGGCGAACTTTTCCCCATCGACGGTGGCGACCTTTGCCTGCAGGCTGCCGGACGCTCCCTCCTTGGAGAACTTGGCCTCGATGGTCCAGAACTCTTCCGGGATGAAATCATTGATCTCATCCTCACGGTCGCACAAAAGCTTCAATGCCGCGGACTGCACGCGTCCGGCAGAAAGGCCCTTCTTGACCTTTTTCCACAGGATCGGACTGATCTCATATCCGACGATGCGGTCCAGCACACGGCGTGCCTGCTGAGCGTCTACCAGATCCAGATCGATGTCCCGAGCCTGTTTCAAAGCTCCTTTGACCACGTCCTTGGTGATCTCATTGAAGGTGATGCGGCGTGTCTTTTTCTCCGCGAGGCCGAGCGTATGGTATAAATGCCATGAGATCGCTTCACCCTCGCGGTCCGGGTCAGTCGCCAGATAGACGCGGTCCGCCTTGGCGATCTCCTTACGCAGCTGGGCCAACAGTTCGCCCTTGCCGCGGATCGTGATATATTTCGGCTCGAAATCATGTTCGATGTCGATCCCCATCTGACTTTTCGGCAGGTCCCGCACGTGTCCATTGGACGCGATGACCTGGTAATTCGTTCCCAGAAACTTTTTGATCGTTTTGGCTTTGGCGGGTGACTCGACGATGACGAGGTTTCTTGCCATTCCCATTCCTCCTGTATATTCAACTGTACGTCAGGCCGGGACCCATTTGTGGTCCGCGCCTTGACGGATAAAACCATATAATTCCAGCATGGAGAGCGTCCGCTGGAGACTTGCGATATCGCTTTGCACGCTCAACAGCTCTTCTATGGCGGTCCCTTCCGGTGCGATCTTACGGAGCACCGCCCGCTCCTCTTCGGATTCCGGCTCTGCCTTGTCCGACACCTCTCCACTGCATGGAAGGCCGTTTTCTGCCGGCTCGATATCGCCAAGATCCACCAACAGTGCCGCCGCGCTGTCGCGCACCAGAGCATGTGTCCCTCTGCACTTCAATGAGAAGAAGGAGCCCGGTACCGCATATACGCTGCGACCCTGCTCCAGAGCCAGGTCCGCGGTGATGAGGGAACCACTCTTCTCTCCGGCCTCGACCACGATCACGCCCCGGCTGAGCCCGCTGATGATACGATTGCGCTGGGGAAAGAAGCCTGCCTGCGGCCGTACGCCCGGTTCATGTTCCGCAAGGATCAGCCCTGTTTCGCGGATCTCCCGCCACAGTTTCAGGTTTTCCGGTGGATAACAGACATCAATGCCGCAGCCCATGACGGCCACGGTCCTGCCTCCGGCCTTCAGCGCCCCCTGATGTGCGGCTGCATCGATCCCGGCAGCCATGCCGCTGATGACCGCATAGCCACGCCGTGCCAGCCCCGCCCCGATGTAGGAGGCGGCCTGTTCTCCATAGGAAGAACAGCGTCTGGCCCCGACCACAGCCATCATGGGTGCCGACAGCAGTGCCGTGTCACCCAGGGCAAAGAGCACCGGCGGTGGATCGAAGATCGACCTCAGGTGTGCCGGATAAAGCTCGGACGAGATACTTAAGAGCGTGATCCCCTGCTGTTCCCAAGCGGCAGCTCGTTTTCTGGCATCCTCCAGCGCCGGTCCTTTCTCAAGGTACCGGATGATGCCCTCTGACAGCCCGGCTTCCTTCCACGCGGCAACGCCTGCCTGCCAGATCTTCAGGGGATCCTCCCATTGCTTGTAACATTTCATGGCTGTACGGTGCCCGATCCCTGGGCCTTCCATAAACAACAACCATAACAGATCCTGTATTGTGGCAGCCATCCTATGACCTCCTGTCATATTCCGGTCCCGGATCATCTGCGCCAATTATTATACGTTGAAAATCTTGTTTTGCATAGATGAAAAAATGATAAACCGCAAGTTTCCGCCGTTTCTCTTGTTTTCCCCTGCTGATTTGCGATAAATTTATGACATTTGTACAGTTCGCGCAAATTGTTTTTGCATCTTTTCACGAAAACACCCTGTTCCGCTGCGCGACACGCCCGGGTGTCATGTACGTTCCACAAAATCCGGCCTATATCAAAGCAAAAGATGTACACAGAAAGGAAACCGCATGTTTCAGAGAATCTGCACGATATTCCATGACGGGATCCGGGCCCGGCGTCTGGAGATCGAGATCGATATCCTGCCCGGTCTGCCGGTCCTTCATATGATCGGGCTGCCCGAGGGCATAGCCCGCGGCGTCCGGGAGCGTATCCACAGTGCTTTTTCAGCCGCCGGTTTTTCATTTCCCGCCAAGCGGATCACCATCAATCTGCGCTGTCCGGAGGG